>NZ_LGIW01000014.1 GCF_001275385.1 Exiguobacterium sp. BMC-KP
TAGAGCAACTGACTTGTAATCAGTAGGTCGCGGGTTCGACTCCTGTTGCCGGCACTGTTTTTTCTCAATTGTATAAGTTTCCTAGACAAACTGGGGGGGTAGCGAAGTGGCTAAACGCGGCGGACTGTAAATCCGCTCCCTCGGGTTCGGCGGTTCGAATCCGCCCCCCCCCACCATGTCGAGCCATTAGCTCAGTTGGTAGAGCATCTGACTTTTAATCAGAGGGTCGCAGGTTCGAATCCTGCATGGCTCATTTCTTGCGGAAGTAGTTCAGTGGTAGAATACGACCTTGCCAAGGTCGGGGTCGCGGGTTCGAATCCCGTCTTCCGCTTTTTCTTTTTGGGGCCTTAGCTCAGCTGGGAGAGCGCCTGCCTTGCACGCAGGAGGTCAGCGGTTCGATCCCGCTAGGCTCCACCAATTTTATTTAAAGATCTTAAGCGAGTTTCGTTCGTCTTAAGTTTTTTTTATATGAAATGCCAAGCATAACCAGAGTACGTACGCAAGAACACCGTGATTCCCTTCACGGTGTTTTTTTGTATATTCATGCGTCATTTTGTCGAGTTGAACCACTTGTTTGTTACCGCTTACAATATGTGTAGAAGTGACTATGACATAGGGGGAATATCGAATGAATATCGCGTATATCAGCGTACCGTATCGTTATGGACAAGGAAAGCCGGGCACTGAACACGGACCTGCAGCTGTCGAAAAAGCTGGTCTACTAGCGACACTCGAAGCACGGGGACAAGAAGCAGTTCGCTACGGGGAAGCGGCTGTCTTATCCGAAGATGCAGTCCGAGAAGAAGATCCGAAACTGAAACGTCTCGAAGGAGTCGTCCATACGACGAATGACTTGCACCTGATTGTTCGTGATGCGTTATCGGAACAACGTTTTCCGTTACTTGTCGGTGGTGATCACAGCATGGCGATCGGAACGATTGCAGGTCTTCGCCAGACTGTGCCACGTCTTGGGGTCATCTGGTTCGATGCACACGGTGATTTGAATACACCTGAAACATCACCTTCTGGTAACATCCACGGCATGCCGCTCGCTGTAGCCCTTGGGGAAGGACATCAGCGCTTAACGGAAGTCGGAGGGACAGATGTCAAATTGCAACCAGAGCATCTCGTTTTCATCGGATTACGTGACGTCGATCCAGGCGAACAAGAGTTGATTGATCGTCTTGGTATTCGTGTCTATGATATGGAAGCGATCCGAACGCGGGGAATGGATGCAATCATGGAAGAAGCAATTGCTTATTTGAAAGAAACAACGGATGCTTTTTATTTAAGCTTCGATATGGATGGTCTTGATCCATCACTCGTCGTTGGTACAGGAACACGTGTCGCTGATGGTATCTTCTTAGATGATGCGAAGACTGTGTTACAGCATTGCGCAACAGCAGAAGACTTTATCGCTGCTGAATTCGTTGAAGTGAATCCGTTACTTGAAGAAGGAAACGGTACTGCAGAGCTTGCGAATGAGCTGATTGGCGATTTACTTTTGGCAATGGAAACACATCGCTTAGTAAAATAATGGTTAGAACTTGAACTCTTTTCATCGGGGTTCAAGTTTTTTTTGTTACAATTTAAAAGGAGATGAAACATTTATCGGTCGACTTCGTATAAGAGATTGACCGCATAGAGCGGGGGGTATTCAAAGTGGAAGAAACGACACTACGCTTAATCGAGCGAGTGAAACAAGGAGACCGTGATGCGTTCGCGGCACTTGTTGATCTATATAAGGAAGGTGCCTTTCTTGTGGCTTTCCGTGTCTTGCGCGATCGAATGGAAGCGGAGGATGCGACACAAGAAGCCTTTATCCGTGTATTTACGAAGATTGATTCGTATAATGCACAATGGAAGTTCCGAACTTGGTTATACCGAATCGTTACAAACGTATCGATTGACCGATTACGGAAAAAGAAACCTGATTATTCTCTTGATGCTGAGATGTCAGGTACTGAAGGACTGACATTGTATTCACAACTCGAGAGCAAGGACACCTTGCCGGAGGACCAAGTGGTCGATAACGAGCAACGAAACGAAGTCGGGGATGCGATTGCAGCTTTACCAGAAAAATACCGTGTCCCACTCGTCCTGAAATATGTAGAAGATCTATCACTGAAAGAAATCAGTGAAATGATCGAATTACCAGTCGCTACTGTCAAAACTAGAATTCATCGTGGACGGGAAGCGCTGAAAAAGCATTTTGCTAAACGATGAGAAGGAGGAACTCACCATGTCACGAGAGCATGTACATGAACGGATCCAGGATTATTTAGATCAAAACCAACCACCTGAGGACTTCGAGCGATTAGAAGCAGAGTTACGGGAAGCAGACGCGATGGACGAGTTCGAAGAGTATCGGCTCCTTGATGCTCGACTACGTCAACTTCCAGCGCCCAAATTATCGGCAGATTTTACATCCCGCGTGCTGGCACAATTGCCCGACCAGGTGGATATGCCAAGCGCTGCTTTGCTACACCAACCACAACCGTCTCGTTTTGGAGGGAAGATGAAGCAGTACCCATTGCTCGCGGCAGCGGCTGTGTTCTTACTCTTGTCGGTCGGTAGCCTGGGTGGTTATATGGCACAAGAAGAACATGACTTATCCTATACGAATGCACCAGGTATCGTCGCTCAAAATGGCGAAGTTGTCGTCCCGAAAGGCG
The DNA here is from genome assembly GCF_001275385.1 of Exiguobacterium sp. BMC-KP. Taxonomy (NCBI): domain Bacteria; kingdom Bacillati; phylum Bacillota; class Bacilli; order Caryophanales; genus Exiguobacterium; species Exiguobacterium sp. BMC-KP. The sequence continues at coordinate 2,676 of NZ_LGIW01000014.1, forward strand.
TCACAGTCGATCAGGATCTTTACGTCGAAGGTGGAAACGTCCGAATCGAAGGGAAAGTCAATGGCGACGTCATGACCGTTGACGGGAAAGCCTACACGGCGAGTGCTGGTAGTGTGACTGGAGAAATTAAGGAAATCGATCAATTATTTGAACGCGTATGGTACGGAATCAAGCGTCTATTTCAATAATCAGCTGGGACGAGTCGAACTCGTCCCTTTGTGCTATAATGGAAACTGTTTAAATCAGATGAGTTAGGGGGCACGGTTGGTGAATTACTTCAGCTGGCAACCACTTCAATTTCAATTGTTGAAACTGGGAGAAAACGTACATTGGTACGATTATATTAATGATGTGATTGATATCGCGGTCGTGACGTTCGTCATCTACCGTCTCATGATCATCGTCAAAGGGACGAAAGCTGTCCAGCTCATTAAAGGCATCTCGGTCATTTTGATCAGTTGGTTCCTGAGCGGCTTTTTTGGACTCAAAACATTGCAATTCTTACTGAATCAAATCATCACTTACGGGTTACTAGGGATCATCATCATTTTCCAACCCGAGCTCCGACGTGGACTCGAACACCTCGGACGAACGAGTAAATTCTTCTCACGCAGTGCGATCAGTGATGAAGATGAGCAAGTTCGAATCGTCGATGCGCTCGTATCGTCTGCTCAATACATGTCGAAGCGTCGTATCGGAGCGCTCGTGACGATTGAGCGTGAGACAGGACTAAGTGAATACGTCGAGACAGGCATTCCGCTCGGCTCGCAAATCACAAGTCAACTCTTGATCAACTTATTCATTCCGAATACGCCACTTCATGATGGTGCTGTCATTGTCCAGCAAGGCAAGTTAGCAGCTGCTGCCTGTTACTTACCGCTGTCAGAGAGCGCACATATTTCAAAAGATTTGGGCACACGTCACCGGGCAGCAATCGGAGTCAGTGAGGTAACGGATAGTGTCACACTCGTCGTCTCAGAGGAAACAGGTGGCGTTTCTCTCGCCATCAACGGACGCCTGTACCGAGAACTTGATGAAGAATCCTTACGGACGAAGTTGCTTGAGACAATCGTCAAGGTCGAACCGACGAATACTTCCTTCTTGAACTGGATGGGGGCGAAAAAATAATGTTCGAAAAGTGGTTCAATGAACGCTGGTTCTTACGCATTGTCGCTGTCGCCTTAGCCGTCATGTTGTATCTGATGGTTGCAGGTTCGAATACGACAGGAAAAAGTGATGCGGCTAGCCTCTTACCGATCGCAGGACAAGGTTCAACGAAATTTGATGTGCCAATCACAGTCCAGTACGATGAATCGCAGTGGGTCGCTTATAATATTCCAGATAGTATGGAAGTGACCGTTAAAGGTCCTTCGAGTAGCTTGACGATGCTTCGGCTCGTTCAGGATTTTGGATTATCGATTGATTTAAAAGGACTTGATCCCGGATATCACCGTGTCCGTGTCACGGCAACCGGCTTCGGGAAAGATGTCGAAGTGACACCAAAACAACAGACGATTGAAGTCTTCCTTGATAAGAAGATTACAAAGGAAGTACCGGTACAAGTTGCCTTACTAAATAAAAATAAAATCGCTGAAGGATATGTCGTAGGTGAAGCACAGCCGAACCAACAAACGGTCGAAGTCACGGGTGGGGCAGAGAAGCTACAGGCAATTTCAGCGATTCAAGTTCCAATCGATGTAACAGGTCGAGCAGAGACGTTTAAAGAGACGTTCAATGCAAAAGCGACCGATGCAAATGGAAATACGATTAATGCATCGTACCAACCAGAGCAATTAGAAATCACAGTACCGATCTATAAGGAAAGTAAGACGGTACCGATCAATGTGAAAACAAAAGACAATGTCAAAAAAGGTTATACCGTCATTAAAATTGTTCCTGTCACGACACAAGCTCGTTTATATGGAACAAAAGAAGAATTAGAACGCATTGGTTCTGTTGATACAGAAGCTGTCTCGTTGAAAGGATTAACGAAGACGACTGAAAAAACAGTCAAACTCGTTGAACCAGAAAATGCAACAGCGATGGATCCGACGCGTGTTACAGTCAATATCGTCGTCGAAAAGGAAAATGCCAAGTCGACGACGGAAACCGTTGAGGATCGAGCTGAAAAAACGATTTCGGGTGTGAACGTTACATTGAATGGATTTGATGAATCGAAATATACGATTGATTACAATCAAACGATTGATGTTGTCGTCCGTGGGAAAGAATCTGATTTAGCAACGATCGATGCAACAGATATCAAAGCGGTCATCGACGTAACAGGACTGAAGGAAGGAACACATGGATTGCCGATCTCGTATCAGACGTCAAAAGCCTTTGATGTCTTGCGTCCTGATAATATGGATGTCACGCTGAAAGCTGTTCCCCGGACTTCTGTTCCGACCAATTAAAACAAATTAGTGAAATGAGGAAATAACACATGGGTAAGTATTTTGGAACTGACGGCGTACGCGGCGTCGCAAACGTAGAATTGACACCGGAGCTTGCGTACCGTCTTGGTCGAACAGGTGGTTACGTGTTGACGAAACACGAAAGCACACGACCAAAAGTGTTGATTGGGCGCGATACACGTGTTTCTGGTCAAATGCTTGAGAACGCGCTCATCGCTGGTCTTTTATCGATCGGTGCAGAAGTCATGCGTCTTGGTGTCATCTCGACACCGGGTGTCGCGTATCTGACAAAAACAATGGATGCGACAGCAGGAGTTATGATATCTGCTTCACACAATCCAGTTGAAGATAACGGAATCAAGTTCTTCGGCTCAGATGGCTTTAAGCTCGATGACGCAACAGAACTCGAAATCGAAGCATTACTCGATGAAGTAGAAGATACGTTACCGCGTCCAGCTGGTAAAGAACTCGGCTTCGTTCACGATTACTTTGAGGGTGCGCAAAAATACCTCCATATGCTTCGTCAGACATCGGATGAAGACTTCTCAGGTATTCATGTCGCGATCGATGGTGCACATGGTGCGACGTCAAGCCTTGCACCACGCCTATTCGGTGACTTGGAAGCAGAAGTGTCGACGATCGGAACAACTCCGAACGGACTCAACATCAACGATGGTGTTGGTTCGACACATCCAGAACATCTCGCTGCTTTCGTCAAAGAAAAGAGCGCGGATGTTGGTCTATCATTTGATGGAGATGGCGATCGCTTGATTGCTGTTGATGAGAACGGCGATATCGTCGATGGCGATAAAATCATGTTTATCTGCGGAAAATACTTGAACGAACTCGGTCGTCTGAAAGACAATACGATTGTCGCGACAGTCATGAGTAACCTCGGTTTCCATAAAACAGTCGAAGAACACGGGATGACGGCGCTTCAGACAGCCGTCGGTGATCGTTATGTCGTTGAAGAGATGCGTAAGAATGACTATACGCTTGGTGGCGAACAATCAGGTCATATCATTTTCATGGATTATTCAACGACAGGTGACGGTATGTTGTCAGGCGTCCAGTTGTTGCAAATCATGAAAGCGACAGGGAAGAAACTATCGGAACTCGCTGCTGAGATGCCAATCTTCCCACAACGTCTCGTCAACATCCGTGTTTCTGATAAAAATGGTGCAATGAGCGGTCCTGCCGTTCAAGCGATCATTGCAGAAGTCGAAGCAGAGATGGCAGGTAACGGACGGATCCTCGTTCGAGCGTCAGGTACAGAGCCACTCGTACGTGTCATGGCGGAAGCACCGACACAAGAGGCATGTGATGCATACGTTGAGCGGATCGCAAACGTTGTTCGTGAGAATTATGCGTTACAAGAAAACTAAGGAATTGAAGCAGAGCGATCGCTCTGCTTCTTTTTTGCAATTTTTTTAGAAAAATCGATTGAGAATTTTACAAAAAATAGGGATTATACGTATTGATTAGTGAAATATCGGGAATAGTTACAACTACGTTACCTTTCTTGCTTTTTCAAAGTAAAGTTCGTATGATGGTGAAGTCGGACAGAAACGGGGTCAGACGGAACTAAAAAGCGCCAGGGCTTCCCTAAGTTAAGGAAAGCTGACGAGGTGGAGGTTTATCGAATCATTCGGCGGATGCCTCCCGGTACCAGATCCATACCGTAAACCGTTCTGAAATCGTCCAAGTGATTGGGCGGACAAACAGACCGGTCGGGATCCTCTCGACAAGAGCCGTTTCCTCTTCAGGGAAATACTTGTAAATGGAGAGATGTAACATGTGCGGAATCGTAGGTATGATTGGACAGGTCAACACGAAGGAAATTCTATTAAAAGGTCTCGAGAAGCTCGAGTACCGCGGTTATGACTCGGCAGGTCTTGCGTTCGTCAATGACGGCGTTCAAGTCCATAAAGAAGTAGGCCGGATTGCTGCGCTACGCGAAGTCGTTCCTGCAGAGGCAGACGGAACAGTCGGAATCGGACACACACGCTGGGCGACACACGGTGTCCCAAGCGTACCAAACGCGCACCCGCATCAAAGTGCTTCAACACGTTTCACACTCGTGCACAACGGCGTCATCGAGAACGATGAGCAGTTGAAAGCAGAATTGAACGTCGATCTTCTCAGCGACACGGATACAGAAGTCATCGTTCAGATGATTGAAAAGAACTTTAACGAGACAGGTGATGTTGCGGAAGCATTCCGTCAAACTCTTCGCGTCTTGCACGGTTCGTATGCCCTCGCATTGATTGATGCGGAAAACCCAGATGTCTTATACGTCGCGAAAAACAAATCACCACTTCTCGTTGGTCTCGGTGACGGGACATTCAACGTCGTCGCATCAGACGCAATGGCAATGTTGCAAGTAACGGATCAATTCGTTGAGTTGCATGACGGTGAGATGATCATCTTGACCCGTGATAGCGTTACGATCCAAGATCTCGACGGTAACATCCAAGAGCGTGAAGCATATACGGCTGAAATCGATGCATCAGATATCGAAAAAGGAACGTATGCGCACTACATGCTCAAAGAGATGGATGAGCAACCAGCTGTTATCCGCAACATCGTTCAAAAATATCAAAATGAAGCAGGCGACATCACACTCGACCAATCGGTTCGTGATCTCGTACTCGGTCGTGACCGTGTCTACATCATCGGTTGCGGAACAAGCTACCATGCTGGTTTGATCGGAAAACAGTTGATTGAACAAATCGCTGGTATCCCAACAGAAGTCCACATCTCTTCTGAGTTCGGATACAACATGCCATTATTGACAGAGAAACCACTCTTCCTATTCCTTTCACAATCAGGTGAAACAGCGGATAGCCGTGCCGTTCTCGTTGAAGCGAAAAAACTCGGTCACCCAGCATTGACGATCACGAACGTTCCAGGATCAACATTGTCACGTGAAGCAAACGCGACGTTGTTACTCCATGCGGGTCCAGAAATCGCCGTTGCTTCAACAAAAGCGTATACAGCTCAAATCGCTGTCCTCGCTGTTCTTGCGTTTGACCTCGCTCAAGCGAAAGGGGTTGCTGTCAACTTCGATCTCATGAAGGAACTCGGTAAAATCTCAAGTGCGATGGAATCGGTCATGTCTCAAAAAGATCGTTTCCAAGAAATCGCGACAGAGTACTTGTCTGAATCACGTAACGCGTTCTTCATCGGTCGCGGACAAGATGCATATGTCGGGATGGAAGGTGCATTGAAACTCAAAGAGATCTCGTATATCCAAGCAGAAGGATATGCAGGTGGCGAGCTCAAGCACGGTCCAATCGCTTTGATCGAAGACAACACACCAGTCATCGCACTCGTGACACAACCACACGTTCACCTCAACAACCGTGGGAACGTCAAGGAAGTCGTCGCACGTGGTGCAAACGCGTGTGTCATCGCAGCAGAAGGTCTTGAATTGCCAACGGATGCATTCGTCATCCCAGCAGTCGAGCCACTCTTGTCACCGCTCTTGTCGGTCTTGCCACTTCAATTGATTTCATACTATGCGGCACTCGGTCGCGACTGTGACGTCGATAAGCCACGTAACTTGGCGAAGTCAGTAACGGTTGAATAAGTTAGTGAATTATTTTATGAATAAATGCACGAGCAAGATAAGCTTATATTCTTTATAGAATAAAATACCTTTTAGACGAGAAGAATCGGAATCATAATCCGACTTTTCTCGTTTTTTGTTGGACAAAAAGATTGAGTAAAAATATAGATAAAAGTGTGAAAAAGGTATAAGGAAGAATAAGAGAAAAAAAGAAGAGCGAAAATATTGGTTATAATCAATGATATTTACATTTTAGAAATTAGTATTTGTAGTATCATTTTCTAATAAAAAATCCTGAATAGAGTCCTCGAATTTAAAGATTTCAAGAAGGGGATAGTTCTTTTTAGATATATTTATTCCATATTCAGGCTTGCTTTTTTGATCGGGTTTCTCATAATTTCTATCAACAAATATTTTATTAGATATTTTCCATGCTGTTGCAGGAATAAGAAAAATCTCTGGTAACTTTTCACCATTAAATATTAATAAAGCCAAATAGAGATTTTTATTAGTAATATCGAACTTGTTTTTTTGCATAAACACATAACCGGTTCCTCTAAGGGACTTTACTTGTACTTCACAGAAACGACCATTTTTATCTTTTACAATAAAATCTATTCCGTGATCATCTACTTCTGATGTGTATACATCGCATCCATAAGATGCAAATTCCATTTTTGCAAAATACTCTGCATATTTTCCGATTTGTAATGGACTAAGTTTTATCCAATTAGTATTCGGCATAATAATCCCCCCGTAGCGAGTTTTTTACTCTATATCTTTTTTGATACCAAATAATAACATAGACTATTAGTTAGTATACTAGTTTGTAATTTCAATAAATCATATAAAAAAAAGGTGGATTCGTTTGGAAAAACAATATTTCGATCTTATGCAATTTTTTGAAGGTTATGTACGAAATTATCGAAGAATGAATTTATCTCAATTACACAATCGTTCTATGTTCACTAAGAGAGAAATAGATTATTTTGCTAATCTTGGTGAGATGCTTGGTTTTAGTGCGTTTGTAGAAGATTCTAAATTTGATAAGGCTAAGGGTCGTTCCAGACCAATGGATTTATCTTGGTGGAAGTGGGATGCTCGAATCGATGATGAACATTTCTTATTTCTTGCTTTGCATTTAGAGCGAGAAAATGTTTGGAATAAAGATGTAGAAACCATTGAAAAGCTATTCTCACAAACGGATAAAGAGTATATTCCTCATAATGTAATAGGGACTCAATACATAGAATCAGCAGGAAGAATTCAATATTTAAACAAACTAGTCCTCCAAAAGAATGAAGTTCAACAATCGAATTGCTTAATGATTTATCGATATTATGATGTAGAACTTAGTTTAGAAAGAGTGTCTGCGTATAGCTTCAATCCAAAAGGATTGAAAGAATTAAGAAGAGCTATATGTAAACAGGATGATTCTGGATACTGGTATATGAGCTTTGAAGAAGAGTATGTTCCTTTTCAAAAAAAATCAAGTGGTGAACAATGAAAGATGCTGATTTCAAGTATACCTATAAAAGGAGAATAAGATGAACCGATGGATTTCAGCATTCCCTAAACGATATGAACAGGACGTTCGAGTCGTCAAAGCGTGTCTACCGTTTAAATGGACACGTCTATCGCCAGGATCAATCGAAGTGAAGCTAGAACAGGAACGCATACAGATTCCGACGCGCGTATATGTACCAGAAGTCGCGCCAGAGCGAATCGAACAGTTGACGCCAACACAACGGACGATTTTATATGGTCTCTACACGCGTCATCATGACGGTCACATCCGCGAGCATTACCTTTGTCAGTTACTCAAGACACATCAACAAGACGGATGGATCCTCGCCTATATCCTTGAACTTGCTAGCGAGTATGTTCGTGAAATCGTGGAGATTATCGCACCGGCAATTGATCAATGGAATCCGGAAGTGAAGCAACAATTCGTCCACGATGATCCGGCATACATAAAACGAATCGAAGAACGAATGATTAGTTACTGGAATGCCTATTATCGATCAAGTGGCGAAAGACGATCTGAAGCGGACTATCCGGGGTTTCTGATTTTAGAGTCGTTACAGAAGGCTACTTCGAAAAGGGAAGTCTGAGAACTGTACACAGGTAAAGGGGGAACGAATATGATCACAAAATCAAAGAATTTGTACTTACCGGGACCTGGACCTGCTGTTTTGTTATTGCACAGCTTTACCGGTAGTGCGAATGAGATGCGGGGGCTCGCTCGCTTTTTACATACGGAAGGATATACCTGTTATGCACCGAATTATGCTGGGCACGGGGAATCGCCGGAGCGCTTATTTGCGACGACGATCGAAGACGTTTGGCAGTCGGCGCAAGACGGACTTTCATTTTTACATGACCAAGGGTACAAACACGTCTTTTTGATCGGACAATCGCTCGGTGGGGTGATGGCGCTTCGACTGGCAGAGCAGTCAGGATGCGCGGGACTCGTCTTACTCTCGACGCCGGTTCTTGAACGAACGATTGCAGGACTTGAGCACCGCGTCCGTCGTTATACGGAACGGTATTTTCAATTTGACGACCGTTCGCCAGAGTGGATCGCAGACTTTGTAGACCGTCATTTTCCACGACCGGAAAAAGATTTACGGGCACTTCAGCAATTCATCATCGAGACAGAAGTACTCTTGCCAAGTATTAATCAGCCCATTGCTTTGTTCCTTGGCGCATTAGATGATGCAGTTTATCATGCAAGTCTTGAACGAATTGAAACAGCAGTATCGAGCCGAGACCAAAAAAAAGTTCTTCTTCCGAACAGTAAACATTTACTGACGCTTGACCGAGACAAACAACGTCTGTTTGATGAAATTCTCGTCTTCTTGAAGACACATCCGATACCTTCCTTGAAACCGTCAGCTGATGTGCAGTAGGCTAGATAGGTAAGCTATACATGAAAGGGGAGTGTGTCATGAGAATTTTAGTAGTAGGGGCTAGTGGAACGATTGGTCAGGCAGTCGTCGAACAGTTGAGTGAGCGACATGAAATCATTCGTGCTGGGCGAAGCGGAGCAGATGTGCAAGTCGACATCACATCAGAGGAAAGTATTCGGGCGATGTATGAAGCAGTAGGTTCTGTTGATGCCGTCATCAGTGCTACAGGTGGCGCTCATTTTGGTCCATTGACGGACTTAACACCGGAGCTTAATCAAATCGGGATCGATAGTAAACTAAAGGGTCAAGTCAATCTCGTCTTACTTGGTTTGAAGTCAGTACGAGACGGGGGAAGTTTTACATTGACGACCGGCATCATGATGGACGATCCGATTCGCCAAGGCGCATCCGCGGCTCTCGCGAACGGTGGGGTCAAAGCGTTCGTTCATGCAGCAGCGATCGAGATGCCACGAGGCATTCGGATCAACAGCGTCAGTCCGAATGTACTGATTGAGTCGCTCGAGAAGTACGGACCGTTCTTCCGTGGTTTTGAAGCCGTTCCGGCGTCACGTGTCGCAACGGCGTTCGAAAAGAGTGTCGAAGGGGCACAGACGGGGCAAAATTACGAAGTCTATTAACTAAAAAAGCAGATAGCGATTTTTCGCTATCTGCTTTTTTTACAGACCGGATAGGACATAACGTTCGATCCCGAATAATAAGAGAGTGATCCCGAGACAAATGAGTAAGTTGCGGACGAACCAGCGTCCTGTCATCGTTCGGTTCATGATGAGTTTCTCCAGTGTCAGATTGACGAGGAGCACACATAAGAAGATGACGCCAAACCAAATCATCCAGACACATCCTTTCCTTCTTCTTAACGAATCCAACAGCTAAAAAGTTTCACGCCCGTCAAGAGCAGGAAATCATTCAGATGAACGGGAAGGAAACAAGCAGTCGATTTTACAAGGAGGAACATGACGATGAAACAAGCGGTCCTAGTGATTGATTTTCAACAGGAACTCGTCGACGGAAACACGGAAGAACGTCCGGTATACTTAAAAGAACAAGTTGCACACGTCATCGAAGCAGTCGTACTTGAAGCAGACGACCGGAATATCCCGGTCGTCTTCATCCGTGATCTAGATGTGGCAGGAGGGGCGGGTGCTGGTTTTGCAGTCCATGACTCGATTCCTGTTCCAACATCGAGTGTTACGTTTGATAAAGCAGCGACGAATGCGTTTCATGGTACACCCTTGCTCGACCATCTACGCCAAGCCTCGATTGAACATCTGATCGTCTTAGGCTGTAAGACCGAGCACTGTATCGATACCGCGGTACGTAGTGCGACGGTACATGGCTTTGATGTCACACTCGTCGCCGACGGACATACGACGAACGGCTCCGATGTACTGACGCCTGAACAAATGATTGCTCACCACAATCAAGTCTTACACGGACACTATAATGTCGAGCACTTTGCAATCGTCCGTCCGTCGACGGACGATGTCTTCACCCCAATTCACAATGACTACCGAACATGAAAAGGAGAGTAACATGATTGAATTACGAAAAGTGACAGCGCCCGATTACGAACGATACGCGACGCTCGTTCAAGACGAACGCGTCATGCGTTACATCACGGAACAGGCGTTAACAGAGGCAGAAACGAAACAACGCTTTGAGCGAATCCTTGAACAACAACAGCACGACCGACTTGGTTCTTATCTCACTTTTGCTAAAGAGGAATGGATTGGTATTGGTCACGTGACGCGGAGTCAAACACAGCCGTTCGAAGCAGAACTCGGTTATATGTTGCTACCGGGTCACTGGGGAAAAGGATACGGTACAGCGATTGCTGGGCGTCTGTTACAGCTAGCAACAGAAGAAGAGTTACAAGTCGTCACGGCGACGATTGATCCAGCGCATGAAGCATCGCGTCGTATTTTAATAGGACTTGGCTTTGAATCGACATATATCGGACCGATTGACGGACTACCAGGAGAAACGTTACAGAAGACGTTGGAAACTGCGGAATGACGCGAGACGAATGGATTGAGCATTTTCAACTCGACGTCGCGGCGTGCGCAACCGTTGACGAATCGTATAGTTCTGAAGTAGATCGTCTCGTTTTAGCGGATAGTCAGGTCATTTTCTTGAAGCGTCCGTATACGGCAGAAAAATGGTATCGTGAACGCGGGTGGATTCATGCACTAAGAGGACATGTGCCAGTACCGGAAATTTTAGCTGAAGCAGCTCCTGGACAGACGACAGGGGCGTTCGTGCTCGCTGCTTTACCGGGACGAGCACCAGTCACGATGACTAAAACGTTAGCGTACGAAATCGGTCGAACGCTCGCACAACTGCATACATGCACCGGAGAAGCATATGGCGAATATACGGAAGATGGATTTTATGCGTATCCAGTTCAAGACTGGCGGCATTTTCGAAGCGAAAAACTCGAGGGGTTCATGCCGTTCATCACGTCGGCGCTTGAACCTGATTTTCTAGAAAGTATTGAGATAGAGTTAGCGAGACGTGAACAGCTGCTACCGGAACCCTCTCGTCCCGTTGCTACGCACTGTGACTTCCGTCTCGCGAATTTACTGACAGAAGGAGAGACTGTCACGGGTGTGATTGATTTCGAAACGACCCGCTATGGAGCCGTTGAGATGGATTTCACGAAGATCGTCCGCAATCTAAACGAGTTCGGTTCCATGTACGTCACGGCATTTCAAGAAGGATATGCAACTGTTCATCCGCACGTTCCGATGCAGATGTATCTTGAATACTATCGCTTATGGGAAGCACTGACTGCCGTCGGCTGGTGTGTTAAGCGTGGTTTAGGAGAGCACCGGGCGTTCTTTGAGGAGAATATCGCGCTCATCGAACAGGAATTAAAGACGAGCATATCGGACGGGTATTGATTCACCCATGTCTTGGAAGAAACCTCTATACTTAGGGAAATGAGGAATCTGAGGGGGAAGCGAGATGACAGGGAAACGAATCGGAATCATTGGTGGAGGACTCGCCGGTATTTTTGCGGCACGTCAGTTGCAGGCAGCGGGACATACCGTTGAAATCATTGAAAAAAGCCAAAGCGTCGGGGGGCGAATGGCGACTCGTCGGATTGATGAAGGAACAGCGGATCATGGTGCCGTCTTCTTCACGGTCCGGACGGAAGAGTTGGGACGCGAAGTCGACGAATGGCTTGAGAGGGGATGGGTTCGTAAGTGGTTCGGCACGGATTTTCCACGCTATGTCGCGACGAACGGGATGAATCAACTCGTACAAGCCATTGGTCGAGGGATTCCTGTCCAGTTGAATGAACAGGTCACGCATATTACGGCAACGGAGGGCGAACTCGTCACACAAGCGACAGATCATCAAGGTGCGTATGATGCGTTACTCGTGACGGCGCCTGTGCCGCAAGCATATGAACTGTTGCAGTCTTCTGATCTGGCGCTCGGAGATGACGATCATGAGCAGTTGCGTCAGGTGACGTTCGAGCCGACATTCGTTGGTCTGTTTGAAATCGAAGAGCGACTCACGATCGGAGAAGTCGGTCTACAAGACGAACATCTCGTCGATGGGATGTTGAAGCTCGTCAATAATGCCGAGAAACAGATTTCGAAGACGACACTCCTAAGCGTCTATATGACAGCCCGCTTCAGTGAAGACTGGTACACGCGCCCGGAAGAAGAGACACTCGCTGAAGTCGAACGGTTGTTGCAACAGCAACTTGGACCAGTGACAATCGTCTCACGTCAGCTCAAGCGTTGGCGGTACGCTCAGGCACGCGCAGTTTACCGGACACCGCACCTGAAGCTTTCGGCACATCCACTTTGGCTTGCTGGTGATGCGTTCCTTGAAGCCGATGATGCGTCAGGACGGACGCGCGTCGAGAGTGCTGTCATCTCCGGATTACGCGTCGCGGAGGCGATTGATACCCACTTACGTCAGACGGTGACAGCGACGGAATGAACGACAACATGCACTTCTTTTCTGAATCGAGAAGAAGCGCATGTTTTTTGTTACACGCGATCATTCCATCTGAAAGTGTTGTTCACTCCAAGCTGCTATTTGATCGAGAATCGGTAAAAAACTATGTCCGGCATCGGTCAGGGAATATTCAACACGAGGCGGAACCTCGCCAAACACATGCCGTTGAATCAAACCATCCGCTTCGAGCTCACGCAGTTGTCGCGTCAACGTTCCCTTTGAGATGCCGGTTAATTGTTGTAGTTCGTGAAAACGATGTGTGCCGTGCGTCAGATGCCACAGTAAGATGATCTTCCATTTGCCAGCGACCATTTGTTGCACACGGGTAACCGGACAGGCCGTCCGTTGATCGGTTGTTGAATCGAATACAGCCACGTTTATCCTCTCCCATTGGTTCGTTTTGAGGGACCTAGTTTCAGATAAGTGCCTACTTTTTTTAGTGTATCACCTAGCGTATCATGAAGAACAACATCAAACTTCAAAGGAGTGGTTTTATCATGAAATGGTTAATTACAGGAGCAACTGGAAAATTAGGAGCGCAGATCGTTCAACAACTCAGTGAACGAGTTGGTGTCGAGAACGTGGCTGTCAGCGTACGTAATGTCGAAAAAGCGGCATCACTTGCAGCGCAAGGAATCGATGTTCGGCGTGGTGACTTTGATCAGCCGGAGACGCTCACACACGCATTTCAAGATATTGATCGCCTGTTGATCATCTCAACAGACGGTGAAGAAGCAATACGGATTCGTCAGCACCAAACTGCTGTCACGGCAGCAAAAGAGGCAGGCGTCAAGCTGATCGGCTACACGAGTATCGCCAATGCAGCACACAGCACGAACGGACTCGCGCGGACACATCGTGTCACCGAGGAAGCGATTCAAGCGACAGGTATTCCGTATGTCTTTTTCCGCAACAACTGGTATCTTGAGAATGAATTAGCAACGATCGAGGCGGTCGCGCAAGGTGCAAACTGGTTAACGGCAGCCGGTGAAGGAAAAGTCGGATGGGCGTTGCAAGAAGAGTACGCAATCGCGATCGCGACAGGACTAACGCTTGAACAGCCGCAAGCAATCTATGAATTATCGGGTCCCTTGCATACGCAAGCAGAACTCGCGGCAGCAGTCGGAGCGGTCCTCAATCAATCAGTCATCTTGGATCAAGTCGATGCCACGACATATGGAGAGCGAATGAAAGCAGCGGGACTACCCGACTTCTTGCTTCCGATGCTGATTGGTATCCAGGCAGATATCGCAGCAGGGACCCTTGCAGTTGAAAGTGATGATTTTGAAGCGTTACTCGGTCGTCCTGTAACGACGCTTGAAGAGAGTGTCCGTATTCTTTTGAAAAGATAAGTTCATCTGAACGTTTTTAGGGACAGGGAGTAGGGTAAACCCCTTTTAGAAGCAATTAAAGGAGGAGCCCTACTATGAAACTGTCATCTTATCGTGTTAAGGAAGGCGAGCAGATCTCGTTTTCGAACTACCCGACATCAGAAAAACATGAGATTTCGGAAGCGGAATTACGCGAGAAACGAATCCCGAAAAGTGTTGAGACATTACAAGAGTTACACTGGCGTTTACATGCTGAAGAAAAGAATGGTGTGCTCGTCATCTTGCAAGCGATTGACGCCGCCGGGAAGGATGAGGCGATTAGCTATATCTTTTCTAACTTGAACGCCCAAGGACTTCGGACGATTTCCGTTAAAAAACCGTCGGATACAGAACAAAAGCACGACTATTTGTGGCGGATCCACGAAGGGCTACCGGAAAAAGGCGAAGTCGGCATCTTGAACCGTTCCTACTATGAGGAAGTCATTGCGCCGCGGATACATGATTTACTCGAGGAGGAAGAAAAACCAGATAGCGGAGACGTCTGGCAGATGCGCTATCGTCAAATCAACGACTTTGAAAGGTATCTCGTCGAGAACGGATTCCGTGTCGTCAAGTTCTTGTTCCATGTCTCAAAAGAGGAGCAACGGAAACGATTGTTGACTCGCTTGAAAGATCCGACAAAAAACTTCGAATTCTCGTTCAGCGATATTGAGGAACGCGAGCATTGGGAGGAATACCATGAAATTTTTGCCGAGCTCGTCTCGGCGACGTCGACGTCCTATGCCCCATGGTACATCTTACCGGCGGATGACGAGTGGTATTCGCGTTATATCGTTACTGAAGTCATGAATGACGTCCTGAAGGAAATTGATCCGCAGTATCCGAAGTTATCGGAAGAGGATCAGGAACAGCTCGATGAGGCGATTAAACGATTGGAAGAAGAAGCATAAGCATTTAAACAAACCAAAAGCGATTGTTCTCTTGCTGAGAAGAATCGTTTTTTTTGTGCACTTGGCTTTGTACGAAATTCTTTTTAGTCATCATGAAGTATGAACTTCTTCGTATCTCAGGACAAATGTCCTGTTCAAATCAAGACGACTCTCGTTAAATGAAAGTATCATGGAATAAGAGAGGAGTATGCACATGCGTGGTGTCTTATTTGCGATTGCCGGCGGATTTTTCTTAACGCTCCAAAGTGTCGCCAATGCCCGAATCAGTCAAACGATCGGGACGTGGCAAGCAGCGACGATCACCCAGATGACCGGATTCATCGTTGCGATCCTCTTAGCAATCGTCTTACGGGATCGGAGTTTTTCAGCGATGCGACGTGTCAAACCGCTCTATCTAGCTGGCGGTGCCTTTGCGGCAATCATTTTATTTAGCAACATGACAGCGGTCCACCGGATGGGTGTAACCTTGACAATTTCGCTCTTTTTACTGGCACAATTGGCGCTTGCGTTATGGATTGACGGTAGAGGCTGGTTTGGTGTCATAAAGCGGCGACTGCGCGGACCACAAATCATCGGTATCGTGATGATGATCGTGGGGATCTTCATCTTAAAAAGCTAAGGGGGAGAGAGTGTGACGGACATTACGACCTATTTGGAACGCTATCAGTTAGAACATATCTTTGATGAATCATTACGTAAGGCGATGTACATTCAAACGTTTGGACCGGGTGAGACCTTGTGTCGGCAAGGTGATGTTGCGCATGAACTCTACCTGCTCGTCGAAGGGAAATTGAAGATCACACATATGTCGGCAACGGGGAAACGCCTCGTGTTGTCCTTCAAGCATCCGTTTGATCTCGTCGGCGATATTGAGTTTGTCCGGAAGATTGATTTGATGAATACGGTCGAGGCGGTGACACCAGTGACCGTCTTACGGATTGCTTATCCGGATTTAGAAGAAGCGCGCTTACACCATTCCGCTTTCCTATTATTTTTACTCGAAACGATCACGAAAAAATTTGAATTGAAATCGCATACGCTCAGCTTTAATCTGCTGTACCCGGTCGAAGTCCGGCTAGCTAGTTATTTATTGTCGATGACACCAAATACGGATGCTTTTGCAAGCAAGGAACTCGTCGATGCGGCAGATTTGATTGGGACGAGTTATCGTCATGTCAATCGTGTCTTACGTCAGTTCGTCGATGATGGGTTGATCCGTCGGACGCAGCATACGATTGAAATCATTGATCGGGACGGGTTGATGGAGCGAGTCGGAGAAAGTATTTACGAATGAAAGAGGTGCAACATGGTTACGGGAATCATACTTGCCCTTTGTGGGGGCATGCTCGTTTGTATTCAAAACACATTTAACGCTAAAGTCAAAGAACATGTCGGTGCTTGGGCGACGACGACGTTAGTCCTTGGACTCGGGTTCCTCGCTTCACTGACGATTGGTTTGATCGTCGAAGGATCACAATTGTTTGCACTCGAACAGGCGCAAACCTGGTTTTGGTTTAGTGGAATTATCGGAGTCGGTGTCGTCCTCTGCGTGACGCAAGGGGTTCAACAGCTCGGACCAAGTCGAGCGATTTCAATCGTCATGGTGTCGCAAATCTTGTTTGCCTTACTGTGGGATACGCTCGGCTGGTTCGGCTTACAAGCCGTTCCATTTACGTGGACAAAAGCGCTCGGTGTGCTACTGATTGGTGGCGGCGTGCTGTTATTTCAACTGGGCGGGAAAACAACAACTGTACAACAAGTACGTAAAGGAGCTTGAACATGTTTTATAAAACGGTATTATTCGATATTGACCATACACTCCTCGATTTTGAAGCGACGGAACGGATTGCCTTTCGACGTCTGCTTGAGCAGCAAGATCTAACGTGGACGACTGAGCGAGAAACGCGCTACAAGGAAATCAATCACGCGCTCTGGAAAGCGCTCGAACGGGGTGAAGTGACACGTGAGGAAGTCATTCACTCGCGATTCGTGATGTTCTTTGCGGAAGAAGGACGAGAAGTCGACGGACGAGAAGTTGACGAAACGTATCGCAGTTATCTCGCGCAAGGAACGGAATTGATTCCGGGCGCGACTGCCCTGCTTGAGCAACTAGAAGGGAACATCGAGATGTACGTCATCACGAACGGGATTTCAAAGACGCAACGGGCGCGACTTAATGGCGCCGGATTAACGCAGTATTTTAAAGCAATTTTCGTTTCAGAGGAGACAGGGTTCCAAAAGCCGATGGTAGGGTTCTTTGATCATGTGTTTGCGCGGATTCCGCAATTCGATCCGACTCGAACGATCATCGTCGGTGATTCCTTATCGGCTGATATTGCAGGTGGGAACGAAGCCGGTATCGCAACCTGTTGGTTTAATCCAGAAGGAAAGTCGGCAACGGACATCAAGCCAACTTTTACGATTAGTTCGTTGGATGAACTGCCCGCGTTACTTGAGAATGCAAAAGTCCTTCAATCATGAATCGAGTCAGCCGATAGGAAAGAGAAGGAAAGGGGGCGATCACCGTGCAACGATGTGATCAACAGACGCTGGAGGCAACTCCCGTCTAACTAAAAGGGGAAATGAACATGATTCAACTCGTACCAGTAACAGCAGAAAATTGGGAAGCCTGTTGTGACCTGACACTGACGGCAGAACAGCAAAACTTCATGGAAGCAAATGTTTACTCAATCGCGCAAGCGAAGTTCGAACCAAGCCTTGTCCTTCGAGCGATCATGACAGATGAAACAGTCGTTGGTTTTGTGATGTACAACACGGAGCTAGAAGAACTCGGCGGCTACTGGATTTATCGCATCATGATCGATCAGGCGCAACAAGGGAACGGCATCGGGCGATTAGCGATGCAAGCCGTGATTGAAGAGATGCGAATGTTACCCGCAGCAAAACGAATCGTCGTCGGTTATCGACCAGACAATCAGGCGGCACACCGTCTGTATGCGAGTCTCGGTTTCATCGATTACGGGGATCGATTCGGTCGAGAAATGGCAGTGCGGTTAGAAGTATAAAATTTGATGAGATGATCGAACGAGCAGAGGAGATACTATGCATATTCGACTAATGAGAGAATCTGATTACCCGGAAGTCGTTCGGATCTACGAACAAGGGATAAAGACGGAGAACGCGACGTTTCGCACGGAGGCATTACCGTACGAAGAATGGACGAGGCATCACCATGAACACAGTCGTCTCGTTGCGATTGAAGACGAGCAATTGCTCGGCTGGGTCGCGTTAAGTCCATTCTCTTCGATTCCGGCATACGCTGGTGTCGCTGAAATCAGCCTCTATATCGCGGAAGAAGCACGCGGTAAAGGTGTCGGCACACGCTTGATGGAAGACGTCATTAAAGCAAGTGAAGCAGCCGGGATCTGGACGTTGCAATCGCAAGTTTTTCCGGAAAATCAAGCGAGTCTGCGCCTTCATGAACGTTTTGATTTTCGGGAAGTCGGTCGCCGGGAGCGAATTGGTCGGCTCGGAGGCAGATGGCGCGATACGGTATTGCTCGAGCGACGCAGCACATATCTCTAAAATTAGGCAAGTGGACATCGTGTTCACTTGCCTTTTTGTGTTGAAATCAAGGAATAACGGGAAAAGAGAGGAAGCAGAAAAGAGGAGGAGGGATCACGATGGATGATTTTTTTGGTGAAGGACTCGAGACCAATCAACAAAAACGGAAACGCAAACTGGAGGAAATTTTTGATCAGTCGTTTGAATCAGAGCGACGAGATTTTAATCAATCGTTGGAGCAGGATGTGACGGTTGCTTTGATCGGAGACGTCAATGCGGGGAAATCCTCGACCTTGAACGCGATTCTCGGACGAGAAGTGGCAACGGTCGGGGCGCGACCAGGTGAGACGGTTCGAATTGATCAAGTAAGACAGCACCCAGAAGATAAAGTCATCTTCGTTGATACACCAGGATTGAATGATGCCAATACACAGAACTCGGAAGCGACATGGACGTACTATCAAAGTGCCGATGTCATCCTCTATTTTTTAAATGCGGCAGGTACTGTCTTATCCGAAACGGAGACAAAGAATTTCCGGAAAATCTATCAACATAACCAAAACGTCTTAATCGTCGTCACGAAGATGGATGCGACGGATGATGTCGACACGATCGTCCATCATATTGCAGAAAAACTACCGGGACCTAAAATCATTCCTGTGTCAGCACGAGAAGGGACGAACATCGATCGGCTCCGCCGGGAGGTACTCGATATCTTAAAAAAGTTCGACAAGGATAATGTGTTCGTTCGCCAGATGGATCCGACCGTTCGTGGGAAGATAGCCAACAATTGGATTGTCGGTGCGGGAACAGCTGCTGGTGCGATTGGTGCCGTGCCGTTTCCCGGAGCTGATATTATTCCGTTGACCTCGATTCAAATCGGCTTGATGCTCAAGTTATCGAATCTGTATGAGCGACAGTTATCCAAGGAGAGTGCAAAAGAGTTGCTTGTCGTGACGATCGTCGGGAATTCCGGAAAAACGGCCTTTCGGCAAATGGCGAAGCTAGTTCCGGGATATGGTGCCGTCATTGCAGCAGGAGTCGCTTCGACAGCAACACTTGCACTCGGATACGGGACGAAATATGTCTATGAGAATAAGCTTGAACTGACACCAGAGCAACTAATGGGATTCGTCAAACGATTCCGGAAGAAAGCGGAGGAGACGTCAGAAGAGACAAACGAGTAATTCCCCTGTTATTCTATACAGCAATAAAGGGGGAGAACGTATGACACGCTTACTTGAAGAAATCAAACAGTATCAATCGGAATTTCGACAAAAGGCACCTGCTGAGAAACAACGCCTGATGGCGGAAGCGACAGCAGAACTAACTGCTTCTGGAGTCGCACAAGGTCTAGATGTCGGTGACACAATCCCACACTTTACGTTACCAGATGTATCCGGCAAACCTGTGGCGATCGAGACATTACTCGAGCAAGGTCCTGTCATCTTAACGTTCTACCGGGGTGGCTGGTGTCCGTACTGCAATCTCGAACTTCGCGCTTACGAACGGGAGATCGAACGGATTCGTGCACAGGGAGCGACCGTCGTTGCGATCAGCCCGGAGACACCTGACTTTGCAGAGCAGACGGCGAATAAGAATGCGTTAAGTTTTCCTGTCTTAAGTGACGTTGATTTACATGTATCCCGTCAATTTGATCTGGTGTTCGACCTGCCAGATTACTTGATCGAGATTTACAAAGCATCGGGACTTGATGTAGCAAAACACAACGGAAATGAAGATTGGCAGTTGCCGAAACCGGCGACGTTCATTATTGATACGGACGGTGTGATTCGTTTCGCCGAAGTATCATCGGATTATACGAAACGCGTTGATCCGCAAACGATCATCGATTACCTTGAACAGTAAAAGAGCCAGTCAAATATACGAAAACCAACTCCTAGGGACGCACTAAGAGTTGGTTTTTTTATGATTCAATCTGTTTTATTTGGATAATATAGACATAAAAATGGGTATAAAGAGGTAACCAAACGTATAGATGGAGGTGAAGCGTCGCTCCTAGTCTATCGGGAGTCCGCGTCGATATGTATGCCATTCAACCAATTTTCAAAGAACGAATTTGGGGCGGTCGACGTTTAGAAGCGTTGTTTCAGTTTGAGTTACCAGAAGGACAAATTGGAGAATGTTGGACAGCATCCGCTCATGCGAGTGGGCGGACGTACTTCTTAGATGGACCTGATCAGGGTAAGACGCTAGATGAATTATGGCAAACGAAACGGACAGAACTATTCGGTGATTATCTGCTTGATGCATTTCCGCTTCATGTAAAATTTCTGGACTCGTCCGCCTACTTATCCGTTCAAGTCCATCCGAACGATGAGGAGGCACGACGGCTAGAAGGAGAACCGTACGGCAAGAATGAGTGCTGGTATATATTAGAGGCTGCACCAGAGGCAGAAATCATTCTTGGTCACAATCTACAATCACGAGATGCCCTGTTCCGGTGCGCGCAAGAAAAGGACTGGGAGACGTCACTTCGGCATCAAAAAGTGAAGCCTGGAGAATTCTATTACATTCCGAGTGGTACAATCCACGCTCTAGGACCAGGCATCGTTCTTCTTGAGATTCAACAGATGAGCGACCGGACGTACCGACTATATGATTACGACAGATTAGGAGATGACGGGAAACCGAGAGAATTACACGTTGAGAAGGCAATCGCTGTCACGACGATTCCAGATGAGCCGTGGACGAACCAACCAGAGACGATCATCAAGGAGGGGGGCATCATGACGAAGTTGCTTCAAGTACCTTCCTTTACGGTCATCCGTCATGAAGTGACCGGGAGGTATGTGTTGCATGATCATCTGGTCTTTCGTTTATTGACTGTCATTGATGGTGAAGGAGAAGCGCGGCAAGGGAATCACGTGATTCCTTTACAGAAAGGAAACCAATTCTTTGTACCGCGTCGAGCGGGAGATTACGAAATAGCTGGATCCGTCACATTTGTGACGAGTGAAGTATTTTTAGATTAGAGCAGACAAAAGGGCACCGATAAGAGGTGCCCTTTCTAACATCATGGTTTGTACCGAATCGAGATGGGGAGCGGATAGTTATCCTGCTCCGTCCAATCGATGGAATATTTAATCTCGATCATGATCAGATCTTCTAGTGTGGTCAGCGTATGCGGTACACCTTGTGGGATATGCACGACAGAAGTTGGTCCGAGCTGTTGTGACTGACCATCGATCAATGCCTCGGCGCGACCTTGTAAGATACTCCATGTCGAGTCAGTATGCGGATGGTAATGGTGACTGATTTGTTGATGCGCCTTGATATGCAGCCGTCGGGTCACGGCATAACGTCCGTCCTC
The DNA here is from genome assembly GCF_001275385.1 of Exiguobacterium sp. BMC-KP. NCBI lineage: Bacteria > Bacillati > Bacillota > Bacilli > Caryophanales > Exiguobacterium > Exiguobacterium sp. BMC-KP. Next base: position 24,712 of record NZ_LGIW01000014.1, read on the forward strand.
TAGTTGCTGTTGATGTAAAATCGTCGCATAGCCCCAGCGTTTCCATTCAAATTGTGGTGGCAAGGTATCATCCGTCAAATATTCTTTCAGAGCAGGTGTCTCGTCTTTGGACGCAACGAGGACACCATCTGGACTCACCGACACGATTAAGTTATCGAGTCCGATTCCAAGGACCGGAACCTGTAATTCATTGACGATATGTGTATTTTTCGAGTGGAGCATCCGGGCGTTTCCATGAAGCGGATGTGGCATCTCTTCCGTTAATGTATTCCATGTTCCGAGATCTTTCCAGTAACCATCATACCGATGAACGAATAAGAAATCGGTCTTTTCGACGACAGCATAATCAAATGATGTCTTTTCTAATGCCTCATAATTCGAACGGAGCGCCTCGAATGTCGTCGGCACAGCTTGCTCTTCTAGACACTGCATCAAGAAGTCAAGACGACAGGCAAAGACACCACAGTTCCATAATGCACCTTGTTCGATTAAGTCACTCGCGACTTCAACAGTCGGTTTCTCCTGAAAGCGTTCGACGATAGACATGTTTTCGGAAGTCTGCGGAATGATATAGCCATATTTTGACGTAGGATGTAACGGTTCGACACCCATTAAATGAAGCGCATCCGGATGTTCTTGGACGGCTTGGTCCAGTTGCTCGAAGCGTTCAAAGAACGATAATTCAACGTAAGGGTCGACCGGCATGATGATGACCGTCTCTTCTAAATCGATCCGCTCTGCGAGATAACTTGTCGCAAGCATGATGGCAGGGAACGTATCGCGACGTGACGGTTCCTGAATGATGGAAGTACGGAAGCCTAGCTGATTTTCGATCGCATCAACTTGTGAACTCGTCGTCGTAATGACGGTCCGGTCGTCCAGCCCGACTTCCTTAAGCTGCTGAAAAACACGTTCCATCATGGATTGTTTATTGCCATCGCGATCTTCTAGGATTTTTAAGAACTGTTTCGAGTTCAAATCGTTCGAGAGCGGCCAAAGCCGTTTTCCGGATCCACCTGATAGTAAAAGAATATACATTGACGACCATCCTTTCTTTTTAAAACGGAGGCGATAGCATATGGCACTTTATCTATTAGTTGACTCACATGAACCGACACGACGGATTTTACGTCGTAAACTACTGGCAGCGGGACAAGACGTACAGGAAGCAGGATCAGGAGAAGAGGCTTTGGAACAACTCAGCAATGCCGACGTTGATGTCTTGTTGACGGAACTTCGGCTTCCGGAAATGGATGGTGTCGAGCTGTTACGTATTGCCAAACAACGTGCGCCATTAACGAAACAAATCGTGTTGACTGATTATATGCAGGTGCATACGCTGCTCGCAGCAGTAAATGCAGGGAATGTCAGTCGTATGATGACGAAACCTTTGAAAATTGATGAGCGAATACTCTCTATCATGACTAAAATTGGTGATGAAGTCGTCGAGACGAAGCAACGGAAACGTAATTTGGTCAACCATTTTGAGAGCGTGCTTTTGAGTTCAGATCGTCCGTATTGTTTATTTTTTGAAGACGGAACGATTGCCGGTCAACGCTCTCTAATCATTAGTCACTCCGAACAAGAGGTGCGTGAAGAAGATCAGATACAGCGTTTAGAATTCCCCACGCAGTTCGGTACCTACATCTTGTATCAATCAGTCGTCGGAAGCATTACGAAACCCGTTTGAAGAAGAGAGACTCTACACCAATGAAGCTAAGACGCAAGTACATGTAGATGACGCCAACGGTCAACAGCGGATGACGGCTGTATTTTCTTAAATTAGCCTGATGATAGAGAACAGGACGGAAGAAATACCAACGTCGTAAGGCTTTCATGAAGCCGCCCTGTTCCGCGTCGAGCGTCGCGGGCATAACATCGAAGTAATAGCGTTTTTTTCGAAGCAGGTCGTTTAATTCGACCTGCTTTTCGTTGTGGTGTACGTAGGTGAATGTCGCGCGGCGAATGATCCCACCTTGTTCTAAATAACGGATTGTCGGCTGCGTCTCTTCGAAACTGATTTGCGTCGGATCAATCTCACCCGAGGCGACGTACGCCTCGATCCGCCAAAAACGTGCGGCTTCCATCGTATGCGTGTCGAGTTGATCCGTCGGAACGTTGAACAGATTACGTTCAAAGACTTTCACTTGACTGAAGTAATTATCATAATCACTGTACGCGCGTTCGGGAATGACGAGTGCTCCGACGTCTAAATGTGCCTCAAGATACAAGAGACAGCTTTTTAATAACTGCTCTTCGAGTACCATATCGGAATCGATGATGTAAAGGTACTCGACACTGTGTTGCTTTAAGCGATCAATCGCGGTTTTGCGGGCGATACCTCGTTCACCGTGCGGAAGGGAAAGCACTTCGAATCGCGTATCATTTGCTGTCAACCGACGCATCGTCGCGACGGTAGTATCGGTCGAACCATCATCCGCGATGACACAAAGGAAAGAAGCATGTTGTGCCTGAAGTGAGCGGATCGTTTCCGAGATGATTGCTTCATTTTCGTATGTGGACATAGCGATTCCAATCATGAAAAATCCTCCTTCAGTGCGACGGGTATTAATTCGCGTTGCAACCAGTTTCGAAAGGCTTGACCGGTATGATCCCAGTGCAAGGTTTGAGCAAACCGATGACCGGCCGCTTGAATCATTTCGTATTCTTCCGGGTCACGTAAGCAGGCCCGCATCTCGGCAGCGAGTGCACCCGGCGTCTGGCTTTTGGCCATGTAACCGGTCATGCCGTACTGGACGGCATCACGTAGCCCAGGTGCGTCATAAACAATCGTCGGTGTACCGACAGCCGCCGCTTCGCTGACCGTCAGCCCCCAACCTTCTCGTTTGGAAGGAAACAGGAGCGCCGTCGCACGACTCATTCGTTCGAGCTTTTCTGCCTCACTGACGAATCCAAAATAAGTGATGGCGTCACGCATTTCTTCTGGAACAATCGGATGAAGGTGTTCTGTGATATACGCCTCGTCTTTTTTTCCGATGACCCAGAAACGAGCGTCCGGGTACTCCCGTTTGACGATGACGAAAGCTTGGAGTGCATCATTGATTCCTTTATAGGCAGACATCCGTCCAGCATATAAAAAGGTCGGATGTGCTTCTTTCGGCTTCCAGTCTTCCTCGTTCCATGGAGTAAAGGAGAGACCTTCCGGTAGAATCGTCACCTCGTTTTTGGAAAAACCAACAGCTATCAAATCGTCTGCCGTTGACTGGCTGACCGTCAAAGCGCGACCAGTCCGGTACAGCTGTAGGCGTGGTGTCTCCGTCCATTCACCAACGTATGAGAAAGGGGGACGGACGTTGATTTGCCAGATTTCACGTGTCAGTTGATGAATGAAGAGGGCACGTTTCGCTAATGGAACATACAGGGGTGTGAAAAAGTGATGCGTGTTCATCTGGTCGACGACTAAATCAATCGTCGCAGCATGCGACTGGTAATAAGAAAAGGCAAGCGGAACGACGGAAAGTGCAGTACCTCTCCGGATATAAGTGATGCCGTCCAAAAACTCGACATCGTGTCCGCCTTCAAATGCGGGAGAGAAATGGGTGATCTCATACTCGTCACTGACACGTCGGAGCATCTCGTGGGTGAATACTTCCGCACCACCTGCTTTCGGATGTTTGATATCGCGCCAAGATAAAAAAAGTAGATGTGGTTTCATGTTACGCCTCCTTCACTGAATGGGGGTGTCGGGGTAAGGTGAAACGTAATATCAAGGCACCGAGTAAAAAGACACCTGCTTGCGCGAGCAACCAAGTCTCGACGGTCGAATGAAATGTCGTCAAGACAATGATGAACAGAATCAGAATCAACCAATAGCCTTTCAAGTACCGAGTTCTGTGTAGTGAAAACTGGACGAGTGCTTCATATTGAATCAACGTGATGCCGACATAAACGAAAACCATATATTTGATGTAATGAGTTGCCGCGTCATAACCACTCCCAAATAGAATCGGAATCAAATAAGGGACGATCGTCCAATACACTAAAACGGCAAGAGCGAGTCCACCTAATAAAATGCGGTAAAAGCGACGCTCCCAAAGAAGAAAGTCTTCGTCCTGACTTTTTTGGCTTAAGCGCGGTAGCAACAATTGTGCGAGTGATAACGCGACGAACAACAGCAGTTGACCAAATCGTAAGGCAACCGAATAATCTCCTGCTAACTGTGGGAAGTAACGGGTGACGAGTAAACTATCGAGTGTGAAAAACAGCGTCATGACGACTTGTGTATGAACCATATGGACGAGTCCGTTCGCCTGGATACGCCCGCTACTAACGGGAAACGTGACTTGCATCAGGCTTAATAGGTAGGACGCAATCATGCCAGCCAAGATGAACAATAGTGCATAACTGACGTTCGTTTGTTGAATCAAGAGCCATGTGGCTAAGACTTTGACGACGGATTCGATGTAATAAGAGAGGTTCAGGGCATAGAAGCGTTCAGTCGCTTGTAAGACACCACGACGAAAAGATAGAAGGATATGAAACACGATGATCAAATAAACAATAAGCAGGTTTATTTTGGTAAACGGCAGGAAATAAGGTAATGCATAAAGTAAAATAAGTAAGAAGCATCCTGTAACCGCCAGTATGCGGAACCGTAGCTTTTGGTAGTCGTTCGTTTTCTGTTGACTATAGTCCCGAGTCACGGTCCATTGTAAAGCACCACCGATGATGAGCAGAAGACCCAAAAAAGCCAAGTAGGCGTTCAATAATCCATATACAGCACTAGAAAGCTCCCGGGCTAATAACAAATGATAGGCATAGTTCACGAGGTTCAGCGCTACATCTAGAATCGGGAAAATCAATAAGACGGCATGTCGCTGGATGAAACTTGTCATGGAGCCACCTCCCATCAGTCAGAGCTGTTTTACGGAAAGGATGAGACTTATGAGTCAAGGGCATATCGCTGTATTTACCGATCATTCTCGGCACATTCCATACGAATCGTTGATTTCCTACTATCCTGTCCTGTTCTACACACAGCCGGGTAAATGCCCGAACTCCTTCGAACAGATTGCCAGCACTGAAATACAGGAAGCTGAGGAACACGATATTCTTCTATACATCATTGATTATGAGACGCGTGGAGAGGAGCTAGCAATCGCCAATCAAATTCGAGCTGTCCGTCCGCGATCTAAAATTCTGATTGTCAAAGAAGCAGTTCGTTTAAAGGGCGATTTTCCGTACCATACCGTTCAAGGAGATGGAATGCTCCGTCTGTTTTCCTATCGTCCCGCCTATCCGAATGAATTGTTTGCTGAAATCCAGCATATTATCCATCCTGAATATCCCATTTTAAAGGATACTATAGCCTTTATATTGCCAATATTTAACGAAGAGAAACGTTTTAATTATGTAAAAGATTTTTTAGAGTCTCTTGCAACCTTCATCAGTGAAGATTATATCCACGCTTCGATCAATTTCTTTGATGATGCTTCGTCTGACCGATCCAAGGCACTCCTCCAAGAATACCGTTCAATCGTCATGGACGCGACGGATACGTTATTCACGGTCGGCTATCTGGAGGTTCATCATGTCGAGCAAAATACACGAAAAGCAGGCCTATTCATCGAAGGGATGAAAAATATCTCGAGTGATTATTATGTGTTCGTCGACGCGGACAATTCGTTTCGGATTGAAGATATCGCCCGGTTGTTGACGATAGCGCAAGAGGGATACTATGACATCGTCGTCGGAACGAAGGATTTGACGATCGAAGACCGGGGAACTGTCCGCCGTTTCATGAGTTTCGGTAAACGGAATCTGACACGATTCTTCTTACCAAAAGGTGTGACCGATTCGCAGACCGGTCTAAAGATCATTAACCGTCGTGTCGTTCATCGTTTGTTGCCTTATCTGCACGTCGAGAGTGGTCTCGCGATCGATTTAGAGTTGATGTATGCAGCAAAAAAAGAACGCTTGCGGGTCTATCAACAGCCCGTAACCTGCATCGAACGAGAGGGATCACACGTCAACCTTGTTAAGGATTCGATTGCGTTCTTGCAGACGATGTTCAGTCTCTATCAACGGCATAGAAAAGACGAAGCACCAGTTAAATGAAAAAGGACAACGGGGATCGATCCCCGTTGTCCTTTTTAAATACACTATCTCTTGTTTCGTTTCAGGCTAGGAATTCGTTGCTTGAACACGGACGATAGACGTTGTCGGATAGCCAGACCACGATTGCTTGTCATGAAATAAATCAACAAGGTACTAAGTGGGAGCGCTAAGACGAGAATGGTCAGTCCAGCGTAATAAATCGGACGCAATACGACGGTCACATGTGCCGTCTTTTCGTTCGAACGATACAACTGACTGACGCCGTTTAATGCCGTGTCACCACGCATCATTTCCTGGTCCGTCTGGAGTTTAAATAACGGTGTCGGAGAATCATTAACCGTAAAGCGACCGAGTGGCGCATCACTTTTTATATCCCGTCCCATCTGTGAGGCATCGACGTCAAGCGCACGGGCAGGTTCTGTTGCGAACAGCGTACCGCTTTGCTCGGAGAGAACGAGTTGATCGACTAGAATCAGTTGATCGTACGGTAACACTTCTAAATTCTTCAGACGCAATTGCCCAGCCTTTTTCTCATTTCCACGCGTCCAGATATGCAGTTGCATCCGGACGGTCTTCTTCGGTGGAATGACGATTTGTTCGTAATGGTTCCACTGCTTCTTTTTCTTTTCTTCGACTTCATTGATGAAATCCGTACCGATGACACGATCATCTTTATCTAGGTAATACACTTTGAGGTGTCGTTGACGGGCGTTCTTGCTGACAGCGTCGAACTGAATCAAATATTCGTGATCAGGTTTCACCTTCATTTTTTGCGAGGCATATATATACCAATCGCACGAGCAGGTCGGCTCGTAATCAATCGTGTAGCCATCTTCAGTCTCACTCGCGTCGAACATATCATCCGTGATCGAGACACACGTCGCACAATTCGCTGCCGCTTCCGGTTCGGCGAGAGCTTTGTCGGTGCCAATCTCGTTTGGATCAAACTTGTGTAGATCCTTCCAATCGACGAGTGACGGCACCTTGCTCGCATAGGATAGTTCTAGCTGATAGCGTCCCTTCTCGAGTGGGATATCGGATAACTTCACATCGTATAACGCTTGGTAGACGTCACTCAACTCCGTCATCCGGTACGGGAACGCTAAGTGTAGCGGATCGTACGTCACCGTCTGATTACCGATCTGCTGTTGGTGCTTTTGACCGGCTAGAATGTCAGAACGAGACAAGGCGCGTTCGAAGACGACCTGTTTCCCGTCTCGAATTTTGACAGTAATCCGACCATCGTTTCCTGGTGGCGGAGTTAACATCAACTGGAGCTGATAATCGGTCGCTTCCCGAATATCGATCGAACGCTGTAAACGTCCACGTTGCGCAGCGATTCCTTTCCCAAAGCTTAGTCCAGGATAGTTTCGTTCCGACTGCAAGTGCCCCGTGTAATCGAATCCGGTCTCTGCCTCGAGTACCATCAAGGTATTCGTGAAGGCAAGTGTATCGTCGATGCGTTTTTGTAGAGTGGTTAGCTTTTCTTCCGGTATTAGGACGATGTTTTGAATGGCATTAAAGCCTTCCGTGTTCGTCACGCTGAGCGTCGCAGGACCGCTCGGCGTCGTGAACGAACCGAGCGGGACCCAGGCGAGTTTGGCACCTGATCGTTGTTTAGTTGGAATCGTGACGCCTCGTTTATTGAATGTCAGATCGAGTTGTCCGCCTTTTTGGTTCAACAGCACGCGAGCAAAACCAGCGTAACGACCGGCATGCAAGTCTTTTGTCATCGTAAACGTATTCGGGATCATATAATCCTCATAGCTGAAGATTTTAATATCATGGACCCACCAGTACGTTTTCCGCTCGGGGCGCTGGAAGCTGAGTAGATCGATCCGCATCGTTTTTGCGTTTCGTGGCGTGACATATTCACCTTGCAAGTGAATCGCATCGACATCACCGGAATCACGGGGGGCGACGACATACGTTTGATTCAGCTCGCGATCCTTCTCATCAAAGAACCGGACCTTGACATGGAGCCGGTCGACCCCGCGACCGCTCGCTGTGATATCAAAGCGATAGGCGTTATTCGGGCGTGCCGGCAGCTTACCGGACTTCGCGACTTGCCAGATGTATTTCGGGTCGCCTTCTGCGACTTCAGCATGAAGGACAGGCAGGTTATTATCTTTTGACATCGGATTCGGAGACAAGTCAACGATGTCCGGATTATCGGCTTTAAAGAACGTCTCATCCTCAAGCATGGAATTAAAAGAGGCGACCTGTTTCGCTTTTAATCCGTCTAATTTGTAGACGGGCGCGTCAATCCGTGCAGAAGCAAACGATAGACCAATCCCGTCTCCGAAGTCGAGGTCAAACGACGGGTTCGTCATACCTTGCGTCCGTAAATACCAGCGCCAGTCATTATTTCGGAGGAACGTCTTACCCCAGTTCAGGAAAGCATTCGCTGAATCAATCGCTTCGAACGGTTTCCAATAGTATTCTTCCGGTACTTGACTGAGCACAAGATCATTTTTCTCGATCATCTCGACGATATCGCCTTTTTTCATCCAGGAGAGGCTATCCTGATGTCCTTGTGTCGTATACAAAATCGATTGACGACCAAGATCGTACCCATCCAGTGTCGGATAACTGATCGACCGTTCGAGTCCATAAGGGGTCAAAATCAATTGTGGGACGGTCCGTGTATCGAGCGGTGCGATCAAGTCGAACAAGGTGAACAAGCCGACTTGTTTCGTCTGTACGAGATCACGTTGTTCCTGTAGAACCTTTATATTGAAATCTTGTCGCTCCTTCATCCCCGTGTACTCATCCCGGTAGGCGAACTGCTTCAGTCCGAACGCTTTCGCGATTTGTCCGGCTTGTTCGGACCGACCGGTATCGAGTAGATACTGCATGAACGTCATCATGTAACCAATCGTCGGCGACGCCCCTTCATGATGAAAGACGGTATCGTGTGCCGACGTATAGACTTGCACGTCACCTGTTGCTTTGATTTCACCACCTTTTCGTGGATTTTGATTCCAGCGTGGAGTCGCGATGCCGGTACTCGGTTGCGTCATCTCGTCCGCAATCGGGAACTGCAACCACTTCCCATCGACTTCTTCTTGGATAGTGGTGTATTCCTTAGGCATCTTGACCGGATGATAAAAGCCTTCCATATAGACAGTCCGATAAGGGAGGAAAAAGCAGGCGACGACGATCAGTGTCCCGACGATCGAAACAATCCGGTATAGCTGTAAGGGAATCGTCCGGGACGCACGAGTAAAGACAGCGTTCAACCCGACGGCAAGCAGTAAGCTGTAACTGACCATCAAGAGACCAACCAGCTTATTCGGATCGCGGAACATCGCACCGATCAATGGTGTCTTCGTAACGAACAGGACGAACGCATCCGCAACCTGCTCATGGGTACCGGTCGCAAAGACGATTAGCGGAATCGCGAGTAGACCGAAGAACAGGTGGATTGGTTGTCGGTATGCGACGATAGCTCCTAGTAAAATGAGTAAAAGCGTGATGGCGCCAGCAATCCAAAACGTCAGCGGTAACGTCGTCAAATCAAACATCGGCCACCAATAGCTCGTTAAAAATAAAACATTCGTCCAACTCGAGTGCCGACTGAACAACATCAACGTATCGGAGACATTGATGTTGTGCTGTGAGGCTTGCGATCCGGTCAGAATCGAGCCGACGTACATCAAGAACCAATACCCGTTGAATAGTAGAAAAACGAGACCAAACGCACAGGTTGCCCGAACATAAAACCACAGTAATGACGACCAAATCCGTTCTTTGCGACGCGTCCAACTCGTCTTTAGAAAAATAAGTCCGACCATGATACCCATATAGATCAGCGAGAAGAAGAAATAATGAATTCCCGCCGCCATGAAGGCGAAGACGATCGACAGTCCTGTAATATCAATCCATGTTCGTCGACTCAAGCGATCAGACAAACGAAAACCGGGATCGAGCTGTTCGCGAAACTTCGGATCAAAGATGTTGAAGAACAACATCAAAGCGTAAGGGAAGACGGAATACCCACACAATAAATAGATATGTTGAATCCGCGTGATCACCCACGGGTTTAAGGCATAAAACAACGCAGCGATTGCGAAGGCGATCAGTGAGAGATAGGAAAAGTGTTTCGAGACATAAACGGAATGGAGCCGTTTCGTAAAAGCGAACATCGATAGGGCAGAAATCGTCAACAGTCCAATGATGAACGACTTGATCAAAACAGGACCGGAAGAGCCAAACAATAGACCGAGTGCATAGAACGGTAGGATGTAGAGTAGTCGTGCGATATTCAGAAGCGTCGTCGTGCTCCACCGGTTGTTCCAAGCACCGTAGATTTCTTCTAAGTAGCGATGTGAGGACAGTCCGAAAGACATGTCGCTGAACGTCACCATACCGGAACGAAACAACGGAAAGCTATAGATCAGGATGAATACAAACATACCAGATAGGACAAGGATGTCCTTACGGTACGTATACATGAAGTTCTTGAGGCGTTGACGGAACGAGTGCATCGGACAACTCCTTTCTGCGAAAATCCGTGCTGACACTCTTCTCTACAGGAGGGCGATATTCCTAGAAATGGATGTACTTATTTTAGCAATGATCGGTTGAATTTCCGTCCGCCATAAGTCGGAGCGTTAAGGAGAAAGGCTTCCGGGTAAAGACCTACAACGAAACGAGTAGGAGGAAAGCGTATGAAATGGAAGGGAAGAGAACGGAGTTCGAACGTTGAGGATCGACGGGGAATGGGAGGGAAAGGAATTGCCGGCATCGGTGGTGGTGTCGGGATCATCCTGCTGATCGTCATCACCTTGATGGGCGGTAATCCAGCTGAATTACTCGGAGACTTAACCGGTGGGAATCAGCAAAATACGACATATGAAGAAACAGCACAGGAAAAAGAAGCAGCGGACTTCGTCTCCGTCGTCTTAGCAGATACGGAACGGGTCTGGACGAAAGAATTCAAAGAAGATGGTAAGACCTATAAAAAACCGAAGCTCGTCTTATATACGGATCAAGTCAGTTCGGCTTGCGGACAAGCAGGGAAGTCCGTCGGTCCCTTTTATTGTCCCGGTGATCAGAAATTATACATTGATTTAAGCTTTTATGATGAACTGCAGACGAAGTACGGGGCACCGGGCGATTTTGCGATGGCATATGTCATTGCACATGAAGTCGGACACCATGTCCAGACGTTACTCGGAAAGTCGGATGAGATCATGCCACTTCGAGAGCAAATGAGTGAGGAGAAGTTCAACAAGTACCTCGTTCGATTCGAGCTACAGGCAGATTATTATGCCGGCGTCTGGGCGCATCATGCGCAAGGAGAAAACTTGCTCGAAGAAGGCGATCTCGAAGAAGCGTTGACGGCAGCGAATGCTGTCGGGGATGATACGTTACAAGAGAAAGGACAAGGATATGTCGTACCGGAAAGTTTCACTCACGGCACATCGGCGCAACGGGAGCGTTGGTTCCAAAAAGGCTTTGATAACGGCACGATCGAAGGTGGAGACACATTCAAAGCGAAGAATCTATAGGACAGAAAACGACAGTCCTTTTGAAACATCTTCCAGTCGTTTCCGTAAAGAAGAGGGAAGGATTCAAAAGGGAGTGTCAAAGTTGAAGCAGATCAGTCTATTTTTGTTGCTGTATACAGCTGTTGTCGTATTGACGTACATCGTGTCACGATTTGCGCCAGACTTGTTGGTCTACATGGTCTATATCGCGATTGCATCGTTACTTGTCATCACGGGCTATTTATTGAAACGGCTCGTACTGAAGCGCTAAATACCAAAAAACCTGTGTTCTGCTTACGCGGAACACAGGTTTTTTGGTATTTAAAAGCCATCTTATGAACGGAACATCGTCGGATCATCTGGAACGTTCTCCAGGTAAGCGATCCGTCCGTTTTCATCGAGACGTGCGATATCTTTTCCGTCTTGCGTGAAGACACTACCATCTGCCCGTTTTCCGCAAACTGCCCAGCGTGTTTCATATGTTCCTGGTGTTGTTTCTTCCCAGCCTGCGTACATGTGCTTAATGTCTTGATTCGCCGTAAACACATGACGGACGAACTGTTTCCAGGCGTCGATGCCGTGCTTTGGTTGTCCGTTCAGGACGAACGTGATGTCTGTCGTGAATAAGGAAACGAGATCCTCGAAAGCTTGTGCGTCTGTGCGTGACGCGTCGAATAAGTCGAAATAACGATTCAATACCATAGTAAAAACCTCTTTCTGTACATTAAAGTGTCATCATCCGGTCTGTGATTAACGCATGCAATCGTTCTAAATGCTCCGGTGGACAGGAGGCATCGATCGCTTGACGGATCGAGCCGATCGATTCGCGCTTCAACGTCGATTGCCACGCATCTTCCGCCTCTGTCATCAGATTCGAGAGTAGACCGATTTCCTGTTCCTGAATTCCCATCAAATCCTCGAAGACACCGCTTGACGCATACAACGTCTGTTTGCCCTCGATCGCTTGATAGACGTCAAAGATTTGAATTTCGTCTGCCGGACGTCGTAAGCGAAAGCCCCCTTTGACACCCGGTACGGAATACAATAGATCCGCCTGGACGAGTTTTCGTAAGAGCTTTTGAAAATAAGTCGGCGAGGCACCGAGTTGCTGGCTGATGAATTCACCGGGCAACACAGCGCGATCCGGAAGGAAGGTCAAAAGCAACATCGCATAGACGGATTGCTCGACCCCGGTTTTCATTTGCATGAGAAATCTCCTTTCGTTAAACGTGGATAATGTATATCCATAATAGTTTTATTCGAAAGAATTGTCGAGTCATATGCTCTCACAAAACCGTCACACCTTTTCGACAGCATCTGCATGGCATCCCCGTTCCGGATTCGGTATACTAAATGTACGATATGTGAAAATATTCACTAAAAGTCGTTCACACTTTGTGAAAGGACGTTTGTATATGAATCCATTAAAAGGAATCGTTCAGATTCCACGTAGTATTCTTATTCAATTCATCATGGCAGCTTTCCTGATGGGGGTTGCGGTCGTCGGTCAATCGTATGGTATCGTGTTGACGGTCGATCGGATTTTCCTGAAGGAACAACCGTTTGAAGCCGTCATTCCGTTACTACTCGTCGTCCTCGGGATGCTGTTGCTCCGGGTCGCCGTGACGTATTGGAACGGTCGTCTCGGTACGACGTTATCGGCACACATGAAGCAGGCGCTTCGGGAAGCACTCGTCGCGAAATACACAGGTCGTTCGGTCGAAATGATGCTACAAGGGCAAGTGGGACAGAAGGTCAGTGTTTTGCTCGACGCTGTAGACGAGATGGACAGCTATTATAGTCAATACTTGCCGAAAGTCGTCCAGACGACGATTGTTCCCTTGATGGTCTTGATCGCGGCATTCAGCTATGACTGGATCACCGGTCTCGTCATGATGATCACAGCACCGTTCATTCCGTTGTTCTATATCATCATCGGCATCATGACGCAAAAGCGGGCGGATGCTCAACTCGAGAAGATGACGGCGTTCTCGGGAACGTTTCTCGATACGTTGCAAGGACTGACGACCTTGAAGTTATTTGGTCGTGCGAAACGACAACGTGACGTCATCGAAAAAAGCAGTCTTGATTTCCGGGATGCGACGTTAACGGTTTTGAAGCTCGCCTTCTTGTCGTCGTTAATGCTTGAGTTCATCTCGATGCTCAGCATGGGAATGATCGCACTTGAAGTCAGTCTGCGCTTGATTTTGTTCCAAAGCATCACCTTCATCCCGGCGTTCTTGATGCTCGTGTTGGCACCAGAATACTATCTTGCCTTAAAAGAGATGGGAGCTGCCTTCCATACGGGACGCGGTAGTGTCGCGGCAGCGAAACAGATCGCAGCCGAACTGACGGCAGACGATCGTCCTACTGCCTTCGGTCAATCGGAACTTGCGACCGATCGTCCACCACGAATCGTTTTGGATGAAGTTGATTTTACGTATCAAGAAGGACGTTTTGCCTTACAAGACGTGACACTTGCGATCGAACCGTATCAAAAGGTGGCGTTGATTGGTCGCAGTGGTGCCGGTAAGTCGACTGTCTTACAGTTGATTGCCGGACTCGCGGATCCAAAAGAAGGACGGATTCTGCTTGACGGGGTTAATCGCAGTCAGGTGGAGGAAGCGAGCTGGTTCCGTCAGTTGAGCTACATCTCGCAGCATCCGTATCTGTATGCCGGAACGCTGGCAGAAAACATCGCGATCGGTGAACTCCGTCAAGCGACGCCGGAAGAGATTTTTGAGGCGGCGCAGGCAGCAGGGCTCGAGGAGCTGATTGCGACGTTACCTAAAGGGATCGACACAGTGATCGGAGAAGGCGGACGTGGTCTATCAGGTGGCGAGAAACAGCGTGTTGCGCTGGCACGAGCGTTCTTGAAACGACCGAACGTCATCGTCTTTGATGAACCGACGACAGGACTCGACGTCAAAACGGAGCGACTGCTTCAACAAGCGATCGAACAGCTTGGACAAGCAGCGACAGTCATTACTGTCGCACACCGTCTGCATACGATCGAGCGCTCAGATCAAATCGTCGTCCTCGATGGCGGACGAATCGTCGATCGTGGCACTCACGATGAACTGCTTGGACGTGATTCGGAATATGCTCGGATGCGTAGCGTCCAGAGAGGGGAGGAAACACGATGAAGGAACTACTAGGAGTCTTTCGGTTGATGGTGCATCAAAAACGCGATATCGCCTGGTCGATCTTCTTCGGTGTCCTCGCCGGAGTGACAGCGGTCGGTTTATTCGCAGCAAGTGGTTACCTGATTTCAAAGGCAGCCTTGTTGCCACCGATTCAGACGCTTGCCGTCCTGATTGCGCTACAAAAAATCTCGAGTCTGACGCGCGCCGTCAGTCGGTATGCGGAACGTTATTATTCGCACCGGGCGACGTTTACGATCCTTAGTGATATCCGGACGTCGTTCTACCGGAGACTCGAGCCGCTCGCGCCAGGAATTTTCGGCAAATACCGGAGTGGGGACTTACTTGCTCGGATCGTCGGTGACGTCGAAAGTCTGCAAAATACGTTCTTACGTGTTCTTTATCCACCGATCGTCTTGTTGCTTGTCTTCTTCTGTACGATCTTTTTCGTCAGTTTCTTCTCGTGGACGATTGCCGGGATTCTATTGCTTGGTTTGATTCTGACCGGTTTCTTGATTCCGGGTTGGTTCGCGTACCGCGAACAACGTTTCGCACGTTCGGTCCGTGTCCGCCGTGGTGATCTGTCGACAGAAGTGACAGAATTGTTCCAAGGCTATCGTGACTTAAAGATTTACCAGCAACTTGATCAAAAAGAACAGGACTTGAATGCCGTCGCAAAACGGTATGTCGAGGAAGAAAAACGGAACGGATTACACGCCGTCTCGAACCTTGCTTTGAATACGATGGTGACGCTGATCATTTCATGGCTTGTCCTCGGTGTTGGTGCTTATCTCGTCGCAAGTGGACAACTCGAGGGAGTTTTCCTCGCTTTACTCGTCATGACATCGCTGACGGTCTTTGAGAATGCGGCGCCGATGGCGATTTTACCGGGCTTCTTCGAAGATAGCCGGCATGCTGCGAAACGACTCGATGAGGTCGTGACCGAGCAAGAGGAGCCAACGTACACTCCGTTCGTCCTCGATCAGGCACCATCCTTTGAAACGAAAGCGTTGACGTTCACTTTCCCTGATGCACCGCGTCCGGTCTTACGTGACGTCACCGTCTCGATTCCTGCCGGCAAGAAGACGGCGATCGTAGGAGCGAGTGGTTCCGGGAAATCAACGTTACTTCAATTGATGCTACGGATGTATCCGACGGACGGATTAACGATTGCTGGTCAAGACAGTCAGACGGTTGATCCGGAAGGACTTTGGCAACACGCAAATGTCGTCCTGCAACAGAATCATTACTTTTATGGAACGCTTCGCGATAATCTATTGCTTGCGAACGAAGCAGCAACGGACGAGGCGATGCGTCAAGCGCTCGATGATGTTGGGTTAACGACGTTCGAATTAAACGATCGTGTATTTGAAAAAGGCGAGAACTTGTCTGGAGGAGAAAAGCAGCGGCTAGCGATTGCTCGTGTGCTTTTGCGGGAAGCGTCGCTTTACTTGCTTGACGAACCGACATCTTCCGTTGATGCTTTGACGGAACATATGATTCTCGATCGATTGTTCACGCGAGCGGAGGACGCGACACTTGTCCTCGTCAGCCACCGGTTAGCGGGTCTTGAAGCGATGGATCAAATCATCGTCATGGATCAAGGTCACGTCATCGAAGTCGGAACGTATACCGAATTGATGGCGCGACAAGGAGCGTTCTATGAGTTAAAACAAGTCGAACAGTCTGTGTTTGCTCCGATTGGCTAATAAGTAGTAAAAGATAGAGATCAATCAACAAATGTTTGACGAACAAAAGGTCGTTTTCCGAATGAAAAATCGGAAAGCGACCTTTTTTGTTAAATGGGCGAAGAAGCAGATTCATCTTTGACTCCTACATGAAATAAGAAAGAGTCAAAAAGACATGACAGTCCACCTCTGAAATGGTAAAGTCTAGAAAAAACATGGGGGGGATTTCATGCGGATCGAGCAGTCATCCATCGTCGTCGATCAGACGACCATTTCGTATGATCATTTTCAAATGGGATCAAAACAGGTCTGCTTCTTGATTTCGGGAGCGTCTTACTTATACGACCATCCTTACTTTTACTACAGCCGGATGGCACTACTCGCTCGAGGCATCGATGTCATCTGTATTCACTACGTGACGGAAGAATTATTTTCGATGTCAGACGCGGAATCAAATGCCTGTATGACGCGCCGGGTCGACGCTGTCGTCTCAGAAGTACTAGAGAAGCATGCATATGAAAACGTCCAGTTCATTGCGAAGTCGTTAGGAACGATTCCGCTTGCTGCGTTACTTGCTAAACCAAATCTACAGACAGCACGCTTCGTCTTTTTAACACCCGTTCTTAAAGCCGAAGTGGTCGAGCAAATCGTCACATCGACGCAAGCTGGACTGATTGTCATTGGCACGGCTGATAAGTTTTATGATGAGGCAGCACTTGAAACATGTCAGACATCACAATTAATGATCGATGTTATCGAAGGAGCGAATCATTCACTCGATCAAGGATTTGAGGTCGATTCGTCACTTGCAGTTCTTGGACACGTTATTCGTCAGATCGAAGTGAGTTTGTTTGAATCGCTACATCAGTAAAAAATCCGTCCAGCAGATTCTCTGCTGGACGGATTTTTTAGTATGGACGAAGTAAGGCACGGACGGGACTACCGTCGCCATCGACGAGCGGTAGCGGGACGGCATTCAGGTGGTAATCGCCAGGTGTGATCGCATCGAGAACAAGTCCTTCAAGGATATGGACACCATGTTGCGCGAGGGAGTGATGGGCTGCCATCTCCTTGCTATCGATCGCATCAACGCTTGGTAAATCCAGCCCGATCAGCGAAACTCCAAGTTCTCCGAGTCGCTCGGCAAGACTTGGCGTCAACACGGGAATCGTTTCTGGGAAAGTCGACTTATCAATCCAACCATCCGTTTTGATGATCAAGCGTCGGACGTCAGTGAGATCAAATCCTTCCAAATCGGCAGCTGTAATTTCTGTTCGACCCGGCAAGTAAATGACACGAGCATGTCCGATATAGAGATCCGGATCCAGATCGATGATTTTTTGCCCCGCATCATCAAAATGAAATGGTGCATCGACATGAGTACCGGTATGCAGACTCATCGTTACTTTGCCGACGTTGACGGAACCGGTGTCTGCTTTATTCCATGTCAGTGTGGCCTCAAATGGTGTATCGCCCGGCCACGTCGTGACGTGGCGATCAAGTGGTTGTGAAACATCAATCCATCGCGTCATTGCTAAATCCTCCTCATAATGTCGTGCGGACCGACCATAGTTCTGGGAAGAACCGGTGGTCGAGCACACGCCGTAGATAACTGACACCAGACGAGCCACCTGTTCCTGGCTTCTGTCCGATGATCCGCTCGACGGTACTCATATGGTTAAAGCGCCACATCTGTTGCTGACTCCCGATATCAAGTAGTTTTTCGCCGAGTTCATACAGATCCCAGTACCGCTCGACATCTCGATAGACGCTTGCCCAAGCAGCCTCGACACTCGCATTCGGTGTCCAGTCTTGTGTAACATCACGTTCGAGGACAGACTTATCGATTGGTAGTCCATGTCGTGCCATCGCTCGGATCGTTTCGTCGTAGATGCTTGGTGTCTTCAAGTCTTCGAGCATCATCGGATAGAGTGTTTCGTCATGCGCGTACACTTTTAGCATCTGCTCATTTTTGAAGCCGAGCGCAAATTCGATTTGCCGGTTTTGATACGATTGGAATCCGGATGAATGACCGAGAGCATCGCGGAATTCCAAATATTCGGCAGGGGTCAAGGTCGACAGAACATTCCACGACTGGATCAACTGATGCTGAATCTTTGAGATCCGTGCGAGCATCTTAAATGATGATTCGAGATCATCATTTGCAACGGCTTGCGTTGCCGCACGCATCTCATGCAAAATCAACTTCATCCATAGTTCGCTCGTCTGATGAATGATGATGAACAACATCTCGTCATGATGCCCCGATAAGCGATGTTGACTCGTAAGCAAAGGATCTAATTGCAAGTAGTCTCCGTAGGACATGTCTTTCTTAAAATCCGTTTGAATCGATGCTTCAATAGACGTAGGATCAGTCTTTTCCATACCTGTTCATCCCCTTTATCGAATTAATTCAGTTTTCGTTTTTGAGCGGTCGTCGGTTGTTCCGGGTGTGCTCGTTTCCAGAAGAAATATGCAACAGACAAGAACAATAACCACGGTACACCAAACTTCAAGACGATTTGGAAATCGGTGAACCATGTCGTCAGTACGAGTGCGAATAAGAGCAACGCACCGAGAACCGTCAGATATGGATAGCCCATCATCCGGACCGGTAACGTCCGTCCGCCTTCGCGTTCCCACGCTTTACGGAAGTAGAGGTGGGAGATGAAAATCATGAACCACGTGAAGATTGCTCCGAACATCGAAATCCCCATCATGAATGGATATGAGACGCTCGACTGACTGCTGATGATCGCAGCAAGGAAAATCCCAATCGTCGATACGGCGAGTGCGAAGAGGGGCACACCTTTATGATTTAGGCGACCAAACACTTTTGGTGCGTACGTTGCTTTCGATAACGAGTACATCATTCGCGTCGAAGCGTACAGTTGACTGTTCATCGCAGATAGAGCTGCCGTCAGGATGATGAAGTTCATGATGCCACCCGCATACGGAATCGATAGCATCTCCATTACTTTAACGAACGGACTTTGATCGACGCCACCTGCTTGTTGCCATGGCACGATCATCAACATCAAAGCAATCGTGATGACGTAAAACGTCGAGAGACGGAAGACTGTCGCTTTTAATGCTTTCGGTACAGCGACGTCCGGATCCTTTGCTTCACCGGCAGTGACAGCAATCAATTCTGTTCCAAGGAAGCTGAACAAGGAGATGAAGATCGCAATCCAGAGACCGGAGAAACCAAATGGCATGAAACCACCATCATTCGTAAAGTTTTGCGGACCAATCTCAGGACTCGGACTACCGATGACTAAATAGGCACCGAGTAAGATAAACAGCAAGATCGCACTGATTTTAATGACCGAGAACCAGTATTCAAAAGTAGCGAACGTATTGACCGTCGTGGCATTGATGTAAATCAATGCGGCAGCAAACACGAGAATCCAAACGAATCCGGGAATGTCTGGGAACCAGTATTTCATATAAATCGCAATCGCACTGACTTCGACACCGATCGCAAGGACGTTTGCAATCCAGTACGAATAGCGGACGAGGAAACCGGCGTAGGGACTAATATAACGTTCCGCAATCGTCCCGAACGAGCCGGATGTTGGATGGGCAACCGTCATTTCAGCGAGGCAGCCCATTAAGAGTAAGACGATGAAGGCGCCGACTGCGTAACTGATCAGAACGCTCGGACCGGCAAGTCCGATCGCCAGTCCACTTCCGAGGAAGAGACCCGTTCCGATCGCACATCCCATCGCGATCATCGTGAGTTGGCGTGTCTTGAGTTCACGCCGTAGTTCAGTAGGTTGTTCCATAGTGTACTCCTTAAGCAACGACTTCGCGTTCATTCGCGAAACGTTCGTATTCTTTATCTTCCATGATTTGTTTGAGTGTCGCGATAACGTCATAGACATCAGTGAACGTATTGTAGAGCGCAACCGGTGCTAAGCGAACGATGTTCGGTGCCCGGAAATCAGGAATGATCCGATGTTCCTTGAGTGCTTTACAAATCCGTGCTGCTTCCGGATGCTCGAGACTGAGGTGCGCACCACGGCGTTTGTCGTCGACCGGGTTCCCGATGACGAAACCGTATGGTGCTAACTCTTGCTCGACGAGTTCCATCATGTACTGTGTCAAGGCGAGTGATTTCGTCCGGACGGCTTCGATACCGACTTCTTCGAACATCTCTAACGCACCGATTTGTGGGGCGAGACTTAAGACGTGTGGTGTGCCGATTTGGAATGCTCCGGCATGCGCAGCCGGTGTCATCGTATGATCCATATCAAACTGCTTGTCCTTGCGTGAACCGAACCAGCCCGTCAGACCAGGCAGTGTTCCAAAATGACGTTCGTGGACGAATAATCCACCAACTGTTCCAGGACCACCGTTTAAGTGTTTGTAATTGCACCAGTAGGCAAAATCAACATCCCAGTCATGGAAAGCATGCGGAACGGCCCCGACCGAGTGACAGCCATCAAAACCGATCAAGATACCGCGGTCGTGTGCGGCTTTCGTCAGACGTTCCATGTCGAGAATCTGTCCGCTCCGGTACAGCACGGCCGGCAAGACGATCAAAGCGATATCGTCTGTCATGGCAGCAATGATATCGTCTTCTTCTAAAAAGCGACCATCACGACTCGGCACTTGGATGAGGTGTGTCTCTGGATCAAGCCCGCGCAAACGAAGTTGACTTTGGAGGGCATAGATGTCTGACGGGAACGTCAGTGCATCGGCTAAAATCTTATCGCGTCCTTCTGTCGGTTGGAAGAATGTCGCGACGAGTTGATGGAGATTGACGGTCGTTGAACCAGTGACCATGACTTCTTCTGCCTGAGCGCCAATCAATGGTGCGTTGAGGGCAGCGAGTCGTTCTGATAATTCAAACCAAGGATGACGTCCCTTCATCCAGCCATCGATGCCGAGTTCTTTCCAATCTGATAGCGACTCGAGTAACGTCTTCTCAGCACGTTTTGATAACAATCCGAGCGAATTTCCATCCATATAGATACTACCCGGTTGCAGATAAAACTCATCACGATAGGCGGCTAAAGCATCTTGTTCGTCCCGAGTAACGGCATCGGTCCGTTTTGCTTGCAATGTCATACGTCATCCTCCTTAAATGAATGCTCAATCAATTTTGACAAAAGCGTAGCAAACAAATTGACATTGTGTCAATATTATCGAATAGAGAAAACAAAAGGAGTGAAGGACATGTCATCTTCTCAACCAGAAAAAATCGATAAACGTCACCTGCGTACGGTGCGGACACGCGAGAAACTGTTGAGTGCAGCACGTGACGTCTTCTTAGAACAAGGTTTTCAGACGGCAACGATTTCACAAATCATTAAACAAGCTGGCGTCGGTTACGGAACCGCTTATGTCCATTTTGAAGGGAAAGATGAGCTACTCGTCGTCTTGATGGAAGATGTCATGAGTCGTTTTCACGCGATTGCGGAACGAACATTTGAACCGACGACGCCGAGGGAGGCGAAAGAACGCATCGTGACGCAAGCAACGGATTTCTTACGTCTTGCAGAAGAAGAACGAGCAATGCTACGGATTGTCGAGCAAGCAATCGGTGTATCCTATATTGTCCGTGCAAAATGGAAAGCGATTCGGGAACGATTCATTGATCGGATCAGTCAAGACATTCAGTATGCGCAAGAGACAGGACTCGCGCGGCAAGATGTTGATTCAAAGCTCGTTGCCCGCGGCTGGTTCTTTGCCAATGAGATGTACTTATTTGAAGTCGTCCGTGAAGAGGCGACGGCAACGATTGAAGAAATCGCACACGTCTTAGCGACGATCTATACGCAAGGACTCTACCGGATCGAGGATTGATGAGTGTGCGGGAAGGGAACGTTTCCGAGTAGAAGGGAGCGTGACCGGGATGCCGTTTGATTATGATCTCGATTTTAAGACGACTGATTTTCGTAAGGAACCGGAAAAATACCGGGTCGGGCGCGGAGAGCAAGGGGTGTTGCTCGTCGAACCATATAAAAGTGAGATTTTGCCGCATTGGCGTTTTAAGACGCCGGACATCGCTCGAGAATCGTCCGACAAAATTTATGAGATGTATTTAGCTTATAAAGAGGACGGGGACTTCGTCGGCATGGACATGGCGCGGAAGTTCATTCAGATGGGTCATACGCGCGCGCGACGCTACGCGAATTATAAGGGTGGACGCAAATATAAAGATAAAGAGAAAAAAGAATTGCACATACGCGATATCGATGAAGAAAAAGCCAAATCGGCTGCGATTTTCCAAGAAAAGTGGGATTTAATTCGGGCGGATGAGGAATATCTCAAGCTCAAACGCGCACATCAAAAACAATACGGTTAAGTCATTTCAAAATAAAGGGAATCAATTCAAATGGTGCGATAATGAAAAGAAAAACGGGAGGCATTGGTATGAACCGTTGGTGGATTCCGCTGTATCCGATCGGTCTATTCTTACTGGTGGATCACTTTTTCTATCATATTTCAGTGACGTGGCTCATCGTGCTTGGTGTTGTCAGTATCTTACTGAGTCTTCGTCCGAATCGACCGACCTTTTCTTCATATCGTTCATTGATGATTGGCACACTATTGCTAGGTCTTGGTCTTATGCCATGGTTGACGCTTGATTTTACAGGAGTCGTCTTCGTTTTCTTGTTAACAGAAATCGTTGCGAAACTGCTCGTATCAGGAACAGAGGAACAATTCGTATGACGAACAAATAGGAATAAACGAAATAGCCTCGATTACTCCGTCCGATTGGATGGAGCAGTCGAGGCTATTTTTGGTGCAATTAAGAACTTTGTTCGACCTTGGCAATCAACCGTGCTTGACGTTTTTGCCAGATGAACGATCCAATGAACGTCACGACAAGGAAGATCAGACCAAGCGCAAATGGATAGAGAATGTTGACGTCATATAGTAGACCAGCGAGTGTTGGTCCGAGTACGTTCCCGATACTCATATAAGCATTATTCATCCCCATGGCAAATCCTTGTTCATTCCCAGCAAGCTTTGAAATCATCGTATTCAAGACAGGACGTAAAATCGACGTCGCAAGGAAGATGACGAGTGTGATCGCAAAGAATCCACCGTAGCTTGATGTTAATAGCGATAATAAGAAGCCGAGCGCTGCGATGAAGAGGAATAAGTTCAAGACCTTTCCTTCTCCCAGACTACGCGATAACTTGTCGACAATGAAGATTTGAGCGATGACGCTGATAATACCGGTCGACGTCACCATGATCGCAATATCTTTCGGTGAAGCACCGAATTGATCATCGACGAACAAACCGAGTACCGATTCGTACGCCATCAGACCGAAACTCATGACGAGTGTAATGACGAGCGGTACGAAGTATGGTTTCTTAAACGATGTGCCGAGTTTTCGAAGCATCGATCCCTCGTCAGGTGCCATCGCCGTCGCATCATGTTTTTCGCTTTCTTGAAGTAACAAGACACTGAATAAGACAGCTGCACCAGAGACGATCGCCGAGACGAGTAACGGCAATTTTAAATCATATTCGGCGAGGAATCCACCGATCCCGGGACCGATGACGATCCCGAGTGACATCGCAGCGGAGACGTAACTGTTTCCTTTTGCGCGTTGATCCATCGTCGTGATATCCGCGACGTAAGCAAAAATGGCTGGAATCAGAAGTGCGGCACCAGCACCACCGATTGCGCGCGAAATGTACAGTACTGTGACGGAGTTCGAGAAATAGAAGACGAACATCGACAGTGTCAAGCCGATTAATCCGTAAATGATCATCTTACGACGACCGTATTGATCAGCCCATTTTCCAGCGATCGGCGACATTATGAGCTGTGCTCCGGCAAAGATCGCAATCATCAATCCGGCAGCTGTTCCACCTTGTCCAATTGATGCTAAGTAAGCGGGAAGAATCGGAATGATGATCCCGAAGCTCCCGACGGCAATGAACATATTGATCATGAGGACCGTTAATTTTTTTCGTTGATCCGCGTGCAAGGGGACCCCTTCTTTCGACCCGCTTTCTGTAAGCGGTTATTTGTTTCACCTTCATTATCTTAGAATCAAGCTAAATGAACTGTCAATAATGAAGGATTTCTCTAACAGAAAAACGTTCCGATTGCGTCTCCATTTGGGGAGGGAGACGTCATCGGAACGTTTTTATTTTGAATTGGGGCTTGATTGGCGCGAGCAGGGGTAGCTCGCAGAATGCGCACCTCTTAAAAGTGCGTCAACTTGTCTTTTGCGGACGTTCTAGGTTTAACAGGTGGAACGACGGCTGGCCAGCCAATTTGAATGACACCGAGAACCCGCTCTTCTTCTGAAGCACCGACGAGAGACGCATATTCTGGTGTAAACCAATGTTTTCCGCTCTTCCAGCAACAACCAAGACCTCGCTCTGTCGCCACCAACTGTAGATTTTGAATCATGGCAGCTGTTGCGAGTGTATCCTCTAGCTGTTGATCCGGTGTTCCTTGTACCTGACAAAGTACCGTTAAATAAACCGGGACTTCCCGTAATTTTTGTTCCGCCTGCTGACGTTGTTCGATCGTCTTCGTCTCGAATTGACCGCGCGCTGTCAGCAACTCCATCAAGGCATCGACGTACCGTGTTTGTCCGTCTTCGATTGCGAGAACAAAGCGCCAAGGTTCTCGTAATTTATGATTCGGGGCATAAATCGCCGTGTCGAGCAATGCTTCTACCAATTCGACCGGAACGGGTTGTTCCGTATAGGACCGGATCGACCGGCGTGTTTCAATCACTTGTTGGGCATGCATCCGTTTCATCTCCTCACTGAGTACTTTTTCACTATAAATGATAACGATTATCATTGTCAACGTTATTTGTCAGAAAATAAAAAGACGATTCCCGAGAGGAAATCATCTTTTATTGAATTCGTATTAAGAGACTTTTCGTTCCTCGTCTTGATCCTGAGCAACGGTCGTTAGTTTCTTTTTCATAAGACGAATCCGGTACAGCGCAAATAAATAATGGGCGAAATAAATCGTAAACCCAAGGAAAATCGTCAGTGCTACATGAATCTGAACGCCAGGGACAGCGTGGAGTTGAATAAAGAGCAAGACTGCCATCGCCATCGTATAGAGCACCATTTCCACCGATTGTGGCATGACGCGTTGACGTTTTAGGAAAAAGGAACGCATGAGTGGTAGGACGACAAGACTGACGAGACGATCGACTAGTCCGATGACGAGCACACTAATCACCATTGCTAAACCATTTTCAAAAGTGATTAATCGTGGAAAGACAAGATATGTGACGAGTAATAGTGGTCCAACTAATAAAAAGATTGAAATCGAGGCACGTGCGAATACGAAGAGCCCGTTGACACTTGTTAAAAAGGCACGAACGATCTTTTGTGACCAAGGTGATGGTCGACCAACTTGCCAAGCAAAACAACAAGCAAAGATGAACGCATAAAATTGCAGAAAGGCAACCATAAAGCATCTCCTTTAGATATGAAACTCATTGTCCCTAGTGTATCGATTTTAAAGCTGAAGTGCAAAGAAGAACTTTTCGTAAAGTATAAGAAAAGACCAGCTGATGTGACATCAACTGGTCCGTCGTCAATTAATCTAGATTCGGTTCCTTTTTCCCGTGCAAGAAAAAGGACAAAATTAATGCGAGCGCAGATAAGACGGTCGCAATCCAGAATGCATCGGTGATTCCTTGAATCGTCGCTTGTTTCGTCAGCGTCGTAAACCAGCTCATCGAAGCAGCTTGTGAACTACCAAGTTGTTGTCCGAGATCATTTAGATGTTGTGAAAGCGTCGGATCAAGAGTCGTGAACTGATTCGCATCGTCTGCCAAGTGAGCCGTCGTTTGACGTGTCATGACGGTGACGAGAATCGCCGTTCCGATGGACCCGGCGACCTGACGGAGCGTATTTTGCGTTGCATTTCCGTGTGGAATCATCTTCATCGGTAGGGCGTTCATACCGGCAGTCATGATGGGCATCATGATGAATGCCATCCCGAATGACCGAAGCATATAAATCCCCATGATTGAGTAATACGATGTATCCATGTTCAATTGCGTCAATTCCCATGTCCCGTAAGTCATCAACGTTAAACCGAAGATGGCGAGTGGGCGGATACCGAAGCGGTCAAATAAACGACCGGCAATAGGACCAGTGATCCCCATGATCAATGAACCTGGTAAAAGGAGAAGACCGGAGTCAACCGGTGAAAATCCGCGGATACTTTGAAGATAGATCGGTAAGAGCAACATGCCGCCGAACAAGGCCATCGTAACGATGACATTGATGAAGAGCGTGAAAGAAAATTCCGGCACCTTCAACACACGAATGTTCAGCATTGGATCTTCCATCGAAAGTTCACGCATTGCAAAAGCCGCAATCCCGATTAAACCGATGACGATCGTACTGATGACGATTGGGCTATCCCAGCCATCATTCCCAGCTTCACTGAAACCATAAAGGAGACTACCGAACCCAATCGTACTGAATAAGACACCAAGTGCATCAAAAGATGGTTTTGAGAGTGGCTGCGTCAGACGGAACCAGGCTGCACCGAGTAACAACGTCACTAATCCAAAGAACGACATCGCATAAAACATGACATGCCAATCATAGTTTTGGATGACATATCCCGTGATTGTTGGTCCGACAGCTGGAGCGAGAATCATCGCGATCCCGAGCATCCCCATGGCGGCTCCACGCTTATGCGGAGGGAACAACGTCATGAAGACGTTCGATCCAAGCGGCATCAAGATACCAGCACCTGCTGCCTGAACGACACGCCCAATCATCATAACTGGGAAGTTCATCGCCATCGAACAGATGATCGATCCGAAGAAAAAGAGCGTCATCGAAGCGAGGAACAATTGGCGGAACGTATAACTGCGCATCAAAAAGGCACTGATCGGAATCAAGATTCCGTTGACGAGCATGAAGCCCGTCGTCAACCACTGAGCAGTAGATGTTGAAACGTTGAAGTCATTGATCAGAACCGGCAACGCGACATTAATCAATGTTTGGTTCAAAATAGCAATGAACATACCAATCAGTAAAACCGTCAATACTTTCGGAATACTGACGTTTTCAGTTGAAACTTGTTTTGGAGGTGTTGCGACCGGAGGTGTCACGGACATCGTTGGTTCCGTCTCAAGTGATTCTTCAAGTGTCGGTCCATCAGTCGCCAGTGCCATGTTGGATGGGCGACTTCGACGGGCGATCCAGTTGACACCGATGATGATCAGAATCGTAAACGCGCTATATCCGAATAAAAAGGTAGTAGACATGAACGTCCCTCCTTAATCCTTATGAATGCGGACGGTCACATTCATACCAGGTCGAATGTCGAGCGATTTTTCTTGTGAGAGCGATACTTTCACCGGAATGACTTGTGCGACTTTCGTGTAGTTCGCATTTCCGTTTGAAGAAGGCATCATCGAGAAGGTTGAAGCTGTCGTCATTCCGATCTGTTCAACTTCACCAGAAAGTGTCGTGTCCGGATAGCTGTCGACATACACATCAACGGTTTGTCCGACTTTGATTTCATCGATTTCTGTTTCTTCGATGTTCGCTGTGACCCAAAGATCGTTTAAGTCAAAACCATAGGCGAGTGGTGTACCTGCTGCGACGAAGCCGTTCTTTGTCGCCATCGACTGAACGATCGTTGCTTTAGACGGCATCGAAACAGAGAGATCTGTCGGTTTTTGTCCAGCTTGTGCAGTCATGACGTGTCCGACTGTTGCACCACTGTTGAGTGACTCGCCTGTTTTTGCTGACCAATCTGTCAATTTACCAGCGCTTGGGCTCGCAACCGTTATCATTTTACCATCGATTTTTGCATTGTCTGTTTTGACATAGCTTGTGGCTTGATCGTAATAGTAGTATCCGACGACACCGCCACCAATCAAGACGATGAGAGTGACAACATTGATGATTAATAATTTTTTCATACTCATGGGTGTGTTAGCATCCTTTCTTGTGTACAATCGATTCAAAAAAAGTACTCCTCTGGGGGGAGGAGTAATTAATATAGTTAATTATATGGATAGTTAGCTAACAAACAACCGACAATTTCCGACAAAATGTCGGAAAAATAGATGGTAACGGATTCATTTATGAAAAGATAATGAAAAAGGAGTGAAATGTGAATGAATGAGAGCCGTGATCCACGACCGAAACGGTCACGTGACCGTATTACAATGGAATTATTTCGTTTATTGAAGACGCATAGCTTCTCGAGTATCACGGTCAAGATGCTGACAGATGGGGCAGGGGTGAACCGTTCGACGTTTTACGCTCACTATACAGATAAATATGATTTGCTTGACCAAATCGTCGAGGAGCAAATGACGGCACTTGAAGGGGCGATTCGGATTACGGTTACAAGCACGGTTTTTCCGACAGTTGAACAGGTAAGTCGCTATTTTGCTCGTTTGTTCATTCACATCGAAGAAAACGAATTGTTTTATCAGACGATGCTCGTTCAAGGGCCGATTAAAACGTTCATCTCTCGTTTTCTCGATACGTTGAAAGAAAACTATCGTCTCGTGTTTCGGTCACAAGTCGCAGATGGGGCTACTTTCGTCGATCGAGATTTGTTGTTGAATTACGTCATTGGGGGACAGCTAGGATTATTGATTTCGTGGTTACGAAACGATCGTCCCTATTCAGCAGCATATATGGCGGAGCAATTAAGCCGAATGATTGTCTTCGGGACGGTTGAGAGTATCGGTTTTCCTAAGGAAACGGAATGAGTACGTAAAAAAAAAAAGACACTCCCATGTGAAAGTGTCTGATCCGTTTTAAGCCTGTCGGAATGCGAGTTCCTTCGTATAGATCGTACTTCGATTTCGTCCGCTTTCTTTTGAGTAATACAACGCTTTGTCTGCTTGCTGCAAAGCTTCAAGAGACGTATGTGAATCACTAGAATGCGCGATGCCTAGAGAAATCGTAATTTGCAAATCAGGAACATCTGCTGTTGGGAAAAGGTTACGTGCAACCGTCATCCGAGCCAGTTCTGCGATTTTTTGCGCTTCTTTAGCCGAAGTGCTCGGCAGAATGATTAAAAATTCTTCACCACCGTATCGTCCAACGAGATCGTCCGGACGTGTCAAGGAAGCGAGAGTCATACCAAGTTGGCGTAAGACATCATCACCTGCATCATGACCATATGTATCATTGACATGCTTGAAGAAATCGATATCAATCAAGACGAGCGAATAGCCTTGGTCGGTTGAACCGACAAGTGACAGTGAATCATCGAGACGACGACGATTGGCAAGTCCCGTCAAAGCATCTGTCATGGCAAGTTTCTGCTGGTACTGGATATTTTCGAAGTGACGGCGTAGTTCCGCTAGTAACCGGAAAGCAACGAATCCAGCTAGTAGATTAAAGAAGATATAGGCAATCGAGATCTTAATGAATGTTGACCATGTGTTGGTCAGCACATAAATTGCCGGTAAGGAGTATAGAATCCCTACTAGTACCATAAGCTGAAAATGGCGTCCGTTCACATGAAGGAAACGGCGAAGGATCCCGATCGTTAAAATAAACAGAGTCATGATTAACGTAGATAAATAAAAACCCTCCATTTGATCGACGGGTGTTAAAAAGTAACGTGTCCCGATGATCATTACACCTGCGACGATGGCGCTTGGGAAACCACCGAACAGCATGGCGATCGCGACGGGAACGATTCGTAAGTCAACTCGGGCGACATCAATTTGGATGCCATTGAACATTAATAACACTGCAATCAAACCACAGACAGCGCCTAATATGAGGCGTATGTTCCAGCTAGAATTCAGCGAAATGCGTGGTTGATTCCGAAATGGTAAGAACAAGAGAGTAATCGTTGTGAACAGTAGACAAAAGTTAATGATGAATTGATTCATGATGGACAACAAATCCTCCCAACTCCCCCAGCTAACAGATTTCCATATATATACTTCCAGTATACTCAACTAGATAACGGCTAGACAGAGGGAAATCTTTAGATAAAATAGAAAAAACGGTAGAAAATCTACCGTTTTATGATGATGAAGTAAGTGTATCTTCATCCATCGTCAATAAAATTTTATCAAAGACACGAATCATTGTTTCGAGTTCTTCTTCCGTCAATGTCCCGAAGCGATCTTGCAAATAGTTTCTGCGGACGATTTCGAGATCCCGAAATGCACGTTCTCCGTCATCCGTCAAAGCGAGGACGATTGAACGACGATCTTCCGTTGAACGTGTCCGTGTGACGTATCCTTGTTTATACAGCTTATCCGTCAAAGCAGTGACTTGACTCGTCGCGAGCTCAAATTGTTCCGCGAGAAGCGTCGGGCGCTGAGGACCATTTTCCGAAAGGCTCCGTAAGATGAAAAATTCACTTCGGGTCGCTGTTCCTTCAAATAGTCGGTTAAGTTCACGTCGCAGGGTACGAAGAATGACACGCATTTGTTCCTCGAGTCGGTAAGTTAGCAAATCACGTTCCTGTGGCATGCAAGCAGCATCCTTTCTCTCAGTGGACTTCTACCATTTAGTGTACTAAACATATCGGATTTTTACCATCGACTACCCGATATTCGAAAAAGGCAATTGACAATTTCGTGGCGATTTGTGTAATATGACGTAGTACTATCAATTAAATCAGTTCTCACTCAACCAGTGGGATGGAGGTTGCAGTTCTTAAGAGTACGGTTACGGATGTCGTCAAGCGACAAATGAGGTGACCTGAAAGGAAGAATTGCCGAAATCAATCATCGCTTTGAAGATGATCGATTGGGATTAGATCGAACAGGTCTAATACTGTCACAAGTCGGGTATCACTTACTTGTGGAGAGCTATCTTTCACGACGGTAGAATGAGGCGCATCCATTTTATTATGTTGCGTTCTCATCTTCCATCTGGAAGATGAGGGCGCTTTTTGTTTTTTTCATTCAAAAAGTGTCCTCTCAAAAATCTATACAGAGAGAAGCGAACGAAATGAACAATTTAGATGTTAACAAAACAACAGATTCAACAGCAGAAGGTTTAAAACGTGGATTACAAGCTCGTCATATGTCGATGATTGCTATCGGCGGAGCTATCGGAACAGGACTCTTCATTGCGTCTGGGGCTTCCGTTGCCGCAGCCGGACCAGGTGGTGCGCTCCTGTCTTACGCTATCGTCGGTCTGATGGTCTACTTCTTAATGACAAGTCTTGGTGAAATGGCGGCTTACATGCCGGTTGCTGGGTCCTTCTCGACATACGGAACAAAATTCGTCGATCCATCATTTGGCTTTGCGCTAGGCTGGAACTATTGGTACAACTGGGCAGTTACGATCGCAGTCGAACTCGTTGCTGCACAAATCGTCATGACGTATTGGTTCCCAGACGTTCCTGGTTTTTACTTCAGTGCATTGTTCCTCTTACTGATGATCGGTCTGAACTTCTTCTCCGTTAAAGGATTTGGAGAAGCGGAATATTGGTTCGCGATGATCAAAGTCGTTACCGTCATCGTGTTCTTAGTTGTTGGTGTTGCAATGATTTTCGGTGTCTTTACATCAGAACCACCAGTCGGCTTTAAAAACTTTGCCCTTGGTGATGCACCGTTCGTCGGTGGGATTCCTGCCGTCATCGGAATCATCCTTGTTGCTGGATTCAGTTTCCAAGGAACGGAGCTCGTCGGCATCGCAGCGGGTGAATCAGAAGATCCGAAAAAGAATGTTCCAAAAGCAGTTAAACAAGTTTTCTGGCGTATTTTGCTTTTCTACGTCTTCGCGATTTTCGTCATTGGGATGCTCATTCCGTATACGAGTCCGAACTTGGTTTCAAATGATATCACCGACGTAGCGGTCAGTCCGTTTACGCTCGTCTTTGAAAAAGCAGGTCTTGCTTTCTCAGCAGCACTCATGAACGCCGTCATTTTGACGTCTGTCTTATCTGCCGGAAACTCAGGGATGTATGCTTCGACACGTATGCTTTACACGCTTGCGCGTCAAGGTGATGCACCGAAGTTGTTCGCGAAAGTCTCGAAAAACGGTGTACCACGTAATGCGTTGCTTGCAACAGGTGCCATCGGTGCGCTCTGTTTCTTGACGTCGATGTTTGGTGGCCAAGTTTACTTGTGGTTACTCAATGCTTCCGGGATGACAGGCTTCATCGCATGGCTCGGGATTGCGATCAGTCACTATCGTTTCCGTAAAGGGTTCATTGCACAAGGGCACTCGTTAAAAGACTTGCCGTATGTTGCACCAGCGTTCCCATTCGGTCCGTTGTTCGCATTCGGTCTTTGTTTCCTTGTCATCGTCGGTCAAAACTACGCAGCATTCCTTGCTGATCAGATTGATTGGGTCGGGATTGCCGCGACGTATGTCGGAATTCCATTATTCCTTGCTTTCTGGTTAGGACATAAATTCAAAAATCGGACGTCCGTCGTTCGTTACGAAGAGATGGACTTCCCAGAACATCCACGCCAATCGTAATCAGTGAGCCACCTTCAAATGAAGGTGGCTTTTTAGATGTCGCTTCAAGTAAGATGAAAGAAAAATAGGAGGCGATCTTCGTGAATTATTGGTACCACTTTAAGCGTGCCTTTTTACCGATCGCGTTATTGCTTGTGACGCTTGCCCTGTATCAAATGATCTATCGTTTAAATAACATCTGGTATTCGCTTGGAGGACTTCTCCTTGTCTTCGCAGCAATCTATTTCGTCATGCGTCGTCTAAAAGCGAATCCAGAAGACTGAATGAGCAGGAAAGTCGAGTCCATGCTCTGAACGCGGTAAAATAGACATATACAGAGGAGGGGAAGATAGATGGCAAAAGCAATATTTGCAGGTGGTTGTTTCTGGTGCATGGTCAAGCCATTTCATAAATACGATGGTGTCGAGCAGGTCATTTCAGGATATACCGGTGGTCATACAGAGAACCCGACTTATAAAGAAGTCTGTTCGGAAACGACAGGTCACTTAGAGGCAGTCGAAGTGACGTACGACCCGTCCGTCATTACGTATGAAGAATTACTCGAAATCTTCTGGCGTCAAATCGATCCAACAGACGGTGGTGGTCAATTCAACGACCGTGGTGAATCGTACCAACCAGCAATCTTTTATGTTGATGAAGCGCAACGGGAAGCTGCTGAGCGTTCAAAAGCTGAACTTGACGCATCGGGACGTTTTTCACGTCCGGTCGCGGTAGAGATTCGTCCGGAAAAACCGTTCTGGCCAGCTGAAGAATATCACCAAGATTATTATAAAAAGAATCCGTTCCGTTATCAGATGTATAGTGTCGGCTCAGGTCGCGCAAAATTCATCAAAGAAGCGTGGAAGGATCATGGTAAAGAGAAAGAGCTGAAACAGCGCCTGACACCGATTCAGTATAAAGTTACACAAGAGAACGGGACAGAGCCTGCTTTCCGTAATGAATACTGGGATGAAGAACGTCCAGGTCTATATGTCGATATCGTTGACGGGACACCACTCTTTACGTCAAAAGATAAATTCCAGTCAAACTGCGGTTGGCCAAGCTTCGCCAAACCAATCTCAGAAGACAAGATGGAAGTCGAACTCGATACGAGTCATGGGATGACACGGACAGAAGTTCGCTCTGCGAGTGCAGATAGTCACCTCGGTCATATCTTTGATGATGGTCCAACGGAACTCGGTGGACTTCGATACTGTATCAACTCAGCGGCGTTACGATTTATTCCGCTGGAAGAGCTTGATTCGGCAGGATATGGGGAATATAAAAAACATTTCGAGTAACACACAAGGAGTAGTCAAACGATTTCGTTTTGACTGCTCTTTTTTTACAATTCGAGAGGAGAGTGTAAAATGTTTCAGCCGGTATATGAAGAAATTCGACAGATGACGATTGCGAAGGTCCTTGATTTTTATGATCATGAAATTCGTCAACTTAACGAGGCGGCACGACAAGAAAAGTACGACAAAATGAGTTTGAGTCCGTTTCGCTTTTTCCGTGGAAGTTCGCATCTTTTTTATTACGATGTGACTCGGATTCCTTTAGGGTTCGATACACCACGAGATAAACCAACTTGGATTCAAGGTGATCTTCACTTTGAAAACTTCGGTGTTCATGGAAATGCGAAGGGGGAAATCATCTACGACGTCAATGACTTTGATGAAGGGTACTTAGGTTCTTATCTATATGATTTAATTCGAATGGCAGTGTCTGTTCGATTGTTTGCAGAAGAGGCGGGCTACGATCCAGCACCTGCCATCCAAAATTACGTCTTTAAATACTTACATGATTTAAAAAAATATGCGTCCGGAAAAGATCCGAGTGATGTTTGCTTTACAAGAGACAATACAAAAGGACCGATTAAAAAGTTGATCAAAAAAGCAGAAAAAAAACGTGAGGAATTAATGGGAGAGCGAACAGAAATTATCAATGGAACAAGACGATTTCGTGCGTTACCCGACATGGAAATAGTGGATGACGCGACAGTAAAAGCCATCCAAGGTGCTTGGTATTCTTATATCGAGACGATTGATACGGAGGATCGGCGAACAGAATCCTTTTATACAATCAAGGATATTGTACGTAAACTAGATAGTGGAACGGCATCGATTGGTCTTGAACGCTACTATCTCCTTATTGAGGGAGAAGGCGGCGAAGAAGATTTGATTCTTGAAATGAAACAGGCACAAACTTCTGTCCCTTCGTTATTTTTACCCGTCTATCGTCCAGAAGCTGAAGCGATTCATCAAGGGAGACGAATCATCACTTCACAAAAAGCGATGCAAGCACATGAAGATCCGTATCTCGGTTATTTAACGATAGATGGTAAAGAATATTATGTACGTGAACGTTCGCCATATAAGAAAAAATTAAAGGTGAAGCACATAAAAAGTCAGGAAGACCTTGAAAACGTTCTTTGTATTCAAGGTCAAATTACCGCAAAAATCCATGCACGGGCGGATCAGGATGCTGGTATTAAAGAAAAAGTTTTAACGCATCATGCGGACGTCGAAATCATCCAGGCCATCGGTGTTTCAGATACTGCTTTCTTAGAACAAATCGAGCGTTGGTCAAGTGCGTATGTTGAGCGAACAAAGCTGGATTATCAAGTGTTTTTAGAGTGGATCAAGGCACGTAAAGAAGCTACCAAAACAATCGAATCCTGAATCATTCAAGGGGTGTGTAACAGCAGTTACACACCCCTTATTTTTGAAGAGAATTTTATTCTTTAGCAGATGAAAGCGTCAGTCAAAAAACAAATAGGTATAATGACCTATATCAATTTATCAGAAAACTTCGTAAATTTTTGATTAAGTTCTTGCGAACGACTCGCTTCGTAAGACAAATCAAAAAAGATATAGGGGGAAGTACATCATGAGTTTGACGCGGAAAAAAGATGTTTCCGCTATGATTGCTGCAAGTAAACGCAATAGTGGACTTGCTCGAAATCTTGGCGCGATGGATTTAACGTTTTTAGGAATTGGCGCCATCATCGGAACCGGAATCTTCGTGTTGACGGGAACAGGAGCTTTAACTGCAGGACCAGGACTTATCGTATCCTTCATTCTATCTGCTATCGCCTGTGGTCTAGCTGCTCTTGCTTACGCTGAATTCGCATCAACGATTCCGGTCAGTGGATCCGTCTATACGTACACATATGCAACGATGGGTGAAATCTTTGCTTGGATTATCGGCTGGAACTTAATCCTTGAATATGGACTCGCCTCCAGTGCCGTTGCAGCCGGATGGT
Organism: Exiguobacterium sp. BMC-KP; assembly: GCF_001275385.1. Taxonomy (NCBI): domain Bacteria; kingdom Bacillati; phylum Bacillota; class Bacilli; order Caryophanales; genus Exiguobacterium; species Exiguobacterium sp. BMC-KP. Next base: position 60,769 of record NZ_LGIW01000014.1, read on the forward strand.
CTGGGTATTTCCAGTCCTTGCTCGCAGGATTCAATATTCATATTCCTACGGCACTCTCAGCAGCTCCAGGAGCAGTCGAGGGGGCGAAGACATTCTTCAACCTTCCAGCCTTCTTAATCCTCTTTGCCATTACGGCATTGTTGTCGATGGGAATCAAGGAAACGAAGCGCGTTAACAACATCATGGTTGTTATCAAATTAGCAGTCGTTATTCTCTTCATCGTTGTCGGTGTCGGCTACGTTGAACCTACGAACTGGGCACCCTTCACACCATTCGGTTGGGGAGGCGTCTTCTCAGGTGCTGCGATCGTCTTCTTCGCATATATCGGCTTTGATGCCGTGACATCAGCAGCAGAAGAAGTTCGTGACCCACAAAAGAACTTGCCGCGTGGTATCATCGGCTCACTCGCTGTCTGTACGATTTTATATGTTATCGTCGCAGCTATCATGACAGGTATCGTACCGTATCAAAAATTCGCAGGTGTCGATCACCCGGTCTCACTTGCAATTCAAATGGCTGGTCAGAGCTGGGTTGCCGGCTTCATCGATCTCGGTGCAATCCTCGGGATTACAACGGTCATTCTCGTCATGACATACGGAATGGTTCGTCTTGCATTCGCCATCTCGCGTGACGGGATGTTCCCGAAAGTCTTCTCTGAAGTACATCCGAAGTACCAAACGCCTTTCAAGGCGACTTGGATGATCGGACTTGGTAGCTCACTCGTCGCTGGTTTCGTTCCACTCGACGTCATTGCGAATCTCGTCAACATGGGTACACTGGCAGCATTCGTCTTGATCTCAGTCGCGGTCTTAGTTCTCCGTAAGACACAACCAGATCTTCCACGTGCCTTCAAGTGCCCTGGTATGCCATATGTGCCAATCGCAGCGATTGCTTCATGTCTTTTCTTGATGTTCAACTTGAAACTCGAAACATGGATCGCATTCGTGATTTGGCTCGCAATCGGTTTAGTACTCTACTTCGCCTTTGCGCGTAAAAGTTCGAATCTGCATCCCGGAAACATGCCAGTAGCGGAACTTGCTGCTTCAAAAGAAGAAGATTGACACACAAAGACCCGATGCCTCACGGCAATCGGGTCTTTTCTCATATCATGAAAGCGGAACAGGTCCTTTGACACGAACGGCATCAAATTCACGTTGAATGCTTTCATTGGCTTTCGCTTCTTCTTCTGCTGACCAACCGAGTTCGCTACGCATCAAAGCAAGAACACCGTCTGCATACTGCTCTGCATGCGGGAAATCAAAGAAGACGGCCGAGGCGCGACGATTTAAGAAGTCACCGGGTTGCATGACGAGTTCTGCTTCTAATCCATACAGGAGAGCGCCGAACCAGTGTAACGGTAATTGATAACGAGCCGCCTCGTCACCACGCGTCCGAATTAATTCGTAGACGCGTTCAACGTTCGTGCCATAACGCTGGATGAGCCACGTCGTTTCATTCGGTGACAATCCAAGTGCTTCCCCTTTTGGTTGTTGTTCCTTCAAATAACGAGCAAATCCTTTGCTACCTTGTGGATGACCACCGCCAAGCAAGATATCGTGCGTACGGGAAGCGAGGTAAATCCGATTTTCTTCTGTCTTGAATTGATCCGCAACCATATCGATGATTCGTTCTGCCATCTTCCGGTACCCGGTCAACTTACCACCAGCGATCGACATTAGCCCCGATTTTGAAACGAAAATCTCATCTTTTCGCGACAGTTCACTTGGATCTTTTCCATCTTCATGAATGAGTGGGCGAAGTCCAGACCACGTTGATTCGACGTGTTCAGGTCGTAATTCAACATTGAACATTTGATTTGTGGCCTCAAGGATATAGTCCTGATCCTCGACGGTGACGCCAGGCTCAAGAATATCTCCTTTATAGTTCGTATCCGTTGTTCCGACATACGTTTTCCCTTCGCGTGGAATCGCAAAAATCATCCGACCGTCCGGAACATCGAAATAGACAGCTTGTTGTAGTGGGAAATGTGCTTGATCGATGACGAGATGAATCCCTTTTGTCAGGTGTAATGATTTTCCGGACTTCGAACCGTCCTTTTCGCGCAGTTCGTCGACCCAAGGCCCCGTCGCGTTGATGATTTTCTTCGCCCGAATCGTATACGTTTTACCACTTAAGACGTCGCGTACTTCCACACCAACGACTTTGCCGTTATGGTAGACGAGTGACTCAGCTTTTGTATAGTTAACAGCACGTCCACCGTAACCGACGGCCGCTTTTAACACTTCGACCGTCAGTCGGGCGTCATCCGTTTTATATTCGACATAACGCCCACCACCGACTAAGTGTTCCGAACGTAACAGTGGTTCGTAACGTAATGTTTCTTCCTTACTAAGCATCGTCCGGCGTTCATTGCGTTTGACGCCTGCGAGTTGGTCATAGACACGTAAGCCAATCGAAGTCGAGAAGCTACCGAATGTGCCACCTTCAACGAGTGGGAGCATCATCCACTCCGGTGTCGTCACGTGTGGGGCATTCTCATAGACGATGGCGCGTTCTTTCCCGACTTCAGCGACGAGTTTAATCTCGAATTGCTTCAGATACCGCAATCCACCATGGACAAGTTTCGTCGAACGGCTCGATGTCCCTTCGGCGAAGTCCTGCATCTCGATTAATCCTGTCCGCATGCCGCGACTTTGCGCGTCAAGCAAAATACCAGCTCCCGTAATACCGCCCCCGATGACGAGGACATCTAAAAGTTCTTGTCCCATCTCTTCTAACCATGCTGTCCGTTCCGTACTTGAAAACATCTTGTCTTCCCCCTGTTCGTCTGAAATGGATAGTTAGTCTACTTCTATCCATGTACCCACTTTTGCACTCTTTTGAGCACAATCAATGATTTTCATGACGAGTTCAGCTTGTTTTGGAGAGACAGGCGGTGTCGTCCGTTTACGGATAGCTGGAGCAAGATCCGTATAATAATCGCCAAAATGACCAGGGATAAAAGGAAAGTCTTCGAGAGGACCGTTTGCTTGTGCAAACTGATAAGTCGTTCGTTTCGTATCGACTTCATCGACAAAATAGCTTCCTTTTGTGCCGTGCACCGTTAGGGAAGGACCAACAGCCGGAACGATTGAACCGATATGGAGGATCGCACGTCGCGTACCGAACGCTAAAATCAGATGCGTATAATCATCGACAAGTCCGCCTTGCCGTTGAATCGTCTGATCGCAAAAGACACGATCCGGCACTTCATTGAAGGCGACGAGTGCTTGATCAATCAAGTGTGACCCAAGATCGTACAGTAGACCAGCACCAGGGATATCCTGTTCACGCCAACGATCCTGTACGTCGGGACGATAGCGATCGTAATGTGCTTCGAACGTTTGAATGGTACCGAGTCGCCCGGATGCTAGTAAAGACATCAGCGTTCGAAAGTCCTTCGTATATCGACGATTATGATAAACTGTCAATAACCGATCGTGTACGCGTGCTAATTCTGTTAACGTTTCGGCTTCTTCGAGTGTGACGGTGAATGGTTTTTCGACGAGTACGTCACAACCCGAGAGCAAAGCGAGTCGTGCGAGCGGATAATGCAATTGATTTGCTGTCGCGATGACGACTAAATCGACCTGCTCCGCTTCGAGCAATGCTTCAAGCGTCGGATAAACAGGTAGCGTCGCGTCATAAGTCGCAACAGCTTCCGAACGACTCGACTGGACAGCTATTAATTGATAATCAGGTGCGTGTAAATAAGGCGCATGTAAATGTTCGCCGGCAAGACCAAAACCAACTAAAGCGGTACGAATCATAGAAAACACATCCTTTTCAAGTTCATACCCTCAATCTACCATAAGGAGGAATGCAAGATGATTACGGAACAACACATCATTGAAAAGATGCGTCAAGCGATGCAACGCATTGATCAAACGACAGGAGCTGCGCAGAAAGAACAGATTGCAGCGATGAAGGTTTACTGTGAACTACTGCTCGAATCCGAGTCGACGCCAAGCTCGACGGTATCGTTACCTACGTCAACGCCTCAGGCAACCCCAGCAGTCGATCCGATGTTAGCGCGTTTCATGGGTGTCGCGCAGGAGAAAGAAGAAAAAGGCACTTCATTACTCGATTTTTGAATGAAATGACGCGATTCAGGGAATAACCATCACAGTTGAAAAGAGAAGGGGAGATACGTCATGAAAACAGTAATCGTCATTGGAGCAGGACCAGGAAACGGATATGAGATCAGTAAACGATTCGGGCAAGAAGGTTTTCAAGTCGTTTGTGCGGCGCGGACACAAGAAACACTCGCAGCCGTCATTACGGAACTAAAAGAAGCAGGCGTAGAAGCTGTCGGAGTGGAATGTGATGCTTCTCGAAAAGCTGATATCGCATCGCTCATCGAATGGACAGAAGAGCAGTACGGACAAGTCGATGTCTTAGTCTACAATGCTTCGATTTTGCATCAAGCGTCTGTGCTTGAAGTCTCAGCAGAGCAGATTACGAAAGAGTTTGAAATCGATGTTCTCGGTGCACTGCATGCCGCACAACTCGTTGCTCCGGCGATGCAGGAACGAAAAGAAGGTGCCATCCTGATTACAGGAGGCGGCGCTGCGATGCAAGCAATCAAATCGCTACCGGGCCTCTCAATCGGTAAGGCAGGCGTTCGTCAAGTAACGCATATGTTACATGATACGTTGAAGGAAGATGGCGTCTACGTCGGAACTGTCACGATCGCTGGAGAAGTAAAGCGTGGAACGGCGCTTGATCCGAAAAATGTAGCGGAAGCGTTCTATACGCTCTATACAAACCAAAACGAAGTCGAGACGGTTTTATCAGCCGAATGAGTCGAAATAGGATAGGACATACGGGTTCGGGGATGTTACCGAATCCGTATTTTCATGGAGAGGAGGGGGAAAAGTGAGACGATACGTAGTGATCAGTCTGCTTTTTCTATTTGTTCTTATCGGTTGTGCACCAGAAGAAACAGATTTACTTGGAATCAAACAACCGGATGAAGAAAAGGTCACGAAAGCGACGGTTGAACGTGTCATCGATGGAGACACATTAAAAGTGAGATTAGCCGACGGAAAAACGGAGGATGTACGTTTATTGCTCGTCGATACACCAGAAACCGTCAAACCAGATACACCGATTCAACCCTATGGAACAGAAGCTTCACAGTTTACAAAAGAGGCCCTACCGAGCGGAACAGCGATTCGTTTGGAACGGGATCAATCACGAGCCGATCGATATGGACGATTACTCGCTTACGTCTGGTACGGCGATAAGATGTTAAATCAAGAGTTGCTTCGAAAAGGACTTGCGCGTGTCGCGTTCGTCTATGAACCAGACACACGTTATGTCGATATGTTCGAACAAATCGAACAGGAAGCACAAGGGGCGAAGAAAAAGATTTGGGAGCACGATGGTTACGTGACGAATCGTGGATTCAACGCGCAAGCTATTAACGAAACAGAATCATGTGCCATCAAAGGGAATATCAATCGTTCCGGTAAAAAAATCTACCATGTACCGGGTGGTCAATCCTACGATGAAGTGAAACCGGAGCAACGATTCTGTACGGAAAAAGAAGCGCAAGATGCCGGATTCGTCCGAGCAGTACGCTAATGAACGTAGATAAAAAGCCATCGATATCGATGGCTTTTTATCTACTCTACAGGCGGTGTTGGTGGTTGATACTGTTGCACCCGATCATCTTCATCAAAGGAGATGGTGACATCGGTGACGCCTTTAAGGATTCGGATTTGCAGTTCCAGTCGATCCTTGATGTCGTCCGCTTGAGCAATCGTTAAGTTAGGGTCTACTTCAATCTCTGTTTCGACATGGAAGTGATCCCCTTCCTTAATGACTTCAAGCTTTTCAATATCACGAACCGCTTCATCACGTAATAAGATTTCACCGATTTTAGCAGTCAGTACTTCATCGATCTCACCGAGCGCACCGGCAGCATTTTGAATGAAGACATTATAAACGACATAGAACATCATCAGACCAATCAAAATCGAAGCAATACCCTCTGCTTGATAAAACGATGTGTAGTGTGAAATCAGAACAGCGATGATGGCAATGAGACCACCGAGAGTCGCAACAAGATCTTCCATGAAGACAAGACGTGTAGCTGGTTTTGCCTGCCCGAGATGGGCGAAACTTTGACCAACCAATGTGAGTCCTCTAGACTTAAGTCCGGTTTCGTGAGCAATCTCGATCATCGCTTTATAAAAGACGCCGACTTCAAGTACGACACCAATTCCAAGCGCCGTCAAAATGATCCAAAGCCCAGTCGTCTCTTCGCCAGGACCATGTGTGATATGCAAGATTCCCTCGCGAATCGTTTCATACGCAAGCAACGCGACGACAATGATCGCAGCTAGTAACACAAGGTTAACGAGACGACCGAATCCGTTCGGGAATCGTTTTGTCGGTGCTTTTTTACTGAGGGCAGAACCGATATAGACGAAAAACTGATTCGCCGCGTCACCAATCGTATGCATCATTTCAGCAAACATTGCAACGTTCCCAGTCAAGATATAAGCGACGAACTTGATAATAGCAATGATCGTATTGACGATTGCAGCAGCAAGGGCTGACTTATTTCCGCGACGGATCAATGAGAAAAAAGTGGTCATGAGCGGTTCTCTCCTTGTCTACTCAAAATAGGTTAACCGCGCCCCGCTTGGAATGATGGATAAAGTGTCATACCGCCGTCTGCAAAGAGCGTGATACCTGTGACATAACTTGCTTCGTCAGACGCAAGCCACGCAGCAACGGCAGAAATTTCTTCTGGTTTCCCGATATTGCCCATAGGAATCATGCTCTCGACTTCTTTACGTTGTTCCGGATCTTCGAATTTTTCAGCGTTGATTGGTGTATTGATTGCACCAGGTCCGATCGCATTAACGCGAATGCCCTTTGGCGCGTATTCCATTGCCAGTGTCTGTGTCATCAATTTAACGCCGCCTTTACTTGCTGCGTAGTGGACGAACGTTGGCCATGGAATGATCTCATGAACACTCGACATGTTGATGATACTGCCTTTGACATCATGTTCAACGAAGTATTTCAGTGCTTCACGCGCACCAAGGAACGCACCCGTCAAGTTGACATCGATGACTTTCTGCCAGTCTTCGAGTGACATCTCATGAGATGCTGACGGCATCTCGATTCCCGCGTTATTGACGAAAACGTCCAACTGACCAAAGTGAGCAACTGTCTCTTTAACGAGGTTGATCATGTCGTCTTCTTTTGAGACATCACCTTGAACGATGATTGCTTCGCCACCCTGTTCTTTAATCGATTCAGCGATTTTCTTTGCTTCTTCCGGGTGACTCCGATAATTAATGACGACACGCATACCTTCTTCTGCGTAACGGCGGACGATTGCTTCACCGATTCCCATTGATCCACCTGTTACGATCGCGACTTTTCCTTTTAAGCTCTCATACATGATGCTTCACTCCTTCATTATTGTTTCGTAAATCCAATCATGATTCCGCCGGCGACGACTAAAATACAGCCGATAATGACGAATGTCATCTCTTTCTTTGTCTTTGATTCTTTTAGTAAGAGGACGCCGCCAATCGTTGAGATGACGACACCGGTTTGAGATAAGGAGAAGCTCGTTGCGACTCCGACTTTTGCCGTCGCAAATAGTAAAGCAACGTTCCCGACAGCCCACATGAGTCCACCAATCGTATTGCCGGCTGTTTTTTTCGTGAAGAGATCTCCTTCTCGTAAAGAGAGAAGAATCGCACTCACGACCATCCCGACAGCTTGTGGTAAGACCGCTTCCCAACCGTTGATATCGAACCAACGGGCAATGACGACATACCCGACATACCCGACAGTCGAGATGAGGAGAAGTGTCATTCCTTTTCCGATATTCTCATCTTGTTTACTCTTATCTTCTTTATAAGAAGTGAAGGCCGCTCCGGCAATGATCAATACAAGGGCACTGATTCCGAGAATCAACGCAGTTGTCGTTGACCACTCTCCGAAAGCGAGAACACCAAACAACGATGTTCCGACGAGTTGCATCCCTGTTGAAATCGGCATCGTCTTCGAGACACCCATTTGACGGAATGCGGCAAATTGATTTTTTTGACCGAGTGCCCAGAAGGCACCAGAAAAGAATCCGGCGATCCAAGCAGTCGTCGACAGCTCTGGGCTGACAAAAAAGAAGGTGACGATCGCGAAAAGCAACGCACCCAGAGTCGTACCGATAATTTGTTGCGCTGTCGAACCTCCGATTTTCGAAACGACGAGCGGCAACGATCCCCACATCAATGCAGGAACGATGGCAATTAGAATATCAATCAAGTGTTTCACCTCTCCTTACTGTTATCTCTCTACTTGAAGCTGTACCCCGCAAAAGGATAGGAAAAACCTCGGAGCGTAAAGAAGAATTATTCTGAAATAAAAAAACATCCACCGAAGTAGATGTTTTTTGGTATTTCGTTTATCGGAAAGGTTCATCAGCAATACGAACGATTTGTCGACCGATCCGCCGACCGTTCCATAAAGCGATGACGGCAATCGTCAAGGAAATCCCCATGACATCGTATTGCGTAAAATAATAGCCAAGATAACTAAAGGGGAGACTGATGATCCCGACGAGTGAACTCGTCCACTGCCGGATTTTGAGTGATTCGATGTTCGCGACACGTGAGAACTTTTGTTGCTCCATGATCCGCCAACGTGTCGGTTCACTTAAGGCATCGTTAACAAGTCGCGGAAAGGCAAGCAACCGCGCGCCGTAAGAGCCTGCGATTTGGAGATAACGGTTTTGGTTTTTCCCTTCGTCATCGAGCCAACGTCGAACCATCGGTTTAGCGAGTTCTAGCAGATTGATTTGTGGTGAGAGAATTTGCAAAATACCAAGAATCGTCGATGCAGCACGTCCGAAGAAGGCAAATTCAGCAGGGAGCTGAATCGGTTCGTTTCGAACGAGTAATTCGATATCGGATAATACCTTCTCAATCAGTTTCGTATCGACGTTTTCCATGTCGCTTTCGAGATAGAACGTAACCGCTTTTTCAATCGCTTGTCGGATATTTTGCTTATTCGCATTTGGTAATAGGAATCGTAAATCTTCTAAACCATCAACGATCGCATCATAATCCAATGTGACGAAGGACTGAAGAATTCGCTGGATTGCCCGCATATCGTCTGGCGTCGTCGCTCCAATCATCCCGAAATCTAATAAGACGATTTTACCATCAGACTGAACAAGGACATTGCCCGGGTGCGGATCGGCGTGGAACTTCCCACCGAATAGCAATTGCTCACCAGCGTTCAGGAAGAGGTTACGTGCCAGTTCGTCGCGATCAATCTGATGTTCTGCTAAATAATCGAGATCGGTGATGCGTGTCCCGTCAATCCATTCCATGACGAGCACCCGATTCGTACAATGTTCTTCATAATAACTCGGGATATAGATGACAGGGTTCGTCTCATACATCTTTTTAAAGTAGAGACCGTTCTTCAATTCGGTCCGGTAATTTAATTCATCACCAATGACGAAGACCATTTGGCGATACAAGCTTTGTAAATCAGTTGATTTGTTTAATGAAGTTCGGCGCAACATGGCAATGACGATGCGCATGGCACGGAAATCAGTTTTGATGATTTGTTCGATATTCGGTCGCTGAACTTTGATCGCAACCTTCTTACCGTTTGATTTTAAGGTTCCGCTGTAAACCTCACCAATCGAGGCAGAAGCGACAGGACGGGGACTGATATCCGAGATGATTTCTTCGATCGGCATCCCCCAATCTTCTTCGATGATTTTTCGTGACTCTCCAAGTTTACTCGAAGGTACCTTATCGACGAGTTCAGTCAGTTCCATCAAGACAGATGGCGGGAACAGATCGGCTCGGATCGATAGGAACTGACCCAGTTTAATCAGTAGTCCTTCAAGTCGTAATGCTTTTTTCTTATAGTCACGCGCAATTCGAATCATGATGCGCTCAAACTCTTCGTTATTCGTACCTGGCCGGTTTTTCCGGGTGAATCGATAGATCGTAAAAATGTAACGTGCGAACATCGTCACAATGACGACGATGCGATAAAGCGCCCAACGTTTCATACGGTCACCTAGCTTCCTGTACAGTTTGTTTCAGTATAGGTTACTTTACCTAAAAACGTCACTCGCAAACGGTCGAAACGGTGACAGAAAATTAATGCTTTACGGAAACTAAAAAGAGAGTATAGTAAGTATTGGAATTTCTTTGTAGAAAGGTGAAATGTGCGCATGTCCTGGGACTTATTGAATATCATCGGCACGGTCGCTTTTGCGATGAGTGGAGCAATCGTTGCGATGGAAGAAAAATATGATTTATTCGGCGTCTGGTTACTTGCTTTAATTACGGCATTCGGTGGTGGTGCCATTCGTAATTTATTGATTGGTGTGCCGGTATCGGCGCTTTGGTCGCAAGGTGGTCTCTTTTTAGTCGCGATTCTCGTTGCATTGTTGATCTTTATGTTACCCCAGTTGTTCTTGCCGCACTGGACACGTTGGGGCGTCCTTGCAGATGCGCTCGGTCTGTCTGCATTTGCGATTCAAGGAGCGTTGATGGCGTCAGCAAAAGGATTGCCGCTGTCGGCAACGATTTCGGCAGCTGTATTGACTGGTGTCGGTGGTGGCGTCGTTCGGGATTTGCTAGCTGGTCGAAAACCGCTCGTCCTGCATAAAGAAATTTATGCGATGTGGGCCGTTATGGCAGCACTCGTGATTGATCGTTTCCAATTGACGAATCCTCTACATTTGTTCACATTGCTCGGACTCATCACCGTTTTACGTATGCTATCGTATTATTATGAATGGAATTTACCAGCACGACGGTTAGGGGGAGAATAAGTATGAAAGTATTCATTATGATTGGCGCGATCTCGATGATGTTATCGGTCGCACTTGGGGCGTTTGGTGCACATGCTTTAAAAGACATGTTGACGGAACGTATGCTCGCGAACTGGCAGACTGGTGTTCTGTATCAGATGGTGCATTCACTCGGAATCTTGGCACTAGGCGGCTTGTTGTTGAAAGTTTCGATTCCACAATGGTCATTAGCTGCATGGCTGATGCTCGCCGGAATCGTCTTCTTCTCGGGTAGTCTGTACGTCATGGCATTGACGAACGTGACGAAACTGGGAGCCATCACGCCAATTGGTGGCGTCTTATTCATCGCGGCATGGATCTTTGTCGCAATTGGTGCCTATAAAGGATTATGATAATTGACCGTTTTTCTTCCATGATGAAGAAGAACGGTCTTTTTTGTACGAAAAACGCCTACTCGCGATGGAGTAGGCGTAGGTATCAAAACGAGTTCATCGTTTTGTCGTTTGTGTTTTGTTTAGCTTCGATAATGCTTGCTCATAGCGATCCAGTACGCGATCTGCAACCGGTTTCAGCTCTTTTGAAAGCACAGCGAATTGCAATTCACGCGATCGTGTTGATCGGTTCATAGCATTCCCCATGGTAATTCCTCCTTACGTAATCAACCTACTATTGTATAGTCTGTTTTGTAGCCGCAAGGAGTATATTCCCATGAGATATTTCTATCAAACGTCATTCAACACATTAAAGTGCAAAATGAGTATTTAATTGTTCACTTTCAAGACGGTTACCGATGAAGAACTCACCGAACTCGCCGTATTTCGCGCTAACTTCGTCAAAACGCATTTCGTAGACGATTTTTTTGAACTGAAGAATGTCGTCTGAGAAGAGCGTGACGCCCCATTCCCAATCGTCGAATCCAGTCGACCCACCGATGATTTGCTGAATCTTCCCAGCATAACTCCGACCGATCATACCATGACGGTACATGAGTTCTTTACGTTTTTCCATCGAAAGCGTGTACCAGTTGTCACCATCACGACGCGACTTGCTCATCGGATAGAAGCAGATATGCTTCGCTTGCGGCAGGATTGGATAGAGACGGTCACGCACGTAAGGATTCTCGTATGGATTTCCTTCGCCTGAACCACGGTACGTTCCGAGTTCAACGACAGAGACGTAAGAATACGTCGGAATGAGGTAATCATATAGATCGAGTTTCTGCATCTTGACTTCGACGTCTTGGATTTGTTCCATCGTTGGACGAAGAACCATCAAGACGAGATCCGCTTTTTGACCAATGATCGTATAAAGTGCATGGCTTCCATCTTTAGCTTCTTCGACGCCAGAAAGCTCTGTGAGGAAGGCTTGGAACTCTTCGATCATGCGCGCACGGTCTGTTGCGTCGACTTGTTTCAAGCGTGACCAATCAATCCGGCGGAAATCATGTAATGTATACCAGCCGTCGAGTGTTTCAGCGGCTTGTTGCGTAGCAGTCGGTTCAGATGTTTGGTGTTGCATGGGATGACCTCCTGAGTCTGAAATAAATTGTTTTTTTCCACATCCTATCTTATCACATTCTATGGATGGGCTTCGCCCGAAAAGGTCTTTGTCCATGAAGTCGTAACACATGAAAAAAGCAGAGAGTGGGTAAAAGGGGAATGGGATATTATTTTGCTTGGAAACAGTCTCTGTATCATTCTTGAAAATATCTGTAATAGTCGATGAATATGGCTTCAGTGCTTTTGTTAGATAACTTTTTTACAAATTGTTTTAACAACGATTGAGAACTGTGTATAATAAACGGTGGAAAAGAAAATGGATCAAATCGACGACGTCGTGTTTATTTAAAAAGGAGAGAAACTCATGCAATTATTCGATATGTTAGAACAAAAGATTAAAGCGCACCAACCGAAAATCGTCTTCCCAGAAGGAATTGACGCGCGTGTTCTTGGCGCAGCTGTCCGTTTGAAAAAAGATGGTCTCGTCACACCAATCGTCATCGGACCACGCGTACAAATCGAAGAAACAGCAACAGCGAACGGCATCGATGTCACTGGACTCGATACGATCGATCCGGCTTCTTACGCTGGCATTGATGAGCTCGTCGCATCGTTCGTCGAGCGTCGTAAAGGAAAAGCGACAGAAGAGCAAGCACGTGCAGTCATCTTAAAAGACGTGAACACGTTCGGTACGATGCTCGTTCACACAGGACAAGCAGAAGGTCTCGTCTCGGGTGCAATGCACGCAACAGGCGATACAGTTCGTCCAGCACTTCAAATCATCAAAATGCAAGAAGGCTATAAAAAAACATCTGGCGTTTTCATCATGGTACGTGACGATGAGCAATACGTCTTCGCAGATTGCGCAATCAACATTGCACCAGATGCGAACGATTTAGCAGAGAACGCAATCGCATCTGCGAAAACAGCGAAAACATTCGGGATTGATCCGAAAGTCGCATTGCTTAGCTTTTCTACAAAAGGTTCAGCAAAATCACCAGAGACAGAGCGTGTCGTTGAAGCAACACGCATCGCAAAAGAACGTGCACCAGAACTTGCGATCGATGGCGAACTTCAATTTGATGCTGCATTCGTTCCGAGTGTCGCAAAATCAAAAGCACCAGAATCAGATGTTGCAGGTCAAGCAAACGTCTTTATCTTCCCAAGTCTTGAAGCAGGAAACATTGGCTACAAAATCGCACAACGTCTTGGTGGATTCGAAGCAATCGGTCCGATCCTTCAAGGTTTGAACAAACCGGTCAACGATCTCTCACGCGGTTGTAACGAAGAAGATGTCTACAAACTTGCGATCATCACGGCAGCACAAGCGGTCGAAGAACGCCAAGCCTAAGCACGGTGTGAAAAAGTCTTTACTTTTTCGCTAAACCCCGTACAATGGTACACATCACGAAAATCACGAAACGTAAACGTATAGCAACGCTCGTATAATAGTGGGAATTGGCCCACGAGTCTCTACCGGATCGCCGTAACGGTCCGACTACGGGTGGTGAGTTACTGCTCTCTTTTTTGGCGTACAGTGGCTGCCCCCGGGTAGCGACTGTACGTTTTTTCGTTTTTTAAAGAGGAGAATGTATATATGAAACGTCTACACGACATGATTAATCAAGAGGGAATCGTATTATCGGATCAAGTATTGAAAGTGGATGCCTTTTTAAATCACCAGGTCGATCCGACCTTGATGTGGGAAATCGCCTATGAGTTCATGGAACGTTTTCAAGACGCAGGTATCACACGGATTCTGACGATCGAAGCGGGTGGGATTGCCCCGGCAATGATGACAGCGCTCCGTTTAGGTGTACCAATGGTCTATGCCCGTAAGACAAAATCCGTCACGCTGAACGAAGGAACGATTTCAGCTGAAGTCTTCTCGTTTACGAAACAGCAGACGAGCACAATTACGGTCGCAGAGAAATACCTACAACCGGGCGAACGTGTTTTGATCATCGACGATTTCCTTGCGAATGGGGAAGCGGCATTCGGTCTCGCACGTCTCGTTGAACAGGCGGGAGCAGAAGTTGCTGGTTTTGGAATCGTCATTGAAAAGTCATTCCAACCAGGACGTCAAAAGCTAATCGACGCTGGATTCCGTGTCGAGTCACTCGCGCGTGTGGAGTCATTGAAGGACGGAAAAGCGACATTCGTCGACTCGGTGACAGTATGAGATTGTCGAACTTCAAAGCAGCCAGTCTCGGACTTCAGCATGTGCTTGCGATGTACACGGGAGCAGCTGTTGTTCCACTGATCGTTGGGAGTGCGATCGGATTGTCAGGAGAAGAACTTGCATATCTCGTTGCGATTGATCTTTTCATGTGTGGGGTGGCGACCTTATTACAAGTACTCGTCACGAAATACACAGGTGTTGGCCTTCCTGTTGTACTCGGATGTACCTTTACAGCAGTTGGTCCAATGATTGCGATTGGAAGTCTTCAAGGCATTACAGCAATTTATGGTGCGTTGATTGCCAGTGGTCTCATCATTCTTGTCATCTCGGGCTGGTTTAGTAAGATTGCGGTCCTGTTTCCACCAGTTGTCCTTGGTTCAGTCGTCACGATCATCGGGATTTCACTGATTCCGGCTGCGATTAACGACATCGGAGGCGGACAGGGAGCGAAGGACTTTGGTGACTTACGTTATCTTGGACTTGCGGGATTAACAATCGTCTTGATTTTGATTTTGAATCGCTACGGCACGGTCTTCTCAAAAGCAGCAGCTGTCTTGATTGCTGTGATGATCAGTACACTCGTTGCGTTTGGCATGGGAATGATCGATTTTAGCCCAGTTGCGGAAGCGTCATGGTTCCAAATGGTGACGCCGTTCTACTTCGGTGTCCCGACATTCAACGCCACAGCCATCTTGACGATGACACTCGTTGGTCTCGTCTCGATGGTCGAATCGACGGGCGTATTCTTGACGCTTGGTGAGATTACGGATCGTCGTTTGACGGATAAGGATTTGGCACGTGGATACCGGGCAGAAGGGGTTGCAACGATCGTTGGCGGTATCTTCAACAGCTTCCCGTATACGACGTATAGCCAAAACGTCGGTCTAGTTCAGTTGACTGGCGTGAAGACACGTAAAGTCATTTTGTTTGCTGGTGGATTTTTGATCTTGCTCGGTTTCTTACCGAAAGTGGCGACGTTTACGACGTTGATTCCAAAACCTGTTTTGGGTGGGGCGATGTTGATTATGTTCGGAACGGTCGCAGCAAGCGGAATTCGTATTCTATCGCGAGTGGATTTTTCAAAGAACGAACACGTCATCACGGTGGCACTTGCCCTTGGAATCGGTCTAGGAATCAGTATGAATCCTGAAATCGTTGCCGGGCTTCCATCGCAAATCCGTGTCTTGACGGATAGTCCGATCGTCGCGGGTTCTCTGACGGCGTTATTGTTAAACGGAATCTTCCGGTTGACCGGTAAGTCTGAGTCAGTAGACGCTCCACTTGCTAAAGTTGATTAACAATTGTAACTTTCCGAAAGGAGCCGTCCTGTATACTACTTAGTAGCAGGAGGTTCCTTTTTTTATACTGCCAACGTAATCAGAATATTCCGAGTATGTGGTTTTGGTAAGAAATATCATATGAAAACGTTTACAAAATCGACACATCTTCTTTATACTGACAACGTAGCGGTACGGGGAACTGCTAAGAAACAAACAGAGACGGGAAGGACGTCGTAAAAATGAAACAACAGACAGAGTTGAATCGGGGACTGGAAGAACGTCATATTACATTGATGTCGCTGGGGGCGGCAATCGGTGTTGGACTCTTCCTCGGATCGGCGAAAGCGATCCAACTGGCAGGTCCAGGGATCTTACTTGGTTATCTTATCGGTGGTATCATCATCTTCATTATCATGCGAGCACTTGGGGAGCTTGCGGTGCGAGAACCGGTGGCTGGTAGTTTTGCAGAGTATGCCCGGAAGTATGTCAGTCCATTAGCTGGCTTTTTAACAGGTTGGAATTATTGGTTACTCTGGATTTTTACGTGTATGGCGGAAATCACAGCAGTCGGTATTTACATGAAAGTATGGTTCCCAGATTCCCAGGGGTGGGTATGGGCACTAGCAGCACTTGTGTTGATGACGAGTATCAACTTTATTGCTGTTAAATTTTATGGTGAATTCGAATTTTGGTTTGCGTTGATTAAAATCGTCGCGATCGTCGCCATGATCATCTTAGGGACCTTGACGATCGTCATTGGTCTTGGAAACGGTGGCACACCGGTTGGGATTTCGAACCTGTGGTCACATGGTGGATTCTTACCGAACGGATTCGGTGGAGTACTCCTTGCTATGCAGATGGTCATGTTTGCGTTCTTAGGAATTGAAGTGATTGGGGTCACAGCAGGGGAAGCGAAGAACCCGAAGAAAACGATTCGAAAAGCCGTTAATAACGTCTTCCTTCGGATTTTAGTATTCTATATCGGGGCACTCTTCGTCATTTTATCGATTTATCCATGGGATCAAGTTGGTGCGAACAACAGCAGTCCATTCGTATTACTGTTTCAATCGCTCGGTATTCCGGCAGCAGCCGGTATCATCAACTTTGTTGTCTTAACGGCAGCACTCTCGTCATGTAACTCGGGTATCTTCTCGACAGCCCGGATGATGATGAACTTATCCGAGAACAGTGAAGCACCGCGTCGTTTCTCGAAAATCTCGAAAAACGGTGTTCCAGCACTTGCAACGATTCTTTCGGGTGTTGCGTTGCTTGTCGGTGTTGCCTTGAACTACTTCTTACCGGAAGATGTTTTTGCAATCGTGACGAGTATCGCAACGTTCGGAGCTGTCTGGACGTGGGCGATGATTTTAATCGCTCAGATGCGGGCGCGGAAAGTACACGGTTCAGCAGAGTTCGCTGTTCCGTTCTTCCCAGTTGCGAACTATATCGCACTCGCAGCACTTGCTGGTGTCATCGTCTTGATGGCATTTGATGCAAGTACACGGATCGCTCTCGTCGTTGGACCACTTTGGTACGCGATTCTGATTGCCGTCTATTATGCACGGGGAATGCATAAGGAGACACGTCAATCGACACGTCGAGCATCGGGGGAATAATATAACAACAGGCGGATCCGTAAGTGGATTCGTCTTTTTCGTTCCCTTGTATCGAACGGTTTCGTTTTGTTTTAATGAGAGATTTGCTACACTTACGACAGAACGATACAGGAGGTCATACGAGATGAAAACGATTCATGTAGATGAGTTACAAGAGCGATTAGAAACAGGCGAGGCGTTACATGTCGTCGACGTACGTGAGCAAGATGAATATGATGCAGGACATATTCCAAACGTCCGCTTCCTTCCGATGTCTGAGATTGGTGAACGCTATACAGAACTTCAAGAAGGCGAAACATACTACTTGATCTGTAAAGCAGGTGGACGGAGTGAAAACGTTGGTCGTTTCCTCGAGCAATATGGATACGACGTCGTCAACGTTGAAGGCGGTATGATGAACTGGAAGGGCGATCAGGAAGCATAATTTTTTTGATTGTAGTCAAGTTAGATAACTTAGAATGAATGTAGCATCGAGCGTTATGTGATATTTGAAAGTCCCTTACTTTTGACAGTACGTTACTGGCGAAAGTAAGGGACTTTTTTTGTTTAAAACGTTTATTAAAAGGAAAGTAATCATATTATTTTATTACTCAATAACATTTTTTTGGAAATAAAAACCTATATAAAAATAAAGTTTTATGTAAAAAAATACTATTTTTAGTGTAATCTGATATTGTATAAATCGTTTTAATTAACAAGAGTTGATATTTTGAGTGGTGGAATACTCATATTAACTTTTATGCTTGAAAGTAAAAAAGGAGATAAAATGAGAAAAAAAATATACCTAATACTCATACCCGTACTTATCGTAATAGGTGGAACGATACTTTATTATGCCATTGATTATCTAAAGCCTATACCGCATAGTCTGTCTCAAGAAACCATCGAAAAATCAGATTTTTTGAAGAAGCAAAAAGCCGCTGTATATTTCTCGACGACATCAGATCAAGATATAGGAGGGGATGGTCTTGGATTAACTGTATTTATAGATCGTAAAAATCAGGCTAAATCATTTTCGTCTAAAGGATTAGAATTAAATAATTTGGCTGTCTCTCCTCAAAACGATCTTTTACTAGTGGATTCAGAAAAGATGAGATTAATTAGTTCTTCGTACAAAGAATTTGATCTAAAGAAACCGCAATATATGGGAGAACAAACGGGATACATTCCAAAAAAACAACTATTTTTCTCGCTTTTCAACACAGGGTTTGATAAACAGAATAAATACACCTATACACTAAGTTATGGTAATAAATCCGGATTTAAAGAGGCGACTATTCCGTTTTATATAAATGCGGCAGGAACTGATCAAGATCGGATTGTATTACTGACTACACAGAATGTTCAAGAAGAAAATTCACCGATGAGGATTCAAGATGTTACTTTTTCTTCAGGAAAAATGAAGCTAGCTGCTCAAGCCGAACTGAAGATTGAAGGAAAAAATGAAATTGAAGCGTTCTCTTCTATTCTGAGTGATTCAGACTATTACTATGTCGTGCTAAAAGTTAGTGAAATCGATCATGAAGAAAAGAATAAATTGGTCATGCAACGAATTGATAAGAATTCGTTTGAACAAAAAACATTTCTGATGTATTCGTATAAGAAAGACGAAGATTCAACTACTTCAATCCCATATAACATAAAAAATTCATCTCACTTATACAAAGGGATAATATATTATATCGATGGACTTGGAAATATTATGACGTTTGATACAAAAACAACTAGAATCAGTAAAAAATTTAAACTGGAGCAGATCAATCAAGAAGCAACGCAACATCATGAAGAAAGTTTTTTTAAGGAAAACTTTTTATACATGTTGCGATACGATCCAAAAAGTGCTGAAAAATATTTGATTGAAACCTATTCTCTATCAAGTGGCAAAAAAGTTACTGAGAGTAGAATTAAAGGGTTAGCTGAAATTTTGAATTCTACTCAAACACACGATGTGTTTTCATATGATTTTCGTATGTTGAATTGATGGGCTCTCTTCTTTTAAACGTTCAATAATACTTAGATAATACGAATGTAATCAACTGAACGATACCTCTGAAGAAAATTCCTTTAAAAAAGGAATTTTCTTCTTTTTTTTCTTTCCTGTGAAAAATTACACATTCTAACCGATAAACAAAGTAGAATAGCGAGTCCTTGCACTCGAGAATGGAGTGACACATGGAACAAAAGATTAAACGAACGATGAGTATCAAACAAAAATTAATACTAACATCAATTTTATTGTTAGTAATTCCAGCACTCGTGATTGGATTTGTCGCTTACAATCAGGCGAAACAAACGATGACGGAGCAAATCTTGCAATCGGCACACGGTGGAGTCGATCGGATGAACGATGAGATTCAAAATATCATTGATCCGATGCGACGCGATGTCGCCTTTTTTGCGGACCGAATTGACGGAACACTCTATCAAAAAGGAAAACAAAATGCAGCGTTAAAGGAAAAAATGACCGAATACCTCGACATGCATCCGCAAGCAGCGAACATCTATTTCGCGACGACGGAGGGGGATATGAACATTTTCCCAGAACAGGTCATGCCCGAGGATTATGATCCACGCGAACGCTCGTGGTATCAGTCAGCGGAAGCAGCAGGTGGCAAAGTCGTCATTACCGATCCGTATGTCGATGCTGCCTCGAACAAGATGATGGTCACGCTTTCGCAGACGACGGGTAACGGAAGAGGCGTAGTGGCGATTGATGTCGATGTAGACCGCATCGCAGAAATCGCGAAAAAGATTAAAATCGGTAAAGAAGGTTATGTGACGATTCTCGATTCGAATAAAAAGTTCGTTACGCACCCAACGTTAAAACCAGGTGAAAAAGCAACTGGGAACTGGGTTGCACCACTCTATGCTGACCCAGCCGGACAATTTTCGTATGAATATGAAAATGAAGGCAAAAAGATGGACTTCATGACAAACGATTTAACGAAGTGGAAGGTTGCCGGAACCCTGTACGATCATGAAATCACAGACGCGACATCGAGCATTCTTTGGACGACGCTTGCTGTCATTGGCGGAATGTTACTCGTCGCAGCCGTCTTCATTTACTTCATCCTTCGCTCGATCTTACGCCCACTCGGTCATTTGACACGTGGGGCAGAACGGATTCAATCTGGTGATTTGACGGAACCCGTCATCGTTGAATCAAACGATGAGGTCGGGCAAGTTGCGCAAAGCTTTAATGTCATGGTCGACTCACTCCGTTCGATCATCATCAATCTCGATCAGTCGATTACACAAGTGGCTGGCTCTTCACAGGAATTGATGGCGAACTCTGCCCAAACGACATCTGCATCAGAGCAGATTGCGGGATCGATTCAACAGGTCGCAGCAGGGGCGGATCAATCGAAACGTCAACTCGATGCGAACGCTGTTTCACTTCAATCGATTACAGCAGGCATCATGCGAATCGCTGAGAGCTCAACGGACGTCTCGGAACTGTCACGTTCAACGGCCACAGAAGCCGAGAATGGAACAGTTGCTGTATTGCAGAACGTTGAGCAAATGAAAGAAATCGATGCTTCTGTTCAGAACTTCGGCGGTGTTATCACGTCACTTGCCCATCGTTCGAATGAAATCGGAAAAATCGTTGATGTCATCAACGGGATCGCCGAGCAAACGAACTTGTTAGCACTGAACGCGGCAATCGAAGCAGCACGTGCAGGCGAAAACGGAAAAGGATTTGCCGTTGTCGCGAGTGAAGTGCGTAAACTAGCAGAGCAATCACAGGATTCAACGAAACAAATTGCGCAATTGATTCAAAACATTAAACAAGAGACGGATCAATCGGTCACGATGATGAAGGAAGTTTCAGGACAGACGAAAGCCGGTTTGTCGACGACAGAAGCATCAGCAGAACGATTCCAAAAAATTCTCGAACGTACGCAGGAAATGACGCCAAGGATCGAAGACGTGACGGCAACGGTCGAAGAAATCGCGGCGAATGTCCAGGAAGTATCGGCGTCTGCGACTGAAATCGCACATATCGCGCAAGAGAATTCGTCCGCGTCGAAACAAGTCGCAGCGACGACGGAAGAACAGTTGAGTGCGATGGAAGAGATTTCGCAATCAGCTAAAGCATTATCTGATATGGCGGAAGAGCTACAGGGACTCGTTGCTCGTTTCCGTGTTTAAACAATTGATTACACAAAGCGAGGAAGTCTGTCTTCCTTGCTTTTTTTGTCTGTCAACATTCTGTGACGAATTGAACAAACAACTTGAAATCCCTGTGAATCCGAGCTTGAGACGGCACTAAAACGGGAATTTAATAAGTATCTAACACTTCGAAGGAGGTGGGGACGGTGAAGCAGTTACGCAAGTTGAACGAGTGGAGCGAAGCAGGTCTTTTGGATGAAGCAACTGTCGAACGAATCGTTGATTATGAGAACCATCGTAAGGAAAAGCAACGTCTACCGCTCTTGTTAATCGTAGGAGGGACATTCATCGCATTGGCTGTGTTCAGCTTTTTAGCCGCCAATTGGCAAGCGATGCCGATTGGCTGGAAAATCGGACTTGTCGTAGCACTCATGTGGGGCTGTTACGTCATGGCAGATCTTTCAGAACGTCGTCGTATTCTTCATCCGGTTGTCTTTCGAATCGGTGGAATCCTAGCATTTGGTGCCTCAATTCTCGTCGTTGTTCAAAGTTTTCATTTGCCGATGGAAGGGTCATTACTCGGTTGGTGTGTGTTTGTCGCCGCGTTAGTGCATTATGTGCTTTGGCGTCATGAAGCATACGGTGTCGTTGCCTTTCTTTCCGGATGGACGATCTTCACGAGTCTCGGAGGCTTTGGTCAGGAGCAGGCGAGTTATCTTGACTGGACGTCGTTTGGTCTCATGGTCATACTTTCGTTCAGCTGGTTTTACTTTAGTCAACGTCTACCGTCACTTTTGTTTAGCTGGTTGTTCCTCTTCTTTAGTGGTCTATCCTTATTTCTCCTTGTATCGTATGACGGATTCCTGTGGCCAGTCTGGACGCTATTCTTACTCGTTCCACTGCTCTGGCTTGTTCGTGAGGAGTCCAATCGCCGAATTGTCGAAATGCTGTACCTGGTCGTTGCTGCTATCAGTTCGATCATCTATCTGTCCGTTCGTGCGGAATCAACCGTTGTATTACCATCCGTGATAGAAGCAGTTCTGCTAGCAATCGTATCCATCGGGTTAGGAATCTTCCTCTATCAAAAACGCCGTTCTTTATTATTCATCGTTCCGCTTGGTTTCGTCGGAGTCCTTTGGCTTGATGAACAGGCGATTCTACTCGCTATCCTCTTTGAATTATCCGCGCTACTTTATCTGTTATATCAAGAACGCCGTCATGCAGTCGTTTGGCCAGCCTTTCTCTATTTCATTCTCGTTCAAGTCGCAATTTACGTCATCTATGCCTGGGATCGTTTGAACATGTCTTTATTTTTCCTCATCGGTGCATTGCTTATCTTCCTATTATCCGGTGTCTTATGGTGGATACGCCGTAGAGGAGGTGTGGCATCATGAAACGTTATCTCATGCCTATACTTCAGACATGTGTCGTTAGTCTGTTGATCATCAGTTTTTTTGCGACCTCCTGGTTCGGCACATCGTATCGCTTTCGGGCAGAGCCGTTTGATCCATTTGATCCCGTTTACGGTGAGTACGTGATGCTTCAATATCCAGATTTAAAACCAGATGCAACAGTTCAAAACGGTCGTGTCTATGTCAGCTTCAAGACGGATGCTTCCGGTTATGCACAAATCGATCGTATTTCGAATGAGCGATTCTTTGGAAGTGTCGCCGGCGATTATTACGATCAATACGTGTCGATTCCACAGTTGACGCAGTATTATGTCGAACAGGGAAGCGGAAAACAATATGAAAAAGCAAAAGCACTCGAAGTCCGAGCAGATGTGTCGCCATGGGGAACGATTCGGACGACGGATTTAAAAATTTCTGAGTAAAAAACCTTGCGTCAGGAATGAAACGGATGTACGATTAATTTAAATTTTCAGACAACTGAATCTGCATGCGTAGACGGGAAGAGTAAAGTGATTAGAAATCGATAGAGAGTCTCTGTTGCTGGAAATGAGACGATTTCGTCATTTGAAGATGGTCCCGGAGCAGTCGGAAGAACGTGAACCGTGTTCATTAGTAGAACTGACCGGTAGGAAGGATACCGTTATCATTCCAGGGAGTCTCGTACTCCTAGAGGTGGCTGAACGCGAGTTGAGCCATGAACGAAGGTGGTACCACGTGATCAGACATCACGTCCTGAGAGATAAGGGCGTGGTGTCTTTTTTGTGGAGACGTTCACGCAGGAGGAGGATGACGAGATGGCAGAGGCATTGGTATTGCAATCAGATTTTGGTGTAAGTGACGGGGCAGTCAGTGCGATGTATGGAGTCGCTCATAGCATCAACCCGGAGATTCGGATTTTTGATTTGACGCATGACATCCCGCCGTTCCACATTTGGGAAGCTTCCTATCGATTACTGCAAACAGTACCGTACTGGACGGAGCAAACGGTGTTCGTTTCTGTCGTTGATCCGGGTGTCGGGTCGAAGCGAAAGAGTGTCGTCGCGCGGACACAGGCCAATCAATACATCATCACACCGGATAACGGAACGTTGACGCACCTTTGGCAAGCCGGATACATTGCCGAAGTACGCCAACTTGATGATCAGCGCCATCGTCTGCCACGGATGGGTGAATCGTATACGTTTCACGGACGAGATATTTTTGCGTTTACCGGAGCTCGGTTATCGAGCCATGTCATCACGTTCGAAGAAGTAGGACCAGTTTTACCTGCTTCGGATATCGTCTTGCTCGACCGGACGCGAGCTTCGTCGTCAGACACAGGTGTTACCGGTATCGTTGAGATTCTCGATGTCCGCTTCGGAAACGTCTGGACGAACATTCCGGTCGCCCTCGTCCGTCAGGCAGGTCTCGACATCGGCAGCCACGTCAAGGTAACGATTTTGTATCGGGACCGGATCGTCTACGAACAAACACTGCTCTTCGGTCATTCGTTCGCGGATGTGCCAGTCGGTTCAGGAGTCGTCTACATCAACTCGCTGGATCAGATTGCGCTCGCCTTAAATCAAGGTACGTTTGCGCATGCATTTGAAGTTGGAATCGGAAATGATTGGAGTGTTAATGTACAACAAATCAAAGGAGGAGATCGAACATGAAAGGATTTACGACAAAACAGATCGTCGCAACCGGGATCGGAGCAGCTGTATTCATCATTTTAAGTCGATTCGCTGCGATTCCGACGGGCGTACCGAACACGTCAATCGAGACAGCCTATGCGTTTCTCGCATTCATGGCAGTCTTATTTGGACCGGTTACAGCTGGCCTGATTGGTCTGATTGGTCACGGATTAAAAGATGCGATTTTATACGGTTCCCCGTGGTGGAGTTGGGTCATCGTCTCTGGATTCGTCGGTTTTGGAATCGGGTTGATTGCTAATCGGATTCGTTTAGAAGAAGGCGGATTGACGACACGCAAAATCATCTTATTCAATGCCACACAAGCCATCGTTCAAGCGATCGGATGGATCATCCTCGCACCAGTACTCGATATCTTGATTTATGCAGAGCCAGCGAACAAAGTCTTTGTTCAAGGGGCTGTTGCCGCGACATCAAATATCTTGACGGTCGGAGTCATCGGCACGTTACTGCTCGTCACATATGCCAAAACAAGAAGTAAAGCAGGCAGCTTAAAACGCGAAGCTTGACCGAATGAGCTATGAACCTGTGCGAAGAGACGACAGGGACATAGCTCATTTAGCTTGGGGGGAGAAGAACATGACAAACGTGATTGAATTTCAGGATTTTTCATTTACATATCGAAGTCAGTCGGAACCGACGCTTCGCCAGATTCAGTTAACGATTCAAGCAGGCGAACGCATCTTAATCGTTGGACCGTCGGGTTCAGGGAAAAGTACGCTCGCCCAGTGCATCAATGGGTTGATTCCGTTCTCGTATCCGGGAACGTGGGAAGGTCAGGTCCTGATCAAAGGTCAGGACGCGCGGGAGTTATCGTTGTTTGATCGTTCGTTGCATATTGGTACGGTGTTACAAGATCCGGATGCACAATTCGTTGGCTTATCGGTCGGTGAAGATATTGCCTTTGCGCTCGAAAATAAACAGACAGGGCGCCCGGAAATGCAGGAGATCGTCGAACGCGTCGCACGGATGACGGATGTTGAGACACTACTGCAATCACGATTGAATGATTTATCAGGAGGACAGCGACAACGGGCGGCATTAGCTGGGGTACTCGTCGAAGATGCGGATATCTTGTTATTTGATGAACCCCTCGCAAACCTCGATCCGATCGCGGGGCAAGAGGCGATGATGTTGATGGATCGTTTGCAGCGTGATACGAATCGAACGTTGATCGTCGTCGAACACCGGATCGAAGATGTTCTTGTCATCCCGTTTGACCGCATCATTGTCATGGTCGATGGGGAAATCATTGCGGACGATCATCCGGATGTTATCTTAAGCAATGGAGTACTTAAACAAGCGATTTTGCGTGAACCGCTCTACGTCAGTGCCGCACGCTGGGCTGGGCTTGCCGTACAATCTTCAGACCAGCCTAGCCGCATCGATCCCTTTTTAAAACGGTTCAATCAGACGAATGTGTTAGAGCGTTTAGAGGAAGTATCTTCAAAAGAAGTTGAAACATCTACTTCATTGCTTGAACTTGAGCAGTTGGCATTTCATTATCGTCAAGAAACGCCAGTGCTTGAGAGTGTGACAGCGACTTTTCAAAAGGGAACGCTAACGACAATCGTCGGTCAGAATGGTGCCGGGAAATCCACGCTTGCGAAAGTGTTGAGTGGTTATCAACGGGCAACGAGTGGCCGAATACTACTGAACGGAAATGATATCACGACCCAATCGATTGGAGAGCGGGCAGGGACAATTGGATTCGTCCTACAAAATCCGAATCATATGATTTCAAAACATCTCGTGCAGGAAGAGATCCGCTATGGCATGCAGGTACTCGGATTAAGTGAGGCGGAAGAACACGAGCGTCTCGAGCAGACGTTACGTCGTTGCGGATTATATCCGTTTCGCAATTGGCCGATCCAAGCACTGAGTTTTGGTCAGAAGAAACGGGTGACGATCGCTTCGATTCTCGTCCGACGACCAGATATTTTGATTCTCGATGAACCAACAGCGGGTCAAGATTACCGGCATTATTCAGATATGATGGACTTTTTGGAAGGCTTGAAACAGGACGGGATGACGTTACTCATCATTACACACGACATGCATCTCGTCTTAGAATACAGCGATCAAGTCTGTCTCGTTCAAGCCGGTCGCATTCGTTACGCTGGAACGTCATTTGGACTGCTCAATCAACAACAGTTGCTTCATCATGCGCATTTAAAACAAACGTCGCTCTTTACGATTGCGAAGCATCTCGAAGTCGATCCGGAACGATTCGTCGAGTCCGTGATCACGACGGAGCGAAAGGAGCGAGAACAATGGCTGTAGAAATGCTTGGCTATATTGAAAAAGCCTCACCGATTCACCGTTTGACGGGAACGACGAAATTGATTGGCTTCCTGTTATTTACGACGGCAACGATGTTCACTTATGACACACGGGTCTTGCTTGTACTGGGTTTAGTCAGTATCGTGTTATTCCGATTGTCGCGTATTCAGTTTCGGGAAGTCCGGTTCGTCTTAATCTTTACAGCGATTTTTGTTCTGGTCAATGCGCTCGCCGTTTATCTCTTTGAACCAGAGCAGGGCGTTGAAATCTACGGATCGCGTCATGTGTTACTTGAAGGGATTGGACGATTTACGGTGACGTCAGAACAATTGTTTTATCTGTTCAATCTAATCCTAAAATATAGTGTGATCGTTCCGATTGCTGTGTTGTTTCTCGTCACGACCCATCCGACGGAGTTCGCTTCCTCGTTGAACCGGATTGGTGTACCCTATAAGATCGCGTTTGCTGTCTCATTAGCGTTACGTTATATCCCGGACGTACAAGCAGACTTTCGAACGATTGCGAATGCTCAGGAAGCACGGGGAATTGCTGTCTCACACGGTTCGCTTTGGCAACGGGTGCGTAATAGCATCCAGATTTTACTCCCGTTACTGTTTACGAGTCTCGAGCGGATTGAAACGGTCAGCAATGCGATGGATCTCCGTGGATTTGGTGCGGGACGAAAGCGGACGTGGTACAACCAACAGACGATGACACGAATCGATTATGTCGCTATCAGTTGTGTAGTACTTTTGACGATTTTCTCGTTTGTCGTCACCTTTCATGATGGCAATCGATTTTATAATCCGTTTTAAAAACGTTACACGAAAAAGGCAGTGGATGCGTCCACTGCCTTTTGTCATATCATCGATCCGCTTACGCAGAACGTTTTTGATTTTCCCAACGTGGTGAATTCAACAGTTCAATCCATTTCTTGACGGCTGAGATCGTAATGACGATCGCGAGGAGTCCCATCGTTACGGACAAGACTGTATTCAAGACGCTAAAACCTGGAGAATCTGGGTTTGCATAAACGTTTGCGACCATCCAGATATCCGCAAACGTTACCGTGATCAGAAGATAGACGAGCGGAATGAACGTCGTCAATGCATAGACTTTTTTATCGGCGATTTTCAAGATGATCGTCGTACCGATGATTAATCCAATCGAAGCCATCAGCTGATTCGAGACGCCGAACAATGCCCAAATCGAACCGATGTCGCCTGAGAACAAGAGATATCCCCAGAAGAACGTCCCGAGTGCCGAAGCGAAGATCGCACCTGGAATCCAGTCAACGCGTTTTAAAGGTTTATAGAACTCCCCGAAGAAATCTTGGATCAAGTAACGGGCAACACGTGTCCCTGCATCGATGGCTGTCAGAATGAAGACCGCTTCGAACAGAATAACGAATTGGAAGAAGAAACCGGCAATCTCTTTGAACCACGGGATGGCGCGGAAGATGAACGTCATACCGACGGCGAGTGAAACGGCACCACCCGTTCGACCTGCTAGATCAAGACCGATTTCACGCGATAGATCATCGAGATAGACCGTGCTCATACCTAGAGTTGCAAACACTTCTGGTGTTGAGTTGATGGCGAAGTAATCACCGACTTCAAGAGATGTCGCAGCAATCAATGCCATGACGGCAACAAGACATTCGACAAGCATGGCACCAAAAGCAACCGGTTTGATGTCACTCCAACGGTTGATCATCTTCGGTGTCGTACCAGAACCAACGAAAGCGTGGAAGCCAGAAATCGCACCACAGGCAATCGTGATTGAGATGAACGGCCAGACCGGACCAGCGATGATTGGACCGCCACCATCAACGAACTTCGTGAACGCTGGGAATCGAATATCTGGGTTGATGATGAAGACACCAACGATCAAAGCAAGAAAGACACCGATTTTCATAAAACTCGATAAATAGTCGCGAGGTGCGAGTAAGAGCCACACTGGCAGTGCAGCAGCAAAGAACGCATAAATCGGTAAAGCAATCGCGAGTTGACGGGATGAAAGGTCGAACCAGTCACCGATGAATGTTTCCGTTAACTGAGGACCAAAACCAATTGCCGCTAAAATCAGTAAGAAACCAACCGTTGAAGCAAGTGCTAAGTTGCCACCTTTACGTAAGTAAATCCCAACGAACATCGCGATCGGAATCGTCGAGAAGACAGCGAATGTACCCCATGGGTTATGTTCAAGTGCGTGCAAGACGACCATCGATAGACCGGCCATCGTGATCGTGATGATGAAGAGCATCGCAAGACCAGCACAAAAACCAGCGACTGGTCCCAGCTCTTTTTTAGCGACTTCAGACAGCGACTGACCGTCTTGGCGCATCGAGGCAAAAAGAACAACCATATCATGGACCGCTCCACCGATGACGGCACCGATTAAGAGCCACAGTAAGCCGGGGAGATATCCGAACTGCGCAGCAAGGACAGGTCCGACGAGTGGACCGGCAGCAGCGATTGCCGCAAAATGGTGTCCGAACGAGACCCATTTGTTCGTTGGAACGTAATCTTTTCCATCCGCTAATTTATGAGCGGGCGTTTCGCGATCATCTTTGATTTTTAAGACTTTCGCAGCCATGAACGTGCCGTAGAGACGATACGCGATTAATAAGATACAGATGACAGCAATAACGATTGGAGTAGCGCTCATCTAAAATTCCTCCTCTTGAATGAACTATGATGGATTTAGTATACAAGTTATGGAAGCGCTTTCTTTGATTTTTAGATGAGTTGTCGGTTTCGTTCGATGAAAGGTTGAAAATGGACCTTGAATCACAAAAAAGAAGCGCTCAAATACCGAGCGCTTCTTTCAGTAGTTTGACATACGTCCGACTGACTGGCACATCAATCTGATGAATTTTTAAATTATAGGCTCCGTTGAACCAAGGTTCGATTGCATCGATTGCTGATAAGTTGACGAGGTACGAGCGGTGAACCCGTAAAAAGCGATGATCTTGAAGCTTTCGTTCGAGTTCGAGTAAGGTCTCGTTCGATGGATACGCCTCATGTTCCGTGACGATCTTCGTCTTCCCGTTCTCAGCGACGATGTAATCGATATCTTGAGGAGACAATAATTTCAGTTGTTCGCCCGTCTCAACGGCTAAACGTTCAAGTCGAGGTGCTTTTTTCGCAAGCGGTCGCGCAACTTTTTCAATCGCACGGACAATCCGTGCCGGATCATACGGTTTCAAGATGTAATCATAGGCATTGAGCTCAAACGCTTCAAGCGCATGAGCATCATATGCCGTCACAAACAAAAGAGCTGGAGGACGTGGCATCGATTTCAAGCGTTTGGCGACTTCAAGACCACTTCCATCCGTTAGCTCGATATCGAGAAAGACTAAGTCGGGTTGAAGGGAACGAACGAGTCGTTCGGCTTCCTCGACACTGCCGGTTTCCCCGACGACTTCAAGACCGGCTGCGGTCACGTGATAACGGAGCTCGTCGCGTGCGAGCGGTTCATCTTCAATCAACAAGGTGCGCATGCTGGATCTCCTTTCTGAGTTCAATCGGGAGACGAATCGCGATCGTTGTGCCGTTTTGACCGTCACTCGTGATCGTAAACTGTCCCTTTTCACCATATAAACTTCGAATCCGTTCTGCCGTATTGAATAATGCGGTACCGGTGCCCGAGGACGGAACGACTTCTCGACCGAGACGAGCAAGGCGCGAAGCGTCAATGCCGCGTCCGTTGTCGACGACTTCGAGACACAGCTGCTCTGCCTCACACCATGCCGTCACCCCGACATATCCTGTCTGTTCAGAAGAAAACGCATGAAGGAACGCATTTTCGATCAACGGTTGTAAAATGAACGGTGGAACGAGTAAAGACGTCGTCTCGTCTGCTAAATCAATGTCGAGAAACGGGCGATTCGGAAAACGAGCGGCTTCAAGAGATGTGTATGCTTCGATGTGCTCGAGTTCCTTTTGGAGCGGAATTTTCGTCGATCGTGCGCCTTGGAGGTTACTGCGGAAGAACGTCGACAATTCGAGCAACAACGTGCGTGCTTGTTCGACATCCGTCCGGCACAGTGCATAAATCGTATTGATCGCATTAAACAGGAAGTGGGGGTGAATTTGTGCTTCGAGTGCCCGGATCTCGGCATCTTTCAGTAAACCGGCTTGCCGCTGGGCATTCCCGAGTGCTAGTTGTGTCGAGAACAATTTCGCTAACCCTTCAATGAGTTCGACTTCGACGGCGTCGAGCAATTCGGCATGAGGATAATAGACTTTCAACGTCCCGATCGTCGTTTCCCCGACGATGAGCGGAGCGATGATGCCGGCTTGAAGCGGACAATCCGTTACGGGACAGCCGATATCGAGTCGTTCCGCCACAAGACGAACTTGTCCGTCCTGCAAGACATGCTCGGTCGGTTTCGTCGTCCAGTGACTGCCAGCTTGATGGTGATCGCTCCCGATACCAATATGGGCCAGGATGACGGAACGATCCGTTAGTGAGACGGCTTCGGCTCGCGTTTGCTGCAATAGAATTTCCGCGACAGCTTCTGCCGTATGAATATGTAGACCACGCGTCAGATGCGGAAGCGTCAAATCGGCGATATGCAACGACCGTTCTGCTTCTCGTGCCCGAACCGTTTCCTCTTCTCGTGCAGCAAGGCGGATGATCGATAAGAACAACCAGACACCGAGGACGTTGATCAGTGTCATCGGCACGAAGATGAACTGGACGAGTTCGACTGCCGCATCAAAGGGGCGGGCGAATAGTAAAATTAATGACATTTCAAACAGCATT
The DNA here is from genome assembly GCF_001275385.1 of Exiguobacterium sp. BMC-KP. Classification (NCBI taxonomy): domain Bacteria; kingdom Bacillati; phylum Bacillota; class Bacilli; order Caryophanales; genus Exiguobacterium; species Exiguobacterium sp. BMC-KP. Next base: position 92,434 of record NZ_LGIW01000014.1, read on the forward strand.
AAAAAAGCAGTCAGACACACGGGCAATAACGCTTGGCTACTGAGGCGGTCGCGCCAATAGGAGCGGAAGAGACCGCTGACACCACCGGCGATGACGGTGGAAAGCGCGCAAGCGAACGCTGTGAATCCGCCGAGGGAATACCGGTGAACCCCGACAATCAATCCGGTCATCAATCCACCGAGCGGACCAGCGAGCAATCCGCTGATGACGACGATCATCGTTCGTGTATTTGCAATCGCTGATGTCCCGTCGACTTCTTCGAGCCAAGCATGAGGTAAGAATTCAGCTAAGTCGACTTTGACCCCTGTATAGTTACTTAAAATACCGTACGTTGCAAAAAATAGGACGAGGACACGAAATTGCCAGCCCGCTTCCGGTTGACGCAGCAGCCGTCGTGTCGGTCCCCACTGGGCGAGGATGAACGCTAAGATGATCATGATACCGAGTCGTTCGAGTAAAAAAGGAATCAGTTCCAACATGTGCATTCCTCCATTCGAGTTAAGTGTAAACGCTCGCAAAAGGGAGAGCAATGCCGGCACACAAAAAAGCCGTACTCGCTCGGTTTAAGAGGGAGTACGGCAGACTTACTTATTGTGCGTCTTTATCGAACGTGATCCGTGCGATCGCGTCATGTTGGTGAATCGTTTCTTCGTTACGGCATTCGACGTAGAACGAAGCGATTGGGTCCATTTCGTACAAGTCAGCAGCAATCAAGCGAACCATATCTTCTACGAAACGTGGGTTTTCATATGCCATCTCTGTCACGCGCTTTTCATCCGGACGTTTGAGTACTGGGTGAAGTGGCGCTGAGGCATTGGATTCTGCAGCATCAAGCAATGATTGTTTCCAGTCAAAGTCTTCTGCTTCATCACGTAACGATGCTTCCATCGTGACGTAACCACGTTGGTTGTGAGCACTGTATTCGCTAATTTCTTTTGAACATGGGCAAAGTGTCGTGACGTTGATCGTCAAGCCGACAGACAATGTCGCTTCGTCTGTTTCCGTGTTGACGCTGACCGTTTGCCATACTTCAGCATTCATCAAGCCGCTAAGACCTGTTGCAGGTGCTTTACGTGTGAAGAACCATGGGTAACGGATCGTCAATTGACCTTCCGTTTGTTCCATGCGGTCTGCTAAATCACGCGCGAATTGAATGAGTGACTCGTTCGTGACCGTCCAACCTTCGTTATGGTATTGATCAAGTTGCTCCGTTAAACGGCTCATGTTGATCCCTTTACGGTCTTGTACGAGTGATGTCGACAGTTCAAACGTCGCGACTGTCGCTTGTGTTTTGTCTCCGTCTTGGATGACGACAGGATGTTTGACGTTTGAGATTCCGACAGCATCTAGTGCAAACAGGAAGTTCTTCGGTGTATTTTGCAAGTCGACCATCTTATCTTTTTCAGTCGGTTTTGTTCCTTTGATTGGTGGTACCGAACCGAACAGCTTATGGCGCTCTTCTTTTGTTGGTAACGTAATCGGGTAGGTAGACATATTCATTGGCCCCTTTGTCCTTTTGTAGTGTTTCAATAGTAATAACATGACAGGAATGCTAGAGACGAGCAAGTCTGATGATTCCGCAAATGTGTTTCATCTTTTCATCGCTAGAAGTATTGTCTTGAATTTTATCACGAACGTTCGATAAACGAAACTCGCACGACTCAAAATCGACACATTCTATATCTGTAGGAAAAACGAAACTCGCACGACTCAAAATCGACACATTCTATATCTGTAGGAATAACTTACTTGCAATCGGGTATACTATCCTATAGTATATGTTCAGGTGAACGTGTAATCATTGTTTTTTCGTCATGGTCAATAATTGAAGTTTTTTTATTTTACAGGTAGTAAGAGAAAGGGATGACAGAGATGGATTGGCAGTTACTATTACAGTATGCCTGGGTCGTACTCGTCTTGATCGCGCTTGAAGGATTACTTTCAGCGGATAATGCACTCGTACTCGCGGTCATGGTCAAGCACTTACCAGGAGAACAACAAAAGAAAGCACTTTTTTATGGACTAGCTGGAGCGTTCGTCTTACGATTCGCGGCATTGTTCGCGATTTCGTTCCTCGTCGATATTTGGCAGATCCAAGCACTTGGAGCGGCGTACTTGCTCATCATGGGACTACGGCATATTTATAAGACCGTTAAAGCTAGAAAGCTCGGTGAGAACCATGGGGCTGAAAATGAGCTAGATGAAGAACCGAAGTCGGAAGAGCCAGTTTCAAAAGGTGAATTCTGGCGGACAGTCGCGAAAATCGAATTCGCAGACTTAGCGTTTGCTGTCGATTCGATTCTTGCAGCCGTTGCCCTTGCCGTTGCCCTTCCGAACTGGGGATCAGGCGAAATCGGTGGTTTGAACACAGGTCACTTCATCGTCATCTTAACGGGTGGTTTGATGGGGGTCGTCTTGATGCGTTTCGCGGCACGTGTCTTCGTGAAGTTGCTCGCAGAGCGTCCAGGTCTTGAGACAGCAGCCTTTGCAATCGTTGCTTGGGTCGGTGTAAAGCTAGCCGTTCTCGCGCTCGAGCACCCGAAATATCATGCATCAATTGAAGGAACAATCTTTGAAGCCTTAAAACTTCCTGAAGGATTTGCTCACAGTACACCATGGCAGGCATTCTTCTGGACAGTTATGGTCGGTCTTGCACTTTGGGGTTGGTTCTCTTCACCAAAAACGAAATCGAATCCAGATGCTGAAAAGAAAGTCGATCAAAACTTATAAGAAATGGAACGATCCGTCGATGACGGGTCGTTTTTTTGTGTTAGATTTTATTGAACATTGGGAATAAAACACAAGGTTAAGTACTTGAGTCGAGCTTTCATCTTTTTCTTTCCGATCGACCGGCATATAATAAATAGACTGAACAAAAAAAGGGGATTCGTTAGTATGGATATTGGATTAATTACACAGTATGCGACCGTCGGGCTCGTACTGATCATTTTGCAAGGGTTATTATCCGCCGACAATGCGATGGTCATGGCGGTTCTAGTCCGGCCGTTACCAGATGATCAGCGCAAAAAAGCACTCTTTTATGGTCTCGTCGGGGCACTCGTCTTACGTTTCGTGGCAATCTTCTTTGCCTCGTACCTAGCGACGATTTGGGAGCTTCAGGCTCTTGGAGCGATTTATCTTTTTTACGTGGCGTTTAAAGGAATTGTCGAAGCACGATCGAATAAACATCAAGTGCCAGACACGATTGCATCACAAAAAGCCTCACCGAACTTTTGGTGGACGGTCGTTAAAGTCGAGTTCTCCGATTTAGCGTTCGCGGTTGATTCGACGCTTGCAGCTGTTGCGATGGCAACGACACTACCGATGATTGGTGGAACGATTGGTGGTCTGAATACAGGACAATTCTGGGTCGTCTTCTTCAGTGGAATCATTGGTCTCGTCATCATGCGTTACTTCGCAAGCTGGTTTGTCGTTTTGCTACAAAAACGACCAGGTATCGAAGAAGCAGCGTTTTGGCTCGTCGCATGGGTTGGCGTAAAACTCGTCGTCATGACACTTGCGCATCCGTCAATCGACGTCTTGCCGCATGAGTTTCCAGAGAGTACACTATGGCAAACGATCTTCTGGGTCGTACTTGCCTTGATTTTAATCATTGGTTGGTTCCGCAGTGGGAACAGTTCGACTAAATCAGCACAATAACTAGAACTAGCGGGCAGGGACACTCTGCCCGTTTTTCGTTAGGAGAGATTTTATGCAAAACGGTAATTTCATTCGGATGTTAACACGGATGCAAAATGTTCCACGGTGGGATGAATACGCACCACGTTTTCCGGATAACGCAGCCAGTCACAGTTTTCGCGTCGCTTTATTTAGCTTGATGGCAAGCTATTTAGAAGAAGCTGACGGTCAAGCTCCGGTCGATCGTTTGACGTTGCTCGGAAAAGCATTGTTTCATGATATGAACGAAGTCATCACGGGACCAATCAAACACCGGACGAAAAAAGAGCCGACGTTACACGCACATATTCAGGCAATGGAACAACAAGCAAGTGAACAGCTCGTCGCCTTACTCTCGAAGTCGCTTCAACCAGCGTTCACGACATACCTCGTGCATGCAGAGGATGAATCGCCGGAAGGACGGATCGTCGAAGCCATCGATACATTCGATGCGATGTTGTATGCACGCCGGGAAGCACGGATGACGGAGTCACTTTTTTTTGAACAAAAAGCAGCAGAGTTACAGGCAGTTCTCGAACGACATCCACTCGTTTCTGTCCGTCGCTTGACGCAATCTGTCATCGAAGAAGACGAGATGTCTCATTTTATTGAAAATATCTTGATGATGGACACGATCCGGCGCTGGAAAGGGCGTTTCAACACGATTGATGATAATGATGCAACACATGCGTTTCGAGCGGCATCACTTGGTATCTTCAATGGATTGATTGAATCAGAAAAATACGGTGTGACGATTGACATTGAAGAAGTCGTCTCTCGTCTGCTATGTCATGATCTTGTCGAGGGAACGACAGGAGATGTCCTTGGACCGGTCAAACATGCGACCCCAATTACGGCAGCCGCTTTTGAAGCATACGAACGGGCGGAAGGAGAGACGTTAATTAATGGATTACCTGAGGAAATCCGAGCACCGTTTCGTCGGTTCGTCGTCGAAGCAAAAGATGAGACATACGAAGGACAAATGGTGGACGTGATTGATAAACTCGATGCGTTGATCAAAATGAACATGGAGCGAAAACTAAATGGCGTCGAGTATGAGACCGGCTATCGCGCGCAACTCAAAAAGGTGCAAATGACGTACGAAAATCCATCGGTCGTCTTTTTCCTTGCCTATGTCCTGCATGATTTGGATTACGTGACGTCATGACGAAAGAAACGATGACCCCACGCCGCTTGACGTTGATCTTGATCCTCGGTTCACTTGCTGCACTTGGACCACTCTCGATCGACATGTATCTACCCGCTTTTCCGGATATGTCACGCTCGTTTGATGCGAGTGCGTCACTGATCCAATTGAGTTTAACGGCATGTATGCTTGGGATGGCACTCGGACAGTTGATTGTTGGACCGCTCAGTGATGTTCGCGGACGCAAACGTCCGTTGATGATTGCCTTGTTTGCGTATCTGCTCGCTTCTCTCGCTTGTGCCATGGCACCGACGATTGAAGTATTGATTGCACTTCGCTTTGTACAAGGGGCAGCTGGAGCGTCTGGCATCGTCATTTCCCGGGCAATCGTCCGCGACTTGTTTGAAGGACCCGAGTTAACGCGGTTCTTTGCGGCCTTGTCCCTCGTCAACGGAACGGCACCGATTCTCGCACCGGTCATTGGCGGACAAATCCTTCGGTTCGGCGACTGGCATTTCGTCTTTTACTTGCTCGCGATTTTAAGCACAATGATGTTACTTGCCGTCGCACTCCGTTTACCGGAAACGCTTCCGCTTGATAGACGTGTCGAAGGAAACCTGACGACGACGTTGAAGACGTTCGGACGCTTATTGACGGATCGCGTCTTCATCGGTTATGCGTTCGCGCAAGCATTCGTCATGGGCGCGATGTTTGCCTACATCTCGGGTTCACCATTCGTCTTACAAAATATTTATGGCGCTTCACCGCAACAGTTCAGTTTTTTGTTTGGACTAAACGGAATCGGAATCATCTTAGCGGCCCAAATCGCTGGTCGTCTTGCTGGTCGTGTTGATTCAGAACGGCTGATGCGGATCAGTTTGACGATTGTGGCAAGTGCGAGTATCTTGTTATTCCTCGCTTTGACGTTAACGGATCAACTAATCTTCGTCATGATTCCACTCTTCTTCGTCGTCTCAAGTGTCGGGTTGATCTCAACGCTCGGTTTCACTTTAGCGATGCAAAACTATGGATCAACAGCTGGGAGCGCCTCGGCACTCCTCGGACTGTTACCGATGCTCGTCGGCTCACTGGTCTCACCACTCGTCGGGATCATGGGGGAGCAATCGGCTGTTCCGATGGGTCTGATCATCATGACACTTGATTGTCTAGCGCTCGTCCTCTATTACGGTCTAATCGTTCGTCGACCAAATCGTTCATAAGCATGAGTTATTCAAAAACGTTTGTCCTATTTATGGGACAAGCGTTTTTTTATTTAATGAAAGGAAAAGAAATGGAATTTATTTTGAAACATTTTCTAAAATTTTTGCGTAGAAGAGAAAGAAAGCCAGTACTTCAGAAAGGAGTGGAGCGATGAAACCGGAGTTGCCACGTGAACGAGAACTGTCGATCGAAGCAAGATTAGCACGTCATTTTGCCGCGCAAAAAAAATACTTACGTCGTCAAGAAGAAGCGACTGATCAACGAGACAAAGAGTTGGCTCGTCTATTGTTTGAGGAAAACCGGACTGCCTATCAGCGTGCTTACCACGAACTGTACGGCTCGCACCCTTATATCGAGGTGAACGAAGATGGACGTTAGTACACTTTATTTGTATGCGTTAGCGGCCGCCGCTTGCGGTGTGTTTGTGTCCATCCTATTCTCAGACGTCATTCCAGGCGTCGATCAAATCTTTCATCCTACGTTGATCTTATCTTTTGTCATCATTACATCAGCGATCGGCTTCGGACTCGAACAGCTCAGTCCGCTTGGTTCGATGTTAATTCTGATCATCAGCAGTGTCATCGCGTTGTTAGTGACGACGCTAATGCATATCTTCTTGTTCGTTCCGATGGCGCAAGCGGAACAGTCGCTTGGTTTTTCGGAACAGATGCTAGAAGGGCGCAGCGCAACCGTCATCGTACCGATCCCGACTGAAGGATATGGTGAGATCTTACTCGATGATGTGTCAGGGCGCGTATCGAAGTCAGCTGTTCTATTTGAAGGACCAGCTTTACCACAAGGCACAAAGGTGCTCGTCATCGAGATCAAACAAGGAGTCGCATCTGTTGTGACGTATCCCCATCAATGGAAAAAGGAGATGTTTTTATGAATCCAGTGTTAATCGTATCGATCGTCGCGGTCGCTTTGATCGTTGCATTGATCGTCTTATTCATCACGAAGTACCGTACTGTCGGGCCGGAAGAAGCGTTGATCGTATCCGGTAGTTATCTCGGAGGACGTAACGTCAATACCGATGAATCCGGAAATCGCGTGAAGATCATTCGTGGCGGCGGAACATTTGTATTACCTGTCTTCCAACAAGCAACACCACTTAGTTTGTTATCGAGTAAGCTCGAAGTCACGACACCCGAAGTGTATACGGAGCAAGGTGTGCCGGTCATGGCGGACGGAACAGCAATTATTAAAATCGGCAGCTCGATTTCTGAAATTGCGACGGCAGCGGAGCAGTTCCTCGGAAAATCAAAAGAAGAGCGCGAAGGAGAAGCGCGTGAAGTCCTCGAAGGGCATTTGCGTTCGATTCTTGGCTCGATGACAGTCGAAGAAATTTACAAGAACCGAGATAAATTCTCGCAAGAAGTCCAGCGAGTCGCGTCACAAGATCTTGCGAAGATGGGTCTCGTCATCGTATCGTTTACAATCAAAGATGTGCGTGACAAGAACGGATACTTAGAGTCACTCGGTAAACCACGGATTGCACAGGTTCGTCGTGATGCGGACATCGCAACGGCAGACGCGGAAAAAGAGACACGTATCAAACGAGCGGAAGCTTCAAAGGATGCGAAAAAAGCAGAACTCGAACGTGCAACGGAAATCGCTGAAGCGGAAAAAGAAAATCAGTTGAAGATGGCAGATTACCGTCGCGAACAAGATATTGCGAAGGCGAAAGCCGACCAAGCATATGATCTCGAAAACGCACGTGCGCAACAAGAAGTCACTGAGCAACAGATGCAAATCAAAATCATCGAGCGTCAAAAACAAATTGAACTCGAAGAACGCGAAATCCTCCGTCGTGAGAAACAATACGATGCGGAAGTCAAAAAACGTGCCGATGCCGATCGTTACTCAATTGAACAAGCTGCTCAAGCGGACCGAGCGAAGCAATATGCAGAAGCAGATGCAACGAAATACCGGATTGAAGCATCAGCAAAAGCAGATGCTGAACGAATTCGTCTTGATGGTCTCGCAAAAGCGGACGCTGAACGGGCACAAGGGGAAACAGAAGCTGATATCATTCGTCTGAAAGGTCTTGCGGAAGCAGAAGCGAAAGAAAAAATCGCGCAGGCGTTCGAACAATTCGGACAAGCGGCAATCCTTGATATGGTCATTCGCATGATGCCAGAATACGCGAAAGAGATTGCAGCACCACTCGGCAACATCGATAAGATCACAGTCGTTGATACAGGTAGCGGTGAAGGTGGTGGCGCGAACCGTGTCACGGGTTACGCGACAGATTTAATGGCGTCACTGCAAGAGACGTTAAAAGCATCGTCAGGACTCGATGTCAAAGAGCTGATCGAGAACTTCTCCGGTAAAGGAACAGCAAAACCGTTGACGGTCAATCTGAATTCTCATGATGCGGTGGCAGCGTCGAAAACAGAAGACTGATATGCAGCGTCGCGTCTTATTGATCGTGTTTGTGCTCCTTCTTTTTCATGTCGCTTGGCCGCTTCCGTGGTATGCACTGGCAGTACTAGGTGGTGTCATTGGCATCATCAAGGGATATACAGCGGATGAAGGAATCGTCAATATATTTAATGTGAAGAAAGTGTCCTATTCGCTACACGATCGACAGACACGTCAGGAAGCCATTCTCGCTCTGATGTGTAGCCTGTTGACAGTCGATTTCCCGTATTGGTATGCCGGTGTGACAACAGGAATAGGATGGCGTGACGTCGGATACGTTGGGTTTGAAGTAGTGTCGACGATTTTATTCGCTTACTTCTTATTCCGTTTCCTATGTCTGAATCTTTTCCAACCGTTCTCGGTACCGGAAAGAAGGGAGCAAAAAAATGGATAGTCTCGTATTTCTACTGCAAGAGCGCTGGATGCTGTTGCTGCCGTTTCTCGTCGTATTCTTGATCAACGTTGGGTTATTGACTGCTCTTCTTAAGAAACGACGTGATTTGCCGAAGATGTTAGTCTTTGGAATGGGTGGGATGGCGAGCGTGTTCATCCTATCTTCGCTCGTCTTAAGTGTTTCACTACTGTTCTTCGGATATAATTCATAATCACAAAAAAACGGGGCAGGCTCTAAACAGAGTCTGTCCCGTTTTAAATAAAGTAAGAATGAATGCCATTAACGTGGAAGATCGTACCCAATGACAACAAGTCCCGGCCCAGTATGTGAACCGATGGCTGCGCCAGCAATCGTCAAGATGACTTCGCTTGGTGAGAAATGGGCTTCAATCAATTGTTTTAATTGTTCTGCTCGTTCAATCGAATCCCCATGACCAATCATGATCCGGTGTCCATCAATCGCGGGACGCGCTTCCTCCATCCACTCGACGATTCGGTTCATGACCTTTTTCTGACCGCGGATCTTCTCTTTTGGAATCAACTTCCCGTCTTCGACGGTCAACAATGGCAAGATCGATAAGAGACCACCAATGAAGGCACTAGCACGAGAAACCCGTCCACCGCGCATCAAGTATTCCAGTGATTCTACCGTGAAGAGATGGCGAACCGTGTTCACCTTAGCTTCAGCATAAGCTGCTGTTTCTTCGAACGAATGCGACTTCGCGTATTCTGCGACATCGAGAACGAATAGTCCTTGTCCCGTTGAAGCCGTTTTCGTATCGAGTACGAGATACGGCACGTTCGGATACTTTTCCGCGAGTTCGTCCGCGAGCATCTTCGCGGTTTGGTATGTTCCAGATAACTCACTTGAAAAGGCGAGATAGAGGAAGGGATCACCTTGTTCGAAGTGACGTGTGAACACCTCGACCATCCGGCTGACTTCTACTTGGAATGTCTTCGGTGCTGCGCCGTCACGCATTTTATCATACAGTTGTTTTGGAGATATCGATTCTCCGTCGAAGAACGTGTCTTCGTCGATCAATACGCCGAACGGCATGATCGTAAAATCATAAGCATCTAACATGTCTTTTGGTGCATCAGCACCACTGTCTGTGATCAATCGGATCATCACGTTCTCTCCTTTCTTAACCTAGGGCTTTTTCGTTTCGATCAAGCATTCGACTCAAATTGACACCGAACCGCTCGTTCTCGAGTTCCGTCAAAGTCGCTGGTGTCAAGTCAGCGCCGAGCGCAAGTAACGCCTCATAGGCACGACGTAAACAGTCCTCGACCGTCAATGAGGTACCGAGTAATTCTTCAAGCGAAGCCATCGTTTCTGGGACAATGGTTGGATAAACGAATTTCGTCGTCTCGCCTTGAAGCGCTGCCGCGTAAAAGTCACGGACTAAAGCGGCACGTTGACTTCCACTTCCGTTAACACAGAGGTAGATTTGAACAGCAACGCCACCGCGGACACGGCGTTGCGAGATACCCGCGAACTTTTTACCGGCGATCGACAGGTCGTAAGAGCCGGGACAGTATGAACCGACGACTTCACCAGCGACGATCGCATCTGTTTCCTGCGCGAACATGTGGCGAACGAGTGCAAGCATCGCTTCGTAACCACTGTCGATATCGATCCCACCGCGTTCCGGTAAGACGAGCGAAATATTCAAGACACCAGCGTCAAGGACGACAGCAAGACCACCTGAGTTGCGGACGACGGGCGAGAAACCATGTTCGCACAAAACGGCTACACCGTCAGCGAGGTGAGGAAGGCGGGCATCCTGGATGCCGAGGACGACCGTTTCGTGGTGAATCCAAGAGCGGAGTGCCGCTCCTTCTGTCGCAACGGAAGCACATAATGTGTCGTCCATCGCAAACGATTGTGTCGCATGGAAAGCAGTTCCGAGTGACGTTTGATCAAAAATACGATAATGTTCTTGTTTTAAGAGTTCGATTCCCATAGGCTCGTTCCTTTATTGTAGATTTGCGACATCATTATAGCACAGGGTGTGTAAAGTTTCTGTGCGAAGCGCCGCGGGAGACAGGAATCCTCGGAAACAAAACCGAACAACAACGACATAGACTCGATTTAAAGGAGAGACACATATGTATCAATCATTAGGGCAGTTAAAGGAAACGAAGGTCTTCAAAGATCCGGTTCATCGCTATATCTATGTCAGTGATCAGTTGATTTGGCAATTGATTGGGACACGTGAATTTCAGCGACTGCGTCGAATCAAGCAACTGGGAACGTCCTTTTTGACGTTTCATGGAGCGGAACATACAAGGTTCCATCACTCACTTGGTGTCTATGAAATCACGCGGCAACTGATTGACGTCTTCAACGGTCGCGCCGACTGGGACGATCAATACCGGGAGTTGACGCTCGCTGCAGCACTACTGCACGATGTCGGACACGGACCGTTTTCGCACGCGTTCGAGAACGTCTTTGGTGTTAATCACGAGACGTGGACGGAGCGAATCATCCTCGGAGATACGGAAATCAAGAAAGTGCTCGATCAAGTCGGAGACGGGTTTGCGGAAGAAGTCGCCTCAATCATTAATAAAACGCATCCGAATCAACTGCTCGTCACGATGATCAGCTCCCAACTCGACGTCGACCGGATGGACTACTTGTTGCGTGATGCGCATTTTGCCGGTGTCAGCTACGGGAAATTCGATCTCGAGCGGATGCTTCGCGTGTTGCGCCCGGCACCGAATCAGATGGTCGTCAAACAGTCAGGGATGCACTCAATTGAAGACTACATCATGCGCCGGTATCAAATGTATTGGCAAGTTTACCTGCATCCGGTGACACGATCGAGTGATTACCTATTAAAAGCGATTCTCGAACGAGCACAGGAGCTGTATCTGTCCGGTTATCCGTTTGCAATTGCACCAATTCATTTAATGCCGTTATTTGATCAGAACATGGAGTTGCACGATTTCCTTGGACTCGATGAGACAATCGTCTACTTCTATTTTCAGCAGTGGTCGAACGAACAAGATCCAATTCTTTCTGATTTGTCTAGGCGATTCGTTGATCGGAAGTTGTTCAAGTATGTCGACTATCCGGCTGAAAAACGTGAACTCGTCCACGAAAAATTATGTGAGCTGTTTGAAGCGATTGGTCTGAATCCGACGTATTATCTGCTTGAAGACAAACTGAGTCGTCTTCCTTACGATTTATATGGAGATAATGGTGAAATCAGTAAACAACCAATCATGTTACAGATGAAGGATGGGCAGATGAAAGAAATTTCGCAAGTTTCGCCCCTTGTTCAAGCAATCGCCACATCACGCCAAACGGATGAGAAGCTGTTCTTCCCGCAAGAGATTTTACACGACTTGCGTGAACATGCGAATGAGAAGATGCAGATCGACCAGTTACTGATTGGTAGCGTGACGTCATGATCTCGTCCGCTATACTTACGAAAATCTTGCAAAAGATTGGTCAGGAGGGAGGAGAGGTCGAAGTCTTAAAAGGCGCGACTTCCTCCCTCGTTTTTCGGGTCGGTGAGGGAATTCTTCGCATCCATACGAATCAAAATTGGTTGCGAGAAGAACCTGATCTCGTCTTACATGAAGTGTTTGCGTTACATGCAGCTGGTGACTTGGCACCAGATGTACTGGACTATCAAGCGAACGTTAAAGACGAGATACCACCATGGTTATATATGACGCGTTCACCGGGAGAGATCCGGCTTGATCAGGTAGATGAGCAATATGTCGACCGACTAGCGCAGATGCTCGCAGCAATCCATGCGCTACCGGTACCAGAGTCCCGGTATATGTATCAGCCGTATGCGACGGAACGTCGTATACCGACGTGGACGCAGCATCCGGAGAAATGGCGTCAGCTGTTAGCTGTCGAACCGATCGAAAGTCAAAGTATCCGTTTCATTCATCGGGATTTTCATCCGGTTAATGTGTTATACGAAATAGATGGAACGTGTCATACGATTGATTGGATTAATGCTTGTGTAGGACCCATTGAAGTTGACATTGCCCATTGCCGGCTAAATCTTGCCTTACTCGAATCTGTCGAGATGGCAGATCATTTTTTAAAAAGTTACTGTGAGCAGACGAAACGTTCCTATGATCACGCGTGGGATATTCGGGCTGTTTTTGATTTTGGACCTGAGACGATCGACGTCTATCCGGGGTGGAAAGCATATGGAAGGCAAAACCTTAGTCAGGACAATGTTCGGGAACGCTTGGAAAAGTTTGTCTTGAAAGTTCATGAAAATGACGAAAGCGGTTACTAAATGAACTTTTCCTCTTGTAGTTCTTTGAAATATTGATTATTCTATTACTTGGAAAGAGATTAAACGTCAGACATCGTACGAATGTACAACTGATAAACAACTAATAGATAGAGGGGTACTTCATGAAATATCTTATCGCACTACTCGGACTGGCTATCGTTTTCGGCTTGGCACTCCTTGTCAGCAGCAACCGTAAAGGCATCAAATTGAAACCGCTTGCGGTCATGCTAGTTCTTCAGCTCGTACTTGGGTTCGTCTTACTCAATACATCGTTCGGTTATATCGTCATTCGTGGCGTCGCGAAAGTCTTTGAAAAACTACTGAGTTATGCGGCAATCGGAATTGATTTCGTCTTCGGCGGTCTAGCAAACGAAGGTGCACAACCGTTCTTCATCAATGTCTTGCTCCCAATCGTTTTCATCTCTGCCTTGATCGGGATTCTTCAGTTCACGAAAATCCTTCCGCTCTTGATGCGCGGTATCGGTTTTGTTCTATCGAAAGTCAATGGTATGGGACGTCTTGAGTCTTATAACGCGGTTGCTTCAGCTGCGATCGGACAATCAGAAGTATTCATCACTGTTAAAAAACAAATCGGTCAATTACCAGCAAACCGTCTCTACACATTGTGTGCATCAGCGATGTCGACCGTTTCGATGTCGATCGTCGGTGCGTACATGACGATGGTAGAACCGAAATATGTCGTTACAGCAATCGTCTTGAACTTGTTCGGTGGTTTCATGATCGTCTCGATCATCAACCCATACACGGTTGACCCGGAAGAAGATATTCTTGAAATCGTCGAAGAGAAACAAACATTCTTCGAAATGCTCGGCGAATACATCATGGATGGATTCAAAGTCGCAATCATCGTTGGTGCGATGTTGATCGGTTATAACGCCTTGATCGGTATGGTCAACGATATCTTCTTAATGGTTCTAAATATCTCGTTCCAAGAAATTCTCGGATACATCTTTGCGCCGTTCGCTTTCATCATGGGTATTCCATGGGCGGAAGCTGTCAGCGCAGGTAGTGTCATGGCAACGAAATTGATCACTAACGAATTCGTCGCGATGTTGAGCCTTCCAGAGTACTCGAAAGAGTTCTCAGAGCGTACTCTCGGAATCGTATCTGTCTTCTTGATCTCGTTCGCGAACTTCTCGTCGATCGGAATCATCGCTGGTGCGGTTAAAGGATTGAACGATCGCCAAGGAAGTGTCGCGGCTAGTTTCGGTCTGAAGTTACTCTACGGCGCAACACTCGTTAGTGTCTTGACGGCAATCGTCGTCAGCGTCTTGCTGTAATCGTTACACATATGAAAGAGCAATGGATCAGCGATCCATTGCTCTTTTTGTCTATCAATTCGTTGTACCATGCGAAGCAATGCCGACACGAACCCGATGATGGGTTCCGTCGCGATAGACGTCGTAGGCGAACTGGGCGACGTTTTCTCGCGGGATTGGTCCCGTTGGTGCAGTGAAACGTGTCGTTTCAATCAATAGATCGTCAGCAGTAAGCGCGTTGTCTTCTGTCAGTTGCGTCGGGCAGATGACAGTGAAGTCAACGTCTGCATCCTTTAAAGTCAAATAAGCTTTCAAATGATCCTCGGCTGCAATCGTCGAACGTCGACGTGATTCACTCGATTGGAAACGGTATTTCCCAGGTTCTTCTGACGCATCGAGAATACCCGCTGTACCAATGAAGATGATCCGCTCAATGCCTGCTTCTTTCATCTTCGTCACGAGATGTGGAATCGCTGTCGAAAGCACTTGCTGTTGATCGGTTCCGAGACAACTAAAGACAGCCGTACTTCCTGCGAGTGCCTGTTCGAGGTCTTCGGGACTCATTGCATCTCCTGTCAGGACGTGAAGTCGGTCGTGAATCGGTAAGTCCGGAGACGTAGAACGGACGAGTGCGCGAACATCGTAGCCGTTTTCAAGTAGACGATCGATTAAAGGGCGACCTGTTCGACCCGTCGCACCGAGTACAGTAACAGTAGTCATAAGTTTTCCTCCTTAGAAAATCAAGTAGATGGGAAAAAGAGACGTGCGGCAGCGACCGGACGTCTCTTGTTTTTATTTATCAGCAAACATGACGCCAGCTTGACCATAATCCGTTTTTTCCATCTCTTCGATGAAGACCGTGATGTTTTCTTTTGGTGCATTCGTCGTTTCCGACACCGCTTCCGTAACTTTTTCAATCAAAGCACGTTTTTGTTCGACTGTACGACCTGATAACATTTTAACCGTAACATATGGCATGACTTCATTTCCCCCTCTAGCATGATGACAATACGCCATCAGTATAGCGCATTCAGTAGGGGATTCGTCAATTCGAACATCGTTTTCGAAAAAGAAGGGTATAAGGTAGGAGCTAATATTGTCGGAAGCGAAGGAAGTCATACACATATGGGAGAAAAGGAGAGACATAATGGACGTAATCATACGGAAGAAGATTCATACGTTACTGATTTTCGATCGTACGTTACCAGAGGATACGACTTATCCGTTGTCTGGTGCTAAAGGACTCGAGGTCGCTGAAATCGTATTTGGACAGAATATTCCGTTCGGACGACTCGTGACGGATAAAGAATTGGCACAACTATTGAATCAAAAAGAAGCGAAGCGATACGGTATGTTGACGCTTCTTGAGGATGATGTGCGTTTCAAACCGTTATTCCAAAACCGAAAACCGACCGCTGATATGGAAGAGGAGGTCGAAGCGAAGGTGCGAGAACTCGCGCATCAATTACGCGCAATTCGATCGCGTTGTTCTTCCCTTGAGCGTCTCTTTTTATTCGGACGTGCGGCGCAAACCCTTTTTGATCAAGCCTTGTTGCATCTCGAAGAGGTAAATCCTCCGGCACATGAAGAGATTGCGTCGATGACGTGTTATCGTCTCCCGACGATTCGTCGAGCAACGGAAGAACAATTACAGACGCTTCGTTATGAGTGACTGGTTGCAGACACCTCGGAATACGGTATGATAGAGGCAACAGGATTAAAAGGGGACAAAACACGATGGAAAAAAAGATTAACTTCAATATCATTTCAGATAACTCAACAGACGGTCACGGTGGATTCGGTGTCGGAACACTTAGTTTAAATAGTATGTCACCGGTCATCATTTCACCAGAAGACGGCGAAGCCTACATCGACATGGGTGCGATGCACGCGAAAGCAGCAATCGAGAAACGCGTCAAGTTCACGACGGATAAAGCCGATACGCCGAATGGCAAACTGTACTGGATCGTCTGGGTGACGGTCGGTCGTAAGCCAGAAGGATTCTATTACGGCGGTGTGGCTGCGTGCGATCTGCTAGTCGATGCGGAAGCGCGTCGCGGATTCAAGATTCTTGCTGATCACGTCAATAAGATGGATAAATCCCTTAAAGGACGAATTGTCGTCGATCATATGGATGAGCGTTCAAAAGAATTGTTACGTGATTTCTTGCAGACACATAAACCTGAGATGTGGGAAAATGCTGACGCTGCTTTACATGAAGCGTTGGTCTAAACAAAAGAACGTGTGCCGCGGCACACGTTCTTTTTTCATGGTCGTTTCAGCGTCAAGACGACGAGTTCTGGATGATTGAACAGACGAAACGGAAACAGGCTGTTTCCGAGACCACGACTGACGATCAGTTCGGTCTGCTGTTCCTGATAGCGACCTGCCGTCACGGTTGGAAAGAATCCTTGACCAGGCGCATACAGACCTTCCGTAAACGGCAGGCGGATCTGTCCGCCGTGGGCGTGACCGGATAAGACGAGATCAACGGAACGCTCGGCATACAAGGATTTATATTCCGGACGATGCGCAAGCAAAAGTCGAAACGCATCAGGTGATACGTCTTGCAATGCTTGATCGAGACTTTGACGAATTCCATCCGGTTCTGATAGCCCTTCGCGCCACCGTGTCGTCGTCGGGTCATCGATACCGATCAGCGAAATTGATTGACCTTGGTATTCGATGACACGTGATTGATTTCGGAGAACGGTGACACCCAGTTGCTCAAGCTTTGGCAAAATCGTTAGATTGAGCCGAACCTCATGATTCCCGGTGACGAAGTAGACCGGGTATCGATCAACGAGCGCTTTCATGAGTGTAAGGGCAGCTTCTTCACCGTTTCGCCTCGAGTCAATCAAATCGCCAGTCATGACGACGAGATCCGGCTTTTCGCGATCAATTTTCTTCAGTAGTCGTTCTTGTTCATTCCCGAACGCCTTGCCATGTAAATCTGCTACTTGGACGACACGATAACCATCAAATGCTTCCGGTAAGCGATTTGACGTAACCGTCACCTGTGAGACATCAATGATGTTATTTTCACGATATAAAAACCAGCTTCCTAATGCGAGGACGCTGAGGGATACTAACCAGCGTGTACGTTTTCGCATGAGCCACCTCATTTCTTTCTACTTTGCATAATTCAGGATAACAAAAAAGACCTCCTTCCGTATGCGACGGAAGGAGGAATTCAAAACGATTTAGGCATCTTGTTTTAAGTCTGTGACTTCTTTTTGCGCATCGGGTTCTTCCGATAAATCTTTGAACAGGGCGATGACCATCATTCCGACGACGAAGATGAACGGGAAGGCGGCTAGAACAGCTGCTGCCTGTAGGGCACTCAATCCTCCGGCATAAAGTAAGACGGCGGCGATTGAAGACTGGATGATACCCCAAGCAAGCTTGATGCGTAAGCTTGGCATGAGACTACCACCAGACGATAGCATACCGAGAACATATGTCGCGGAGTCAGCCGAAGTAATGAAGAACGTCGTAATCAAGAAGACAGCGACGATGCTAAGGAACGTGCCTAAGCCACCGAATGTTTCAAATAGAGCAAACATACCGGTTTCGACTCCTTTATCGTTGACCGTCGAGATCAGATCGACATTTTGGAACAATTCGTTCCAAATCGCTGATCCACCGAAGACAGAGAACCAAAGGAGACCAAAGATCGTTGGGACGAGCATAATCCCGATGACGAACTCACGAATCGTCCGTCCTTTCGAGACACGGGCGATGAACGTACCGACGAATGGTGACCAGGAAATCCACCATGCCCAGTAGAAGATCGTCCAATCGTTGATCCAGCCTCGTTCGTCTGGATTAAAGGCAGATGCCCGGAAACTCATGACCGGTAAGTTTTGCAAATAAGCACCTGTTGTTTGCACGAAAAGGTCCATGATGAAACTGAACGGTCCGAGGAACAGGACGCCGATCATCAACAGAACGGCGAGGACGATGTTGGCGTTACTGAGACGAACGATTCCTTTATCGAGTCCGGATGCCGCACTCATCATGTAAAGGACAGACACAACGACAATGATGATCATTTGTGTCAGGAAGGAGTTAGGAATACTACTCGTTAGGAAGTTCAATCCACCTGAGATTTGTTGTGCACCGAGACCGAGCGACGTCGCGACACCAAATGCTGTTGCGACGATGGCGAGTACTTCGACGGTACCTTTACCGGCAGAAGCATACCGAGGCTTCATCAATGAAGCGACAGTGTCACCAATCGTAGCTGGACGTCCTTTTCGGAATGTCGAGTAAGCGATAGCAAGCGCGACGATCGCGTATAATGCCCAAGGATGTAATCCCCAGTGGAAGAATGAATAGCGCATCGCGAGGCGTGCTGCTTCCGTTGGATCATCTGTTGCGACTGGCGGTGTATGAAAGTGCGTCAATGGCTCTGAGACACCCCAGAAGACAAGCCCGATTCCCATACCAGCACTGAAGAGCATAGCAAACCAAGAAATGAGACCATATTCAGGACGGTCCGAATCCTTACCGAGTCGAATCGAACCGAAGCGGGAAAAGATTAAAAAGATAGCAATGATTAAAAAAGCACTCATGCCGAGAAGATATAGCCAGCCAAATCCGTTAGAAACAAAGGATTGTGCTTTAGCTGTGACATTTCCGAGACTAGCTGCACCGATTAGGGATTCCGGTAAGATTCCCCATATGGTAAAGAGCACACAGAAAATGACGGATACCATAAAGACTTTTGTGATCTTACTTTTTCGATTATTTTCCATCGTGTTCAACACCTTCTTTCGAATTTTACATAGTTGTTCTGTATCAAATGATGGCAACGACATTATCATTACCCCGTCGATCCGATAACAAAACCTAATCACGCAGGGTACTACCGTAACAAACATTTGTGTGGAAAAGCAAATCGACCGGGAAATGAGAATAAAGAGATCAATGTTTTTCATGGAAGGATAAGCAAAAAAGATTGCAATCAAGCGTTTTTAAAATAATGTGGAAATAAAAAAAGGAAAACGTTAATACTATTATTTCCCGTTTCGTCTTAAAACTAACGTAAAGCTTGATGTGAGCAAATCAGAGGCGGTCTGAAATCAGATTTGATATAACAAAAGCAGTCATCATTTTGAAGGAGGCATTTCCAATGGAAAAACAACAACAAAAACAAGCGATTCTCGAAGCATTTCAATCTCGTCATGCGACCAAGACATTTAATGGTCAAATGATCCCAGAAGACGATTTTCGGTTCATTTTAGAAACGGCGCGTCTGTCACCGAGCTCGTTCGGATATGAGCCATGGAATATGCTCGTCATTCAAAATCCAGAAATCCGAGACGCATTAAAAGAAATCTCTTGGGGCGCACAAGGACAATTGCCGACAGCGAGTCACTTCGTCTTGTTCCTCGCCCGGACAGGAGAACAAATGCAGGCAAATGGTCCACATGTCACGCAGATGATGGATTTCCTTGGTCTATCCGAAGAAGCAAAGGCCGGACGGACGAAGCGTTATGGTCTGTTTTTAGAGGAGGATTTCGCGATTGGTGATAACCCAAAAGCGATGGAAGACTGGGCAGCAAAACAAGCCTATATCGCACTCGGAAACATGATGTCGACGGCAGCACAAATCGGTATCGATTCATGTCCAATCGAAGGATTCGACCAGCAAGCCGTCGAGCAATTACTCGTCGATCGTGGACTGCTCGATCGTTCTGTTTTCACGGTGCCGGTCATGGTCGCATTCGGTTACCGGGCAGACGAACCAAAACGTGATAAGCAACGTCGTCCACTTGATGAAATCGTGACGTTCGTCGAGTAAAGACAGAAGACAAAAATTTTCGAATTATATAGAAGTTTCTTTCGAAATTCGGTATACTCGCATTTGTATGATTAAGAAGCGCCGTAAACGCCACTCGCATACGAACAACTTTTGTCTTGATGAAAGAAAGGGGTTCTATCGCAAATGGAACAAAAATTAAAGTTATGGTTCACGGAACACCAAACGGAAGATTACGGTATCACATTCCGTGTCAACCACGTTTATGAGAGCGAACAAACGGAGTTTCAACGCCTAGAGATGGTTGAAACGGACGAGTTCGGTACGATGTTGTTACTTGACGGAATGGTCATGACGACAGATAAGGACGAGTTCGTTTACCACGAGATGGTCGCGCACGTCCCGTTGTTCACACACCCGAATCCAAAATCGGTTCTGGTCGTTGGTGGAGGAGACGGCGGAGTCATCCGTGAAGTCTTGAAACACCCGTCCGTCGAAAAAGCTGTTTTAGTTGAAATCGACGGAAAAGTCATCGAGTATTCGAAAAAATACCTCCCGAACATTGCAGGTGGATTGGACGATGCACGCGTCGAAGTCATCGTTGGGGATGGATTCATGCATATCGCAGAAGCAGAAAACGAGTATGATGTCATCATGGTCGACTCGACTGAACCAGTTGGTCCAGCGGTCAACTTGTTCACGAAAGGCTTCTACTCTGGTATTTCAAAAGCATTGAAAGAAGACGGTATTTTCGTCGCACAATCGGATAACCCATGGTTCACACCAGACTTGATCCGTGATGTCCAACGTGATGTTAAAGAAATCTTCCCAATCACGAAGCTCTACATCGCTAACGTTCCGACGTACCCAAGTGGTCTTTGGACGTTCACGATCGGATCAAAGAAACACGATCCGCTTGCTGTTGCACCAGAGCGTTTCCACGAGATCGACACGAAGTATTACACGCCTGAGCTTCACACGGCAGCTTTCGCACTTCCGAAATTCGTTAAAGATTTGACGAACGGCTGAGCTCAGTCACTATAGCACACATGAACAGAGCGGTTTCGATCTTCGAAATCGCTCTGTTGTCAGGTAAACAGACGTTTGTATCAGCAAACGGCAAATGAACAGGGGGAATGGATCATGCGTTTTGATGAAGCATATTCAGGAAAAGTCTTTATCGCTAGTCAACCGACTCACGAAGATGCAAAAGGAATTTTATACGGCATGCCGATGGACTGGACGGTCAGTTTCCGTCCGGGTTCACGATTTGGTCCGGCACGTATCCGTGAAGTATCTCTTGGTTTAGAAGAATATAGCCCGTACTTAGATGGTGACATCGCCGACGCGAAGTTGTTTGACGCGGGAGATATCCCGTTACCATTCGGGAATGCTCAAAAATCACTTGATATGATTGAAGATTACGTCGATTCGTTACTGACAGCAGGCAAGTTCCCGCTCGGTATGGGTGGCGAACATTTAGTCACGTGGCCAGTCGTCAAAGCGTTCGATAAACACTACGATGATTTCGTCGTGCTTCACTTTGATGCGCATACGGACTTACGCGATGAGTATGAAGGAGAGCCATTGTCGCACTCGACGCCACTTAAGAAAATCGCAAACTTGATCGGACCAGAGAACTGCTATTCATTCGGAATTCGTTCAGGTATGAAAGAAGAGTTCGAATGGGCGAAAACGTCAGGCTACAACCTCTTCAAATACGAGATCGTCGAGCCGCTTCGTCAAGTTCTTCCGACACTTTCCGGTAAAAAGGTCTATGTCACGATCGATATCGATGTTCTCGATCCGTCAGCAGCACCAGGGACAGGTACACAAGAAATCGGTGGAGTGACAACGAAGGAACTACTTGAAGTCGTTCATATGATCGCACGAGCAGACGTCGACGTCATCGGCGCGGATTTGGTAGAAGTATGCCCAGCGTACGATCAATCCGACATGACAGCGATCGCGGCAGCGAAAGTATTACGCGAAATGATGATTGGATTCATTAAATGAAAAAGCAAAAGAGACCGGACGTGATGTCGGTCTCTTTTGTTTTGTTTAGAGGAAGAATTGAATGATCCCGAACGCACCGAATCCGATGATTAGACTGGCAGACGTCCACTGGATGATACGTAAAGTGGGTGTCGCAAGCTGGTGCTTGAGCAGGTGTGTGATGTTCGCCAAGATGACCCACCAAGTGGCAGAACCGAGAAAAATACCGATTAGAAACAAAAAGGCATCCTGTCCGTTCGTCATCGTCAATTTAAATCGTGCGAACAACGCCAGGAATAGCGTGATCGTCATGGGGTTCAAGAACGTCAGGAGTAAGACGGATAGATAGTTACTTAACCGTGACGAGACTGTATCGGAAATTGAGGCGGTCGAAGAAGCTTGAAACATCGACCAGCCGATGTAACACAAAAACAGACTGCCAATCAGTTGCATCCAGGATGCTTGGGTGAGTAAAGATTGGACGAGTGAAAAACCAGATAAGGCAAGCAATCCATAAGTAAAGTCTGCCGTTGCGGCTCCGAGTCCGGAAACAATTCCGGAAATTCGTCCATGTCGAAGAGTTCGTTGCATGCATAAGAGGCCAATCGGACCGACGGGGGCGGCTAAGGCAAACCCGATTCCAAAACCAGTCGTAAACATCAGTCGACCTCGGGTAACGGAAAATGAAGCGACTCCTTTTCCGTTCGCATGATGATCGTCGTTTTCGTCCGCAGGATACCTGCTAATTCTTTGATGTGGTAGGTGATGATTTCATCAAGTTGTTCTGTATCCCGACAACGGATTTTAAGTAGGTAATCATCGTCCCCGGCGACGTGATGGCATTCCAGTACATACTCAAGTTCTTGAATCCGTTTTAGAAATGGCGCTCGATGTTCCGGTCGCTCGAGTGAAACAGCGACGAATGCAGCAAGACGATAGTCAAAGGAGGAGGGGTCTAGAACCGTCGTCAACTGACGGATGATACCTTGCTCTTGTAAGCGTGCGACGCGCTCTGCAACAGCCGGTGCCGATAAGCCGATGTGTTGTGCAAGTGTTGACCATTTCATCCGGGCATCCCTTTTCAAAAAAGTAATAATTTTTAAATCGTAGGAATCCATAGGTTTTAACCTTCTTTTCTATTGTTATTTAAGATATTTTATTTCGAAAAGAAAGAAAAAGTCAATGTGTTTGTAGAACAAGTTCATAGCACACTGAAATCTTTACACATTTACGGCAGTATCTTAAGTTTAAGATGTCACCACGAAGGAAATGTTCTGAAGTGTAAGAACATTGGTTTGAGAGCGATGTACATTTGACAATCAGAAAGGTGGAAAAAAGATGAAGAAACTCTTATCGTTTGTGACCGCTACGTTGCTGTTTGCACTATTCGTGCTACCAGTAGGCGCAGCGGATGACGCAATGGTTCGTGTCATTCATGCTTCACCAGATGCTCCGGCAGTCGATATCGCGGTCGATGGCAAAAAAGCGGTATCAGGAGCAAAATTCAAAGATGTCACAGATTATCTCACACTACCAGCTGGCGAACATAAAGTAGAAGTATTCGCTGCAGGAACTACGAAAAATCCTGTGCTCTCTCAAACACTCAACGTAGAAGCTGGTAAATTCTATTCGGTCGCAGCAATCGGCAAATTAGCTGATATCAAACTCGCGGTCATGGAAGACAATGGTAAAGGCGAAGATGGAAAATCAATGGTTCGTGTCGCACACTTTGCACCAGATGCGCCAGCTGTTGATGTCGCACCAAAAGGTGGAGACCCACTCTTCAGTAACCTTGAATTCTCAAAAGTCTCTGACTACGGTACACTCGATGCAGGTACGTATGACCTTGAAGTCCGTCCTGCAGGCGCAACGGATGTCGTCAAAGCACTGGATGGTGTCAAACTCGACAGTGGCAAAAACTATACAGCACTCGCAATCGGCTTACTTGAAGGCGAACCAGCATTTGAAGTCCTCTTGATCCCAGACGGTGGTGAAATGGCATCAATGCCAGAAACAGGACTTGGTGGTTCATCTGATACGGCTTCTGCTACACCATGGGCAGTCGCAGCAGCAGCTGCCTTGTTAGTAGGAACAGCGTATGTCGTCCGTCGTAAACAAAACGCTTAAGAGTAGTCTTCTTCTCTTACTCGTATTAGCCGGATGTCAATCGGGATCACCTCCAGATGCTACAAAGCCGGAAAAACCAAAACAAACCGAAACAACGACGTCTTCTTCGTCCACGCCATCCGAAAAGGTGGACGAAGAGGCGTTCATACCAACGCGTATTACAATTCCGACGCTCGATGTGAAAGCGAACATCGAAGTCGTCGGGAAGGATAAACAAGGACGGATGGATGTTCCGAAACAGACCGATCAGGTCGCTTGGTATAAATACGGAGCAAAGGCCGGACAAACCGGAAATGTCGTGCTAGCCGGACATTTGGATGATCAAGAAGGTCCCGCTGTTTTTTATGATTTAGCCAAGATTAAAAAAGGGCAACGGATTGAAGTGACGGGAAAAACAGGACAACAGGTATCGTACGTGGTGACGAACGTCATGTCCTATCCTGTCGATGAAGCACCTGTCGGATCAATCTTCGGTGCAACCGTCATGAATAAACTGACGCTCATTTCATGTATAGGTACGTTTTCAGAATCAAAAGGATACGATCAGCGTCTTGTCGTCACAGCAGAACAAGACGAGTAAAGTAAAATAGGCAATTCTTATTTCGGTTAAAACCGAGAATAAGAATTGCCTATTTTTTAATGTGTTTCGGAAGCAGCGACAAGATCCGTCGTCAGTGTCGTCAAGCCTTGTGTCGTCTTACTGAGACCTTGGATCGTCTCGACGATTTGCCCGAGGTTTTCTTTGTTGCGTCCAAACAAGGTGAGGGAATTCTCCATTTCACTCTTAACGGTTTGAATTCCTTGTTTAACTTGTTGCAATTCTTGCTGAGATGCGGTGTTGGCACGTGTAATGTCTTCCATCTGAGAAACGAGTTGTGTGATATTACCATTGTTCTTTTGAATCAGACCGTTGATACTGCTACTCAACGATTTCGCATTCTCGGCAAGGTTTCGAACTTCCGTCGCGACGACAGCAAATCCTTTACCGTGTTCACCGGCACGTGCTGCTTCAATCGAAGCATTCAACGCGAGTAAGTTCGTCTGATTGGCGATCGCTTCGATGCTTTGCGTCATCTGGACGATCTCATCCGATGTCGTCTTCAATTCATGGATGCTTTCAAGCGAAGTACCAACTTGTTGTGTCGATTGAGCGAATTGTTGCTCCATCTGTTGCATCTGTCGTTCGTTAGCAATCGTCATTTGAACGAGTTGCTGGCTTGTCTGCTCCGTCTGAGCTGTTTCTGCTAATACTTGTGAAGCACGTCGGCTCGTCTCGATGATGGCATGATCCGTGTGCTCAACTGAGCTTGCGACTTCTTGACTGACACGAACGACGTCCGTCAAAAGTTGACGGCGTGACTCGTTCGCCGTCGTCACTTCATTCAAGCGAGAATCGACGTACTGGCTCGTCACGATCTGAGCGTCTAAGTTCATTGCGTGAGTCAATGCAAGCACAGCTGTTGTCAGTTGTGCTGGGTCATGCTGATAGTGTTCGACGATTTTTGGAATCAACAACGTCTGAAACGCAGCATACGAAGCGATGAACCAAGTGACGGGAACGAAGTTGTGTTTATGTGTCTGTCCCATTCGCGTACGCATCGCGAGGAATGACTCGTTCATATTTCCTGTCAGTAGACTCGTGAAGTAGTCAGCAAAGACTTTCTTCAGTCGTTCGCGTGTCGACGATTGTTTTGCGATGGTTGCCATCTCAGGATTTAATAGAAGATGATCGAGGACCTGTTCAAGAACCTCATCTAAGATGCCTTGAACGACAGGTGCCATCGATTTAAGTGTCTGTAGCTGTTCTTCTGTATACCCCATGTATACGAGACGGGATGTGAGATCAGGATCTGCCGTCTTCGTAATGAGACGGGAATCAGGAAAGCCGATGGTAGCTTGATAAGCCGAAGTAGTCTTACTTTTAAAAGGATTACGCACGTAGTTGCCTCCAATACTCAAGATGTGAATAAAATGATGTCTGTTTCTTATCGGTTCATCTTGCCGAAGCGATACTGGTTTTCGAAAAAAAGACAAAAATATTGAAAAACATTGACCGGAAACAAAAAAACTCATGGCAAGCGCCATGAGGAGAATGGAAAAAGAACAGGATTAGACTGGTTGGTCTTCCTGAAATGCTTTTTTAGCGTCCACGATCGAGCGCATTCGTTGAACGCAAGCTTGAACGAATTGAATGTCAATGGAGGTGAAACGGGTGACAGGTCCACGAGCTGACTCGGCACTGAATGTGAAGGTTCCGAGATTCCAAAGTTCGATTTTAAATCGTTTTCCTTTGTTGTCGTCGAAGTGTTCTACGAATTCGATTTTCGGTACCATACGAACCCCTCCTTACTCCGTACATTCCCGCTTTTCAAAAAATAAAAAAGCCAAACTGCGTGTTAGAAGCAGTTTGGCATGAAAATTTAAGCAGTCGGTACATCGTAGCCGATTTCTTCGATCGCATCGACGAGACGTTCACGAGGAACATCCTCGTGCTGGACTGTAACCTGGTTTTGTTCGAGTGAGACAGTAGCATGTTGTACACCTTCGACTTCAGATAAAGCTGATTCGACACTTGCTTTACAGTGATTGCATGTCATACCGATAACAGATAATGTTGTTTCTTTCATGATGATGTTCCTCCTTCAGATAGTGGGGTACGTTTTAATCGTAACGCATTCGTCACGACAGAGACAGAGCTGAATGCCATCGCGGCACCCGCAAGCCATGGGGCAAGCAGACCGAGAAAGGCGACCGGAATACCAATCGTGTTATAACCGAGTGCAAAGACGAGATTTTGACGAATGTTTTTCATCGTCTGCTCACTCAGCTCGATCGCAAGTAAAACTTGTTTTAAGTCGTGTCCAAGTAGCGTCACGTCGGCTGCTTCAAGGGCAACGTCCGTTCCGCTACCGAGCGCGATGCCGACATCTGCTGTTACGAGAGCAGGGGCATCATTGATACCGTCTCCGACCATCGCGACACGTTTCGTTTGTTGAAGTGACTGAATGACATCTGCCTTTTCAATCGGCAAAACGTCAGCAAAGACGAACGCTG
Organism: Exiguobacterium sp. BMC-KP; assembly: GCF_001275385.1. Taxonomy (NCBI): domain Bacteria; kingdom Bacillati; phylum Bacillota; class Bacilli; order Caryophanales; genus Exiguobacterium; species Exiguobacterium sp. BMC-KP. The sequence continues at coordinate 119,794 of NZ_LGIW01000014.1, forward strand.
GATCCAGTCCCAGTTCTGTTGCTAAATGATCAGCGACTTCACGACGATCACCGGTCAAGAGATATACTTCTTTTGTCTCGCGCAACCGCTTGATCGTTTCTTTCGCTGAATCTTTTAGCGCGTCACGGATGGCGTATCCGGCTGCAACTTCTCCATCGACAGCGACGTATACGAGAGTCGCTCCAGGTGATGTCCAATCAGGAAGAATGATGTTTCGTTCCTGCATCATTCGCGCCGATCCGACGATGAGATCATGTCCCATGATTTGTCCCGTGATCCCACGTCCTGATTCGACGTGGAACCGTTCGATATCAAAGACGACATCCCGTTCTGCTGTGATGGCGCGAGCAAGAGGGTGTTCCGATTGCCGTTCAAGCGCAGCAGCGAAATCGAGCGCTGTCTCCGTACCGAACGTTTCGACGACGACAGGGCGACCGACTGTCAGTGTTCCGGTCTTATCAAAGACGACAGCATCGACATGTTGAAGATTCTCGAGTTGAGCGCCCCCTTTAAAGAGAATCCCTCGTTCAGCCCCTTTTCCAGTTCCGACCATGATCGAAGTCGGTGTCGCAAGTCCGAGTGCACATGGACAAGCGATGACGAGCACCGCGATGGCAGGACGAATCGCTTCCGCAAAGGATCCACTGATCATCCACCAAGCGGCTAACGTCAGAAGCGCGATGGCAACGACGATCGGCACGAACACACCAGAAATCCGATCGGCTTGTCGTTGAATCGGTGCCTTTTCAGTCTGCGCTTGTTCGACGACACGAATGATTTGTGAAAGAACTGTCGCTTGTCCGATCTTTGTCGCTTCGACTTGTAAAGATCCGTTCGTATTCAGCGTACCACCAATGACGGATGCCCCAACCGTTTTATGAACAGGCGCAGATTCACCGGTCAACATCGATTCATCGAGATACGCGTCGCCTGAGCGAATGATACCATCTGTCGGAATTTTATTCCCAGGTTTTACGAGTAAGATCATCCCGGTTTGAATTGCATCGATGGAGACCGTTCGTTCCTGTCCGTCCTCTAAGATGACGGCTTCCTTTGCTTGTAGGGAGAGCAGGCTTTTAATTGCTCCCGTCGTCTGTTGTTTCGCACGGTCTTCGAGGACCTTGCCGAGTAAGACGAGTGTAATCAGAATCGCACTCGTCTCAAAGTAGAGATGCGGCATATCAGAGACGAGTAGCATTTCAGCAACGGAATAAAAGTAGGCTGCCGATGTTCCGAGTGCAACGAGGACATCCATGTTGGCACTCCCACTCCGTAAACTTTTATAAGCCCCACTATAGAAGGGCGCTCCGATGATGAATTGCACCGGTGTCGCTAAAGCAAACTGTAGCCACGGATTCATTAAGAATGGAAGGTGGAACGGACTGTTTGGAATATGCGTCAGCATGCTCGCGAGCAACGGTAACGATAGAATGGCCGCGATCATAAAGCGATACAGCATCCGGCGATTCGATTTTGTTGCGTGTGGTGCTTGTTTGACCGTTGCCCCGTAGCCGATTTTTCGGATTTTTTCGATGATCGCTTGATCGTCATAAGAATCAGAAATCGAAACACGAGCGGTTTCAAGCGGCAAGTTGACCGTTGCTTCAACCCCGTCCATCCGGTTGAGGACTTTTTCAATCCGGGCGGAGCAGGCGGCACACGTCATGCCTTCAATATCAAACTCAATCGTTTTTGACATCAGAAAACCCTCCTTACTTTTTCAATCGAGCGATGACCGACATCAATTCATCGACGTAAGCGTCCGTACTATCTTGACGGGTGGCGACTTCATGCATGCACATCTTAACGTGGCGTTCGATGATTTGTAGTTCGACTTGCCGCAAAGCTGCTTGGATTGATGCCGTTTGCGTCAAAATGTCGATACAATACCGATCTTCAGCGACCATATTAGCAATCCCGCGGACTTGTCCTTCGATGCGCTTCAATCGCTTCATCAACGCATCTTGTTCTTCATTCGTTCGTGGAACGACGGGGTGATCGTGTGTCATAGTCGTGCCTCCTTTGGTGATCTTGTTGTTATCTTTACTCTAACATATAGGTATGGGGGGTACCAGTATATAGCTTAAGAAATAAAAAAGCAGTCGCGAGAGGCGACTGCTTTTGCACTTACTGATTGGAAACTTGTGGTTTGACGATCGTTTCGTTCAATGAGCGTTGATCGCTGATGATATCTTCGGCTTGTGTCGCCCGTTTAATGAAGAAGGCAAGGACGAATGCTAGACCAGCGATGAACGTCGAGATGAAGAACGCATAGTTGATTCCGTCAAGCGTCGCTTGCATCGTAATCTGCTGTTTCAGAGCAGCAGCCGCTTCAGCTGTCGGTTGACTCGTCATGTTCTTCGCCGCTTCAGCCGCGAGTTCTGTCCCACGTGTCTTCGCATGCGTCGACATGATCGTTACGAGCAAGGCTGTTCCGATCGCACCGGATACTTGTTGCAACGTATTGTTCATCGCTGTTCCGTGTGGATAGTAGCGCGTTGGTAACTGGTTTAAACCGTTCGTCGAGACTGGCATCATGACCATTGACATCCCGAACATCCGTAACGAATACAGGACGATCAGATGCGTATACGTCGTATCCATCTCGAGCTGACTGAAGTAGTAACTGGTAACGACTGTGATGAACAAACCAGTCAACGCAAGAGGACGTCCACCGATCTTATCAAACAGTTTCCCGTTGATCGGTGACATGACGGCCATCAAGATGGCACCTGGTAATAGCATGAGACCCGCATCAAGTGGTGAGATACCGCGAATCGTCTGGACATAGATCGGAAGCAATAACATGCCCGAGAACATCGCCATCGTGACGACCATCGAGATGGCAGAAGACAAGGCGAACATCGGGTAACGATAAATCTTGAAGTTGAGCATCGGACGTTCCATATGGAGCTGACGGTAAATGAATGTCACGAGTGCGATGACTCCGACGATCAAAGCTCCATAGACGTGGAAGCTATCCCAACCTTTAGAGCCAGCTGAGCTGAATCCATACAGTAAGCCACCGAAACCAAGTGACGAAAGTGCCACGGAAGCGAGATCGATCCGAGTGGCAGACCGTTCCTTGACGTCACGAAGTAAGAAGAAACCAGCAACGAGCACGATCAAGGCGATTGGTGTGATGAAGTGGAACAACATCCGCCAATCATAGTGCTCGATGATCCAACCAGACAACGTCGGTCCGATTGCTGGGGCACCCATCATGATTAATCCGAAGAAGCCCATCGCAGTCCCACGTTTTTCAATCGGGAAACTGACGAGCATGACGTTCATCAGTAACGGCATCATGATCGCAGAACCAGATGCTTGAATCATCCGTCCTGCAAGCAAGACAGGGAAGACTTCTGCGAAGCCGGCAAGAATCGTTCCAGCCGAGAAGAGCGTCATCGCGAGTAAGAAGAGGCGACGAACCGAATATTTTTGAATCAAGAACGCAGATGTCGGAATCAAGACACCGTTGACAAGCATGAAACCAGTTGACAGCCATTGAGCAGTTGATGGTTCAATCGCAAGATCCTTCATGATCGAAGGCAGGGCGATGTTGAGCAACGTATTATTTAAGAAAGCAATGAATGCCCCGATCATCAAAACGGCGAGAATGCCGTAAGGAGCTCGAGCTGTGTGAGTTGCACTTTGTTGCATAAATATCCTCCTAACTAAACTAACGGTACATATTTCTATACGGTCGTTCTATCTGTAGTTTATCTTAATCCGATTTAGTTCGAATTACAAATAATAATAGCTAAGAAAGGTAATTTTATTTTTTATGTAAGATTGAAAGCGTTTTTCTAGTGAAGTAAACAAGGAAAGAAGCATGTTGTACACTCGACATCGCTTCCTAGGATAACGATTCGTGGTAAACAAAAAAGCGCAATCCTTCTCGTTAAAGAAAAATTGCGCTTGGTCTTCAGTTTGAAACAGCCGGAAGTCTAGCATTACTGGACGTTCGTTTCGAGTGCATCTTTCGTGATGTCGTAATGCGAGGCTGTCCAGACCGATTTACCGTCTTGAATGAATAAGACTTGTGGTGACTCGTGTCGAACGCTGTAATGTTCGGCGATGTGATTCGATAAGGTCCGAGCTTCTTGGACGAAAAGATATGCTGTTGGAACAGACGTTTCATCTGCAAACTTCGTATACTCCGAGAATCCTGCGGCACTAATCGGACATGTCGTGCTGTGTTTGCAAATCACGAACGCGTTGTGTTCGGACGCAAATTGATCAAAATCAGAAATGGATTGCAGCTTACGTGGTTGTGTCATGTATATCATCCTCCATACGTCCGGAGACGTTCACTTAACTTTAGATTTTCCCGGTAATCGACCGGACAGTCAATCAAAACGGGTCCATCACTTGCAAATGCTTGGTCAAGACAATGTGCGAGGGAGCCGTGTTCACCGACACGGAGACCGAGTGCGCCGAAAGCATGAGCCAGTTGAACGAGGTCTGGATTGTCAAACGTGATGTAAGACGAACGCCCAAACGCTTGTTGTTGTTTCCATTCAATCAGTCCATAGGTTCCGTCACGCCAAATCAATACGACGAGCGGAAGCTTCAGACGAACAGCGGTCTCGAGATCTTGTCCATTCATCAAAAAGGCACCATCTCCAGCGGCACAGGCGATTCGCCGGTCCGGATATAACAGCTTGGCTGCGAGCGCACTCGATAAACCATAGCCCATCGAAGCAAATCCGTTGGAAATGAATAACTGATCCGGACGTGTCGTTTGATAATGGCGTGCGAGCCAGACTTTGTGTGCACCAACGTCCGAGAAGACCATGCCATCCTCCCCGACAGTTCGTTCGAGTTCACGGACGATACTTTGAGGATGTAAAGGCAGGGCAAGCGAGTACGTTTCTTGAATCTCGTCGCGTAATTTATCGCGATCTTGTTGCCAGTCGTTCCACGCACGCTCGGGCAGTAAAGGAGTCAATACAGTCAGCATATCGACGAGTGGTCCGACTACGTTCGCGACAACCGGATAATAAGCATCGATTTCGTGAGGATTCGTATCCAAATGGACGATCGGTGTCTTTTTCGGATTCCATTTTTGCGGAGGTAACTCCGTAATATCGTAGCCCACCGTAATGATGAGGTCACTCGAATCGAGAATCCGTTGGTTGTAATCGACGTCTGGTAAACCGATTGTGTGTGCGGCAAGCGGATGGTGTGAAGAAATCGCTCCTTTTCCCATCATCGTCTCGACGACGGGAGCTTGGAGCTTTTCGACGAATGCTCGAAACGCATCAAGTGCTTGTTGCCGATGAATGCCAAATCCAGCAATGATGACCGGACGTTTTGCTCGTTCGATCAGACGTAAGGCGTCAGGATCATCAATCGTCAGGGAATGGAGATGCGTTGGTGTACTGTCCTGCTGTAAGGGTGTCGCTGCTTGATCACGTTCTTGTGTTGCGATGTCTTCTGGAAAAGAGATATGGGTTGAACCTGGTTTTTCACTTTTTGCTGTCGCGAAGGCACGTCGCACGATTTCCGGAATGACCTCCGCCGACAGAACGGATGTACTAGACTTCGTGACCGGACGATAGAGGTCTACGAGGTCAAATATTTGATGCGATGCTTTGTGTTGCCGTGCTGTCGCTCCTTGACCTGTGATCGCGACGACAGGGGAATGATCCATCGTCGCACTTGCAATACCGGTCATCATATTGGTCGCACCGGGACCAAGTGTCGATAGGCAGACACCCGGTCGTCCACTCAGGCGACCGAACATCGCTGCCATGAACGCAGCATTCGTTTCGTGACGCGTCGTGATGAACGTGATCGACGAACGACTGAGTGATTCGAGTAATGTGATGTTTTCCTCACCGGGAACACCAAAGATATGCGTGACGCCCTCTGCCTCTAAACATTGGACGAACCAATCCGCCGCGTTCACGCTAGTCCACCGATTGAAATGTACTTCGTCTCGAGATAGGCTTCGAGTCCTTCACTACCACCTTCGCGTCCGAGACCGGATTGTTTCATTCCACCAAATGGTGCTTGCGCAGCAGAAGGAACACCATCATTCCAGCCGACGATTCCGTAATCAAGCCCTTCGATCGCGCGAATCGCACGGGCGTAATCCTTCGTAAAGACATACGAAGCGAGACCGAATGGTGTCTGGTTGGCGTAACGAACCGCTTCCTCATCAGAACTGACACGCTGGACGGGAGCAACAGGTCCGAACGTCTCCTCGTTCATGATCAGCATGCCGGGTTTTACGTCCGCGAGAACGGTTGCTTCATAATAATAGACATCGTTCTCCTCATCCGTCGTTCCTGTTCCGCCCGTGACGACTCGTGCACCAGCGGATGTCGCATCATCAACATGTTTTTTGACTTTATCGTAACCCGCTTTATTGATCATCGGTCCAATCTTCGTCTCAGCATCAAGACCATTTCCGGTCTTCAGCTTCGCTGTCTCTTGCCCGAGTTTTTCAACGAACGCATCATAGATCGAGTCGGATACGTAAATCCGGTTTCCGCAGACGCACGTTTGACCGCCATTACGGAATTTCGACTTAATCGTCTCAGCGACAGCTAAATCGAGATCACAGTCATCAAAGACGAGAATCGGTGCATGTCCGCCAAGTTCAAGCGACATCGCTTTGATCGTCTCTGCTCCTTGAGCCATCAGCGTCCGTCCAACTTCGGTTGAACCAGTGAAAGTGATCTTATCGACATGTGGATGTGTCGCGAGTGATTCACCAAGCGCTTTCCCGCTACCTGTAACGGCATTGACGACGCCTTCTGGAATCCCGACTTCTTGACAGAGTTCAAGAAGACGAAGCGCGGTAAGCGGAGTCGCTGTTGGTGGTTTGATGACGAACGTACATCCGGCGACGAGTGCCGGAGCAAGCTTTCGGGTAATCATGGCAGCCGGGAAATTCCATGGTGTGATCGCAGCAACGACACCGACCGGCTGTTTGATGACTTGAAGTCGTTTGCTCGCATCATGCGTTGGAATGACACGCCCATAAGCGCGTTTTCCTTCCTCTGCAAACCATTTGACGAAGTTTGCGGCATACTGCACTTCACCTTCTGACTCAGCGAGCGGTTTCCCCATTTCAAGCGTCATCAGGCGAGCCAGTTCATCTTTTTTCTCAATCATCTTCGCATATAACTTCTCGAGAAGTTCGGCACGTTCGTAGACTGTCCGCTTCGACCAGTCAGGAAATGCCTTCCGTGCTGCTTCTACTGCGTCGTTGACGTCTGATTTTGTTCCGTTTGGTACACTACCGACGACTTCTCCAGTTGCTGGATTCGTAACATCCGTCCGTTCTCGTCCGTGATCTAGCCATTGCCCACCAATAAAGAATTGTCCCTTCATCCTGAAAATCCCCCTTTTTTACATGCATTGGTAAGGGTATACCCGAACGAAGAAAAAAAGATTCACTTTCGGAAGGAAAGGTTATGCAAAAGGGTAGAAATCGACCGATAAACAGTGTAGGATAATTCAGTAAATGTAATGTAAAACGATCTGAAATATTCAGTGTGAACGAAGAGTGACAACCGTTGATGTGAAATGGTGGAATCACCCCCGAAACATTGACTTTAAAAGTGGATTTGATAAGATGAAGGTAGAGGAATTGCGCAATCGGTTGCGCTGTGTATAGAAGTTCAATAACTAATGAAAATAACACCCCAAAGACTGACCTACGAGAGGATTCACGACACATGACACAAATGATACCGCGCCCTGAAACGGCCCAACAAACAATTACACGAGCTTGGTGGAAAGAAGCAGTTGCTTACCAAATCTATCCACGCAGCTTTTACGATGCAAACAACGATGGAATCGGCGATATTCCGGGTATCATCGCAAAACTGGATTATTTGAAGGATCTTGGCGTCGACGTTCTTTGGATTTGCCCGATGTTCAAGTCACCGAACGACGATAACGGATATGACATTAGTGATTATGAAGACATCATGGATGAGTTCGGTACGATGGCGGACTTCGATCTCTTAATGGAAGAAGCGCATAAGCGTGACATCAAGGTCTTGCTTGATCTCGTCGTTAACCACACATCGGATGAACACCCGTGGTTCCTTGAATCACGTTCGTCAAAAGACAATGAGAAACGCGATTGGTACATCTGGAAAGATGCGGTCAATGGTGGAGAACCGAACAACTGGGAAAGTATTTTCGGTGGATCAGCATGGGAATATGACGAAAAGACGGAGCAGTACTTCCTGCACGTCTTCTCTCGTCGTCAACCAGACTTGAACTGGCAAAACCGCGACATGCGTCAAGCGGTCTATACGATGATCAACTGGTGGCTCGATAAAGGCATCGACGGTTTCCGAATCGATGCGATCAGTCACATCAACAAGGATCAATCATTCGCTGATCTCCCGAATCCGCTTGGTATGCCGTATGTCCCTTCATTCGATATGCATATGAACGTAGAAGGCATCCATGCGTATCTCGAAGAGTTGAAGGATGAGACGTTCTCGAAATACGATATCATGACAGTCGGAGAAGCAAATGGCGTCACACCGGAAGAAGCGGATCTCTGGGTCGGAGAAGAGAACGGTAAGATGAACATGGTCTTCCAGTTCGAACACATGGATCTCTGGCGCGCAGACGCTGAAAAAGGCGTCGACGTCGTCAAACTGAAGCAAGTGCTGACGAAATGGCAAAAAGGACTTGAAGCAACAGGTTGGAATGCGTTGTACCTCGAAAACCACGATAAGGTTCGTTCGGTCTCTCTTTGGGGCGACGAGGAACAGTACTGGAAAGAGAGCGCGAAGTCGCTTGCGATGATGTATTTCTTCATGCAAGGCACACCGTTCATCTATCAAGGACAAGAGATTGGGATGACGAACGTTCAATTCCCGGACATCTCGGATTATGATGATGTCGCGACGAAAAACATGTACGAGATGCAACTTGCTTCCGGGAAGACACATGAGGAAATCATGGAAGTCATCTGGAACTCGTCCCGTGATAACTCACGCACACCAATGCAGTGGACGAACGAGCAAAACGGTGGCTTCTCAAATCAATCTCCATGGTTTGGTGTCAACCCGAACTACGCGGACATCAACGTCGCGTCGCAAGAACAAGATGAAGATTCAATCTTGAACTTCTACAAACGAATGATCCAAATCCGTAAGATGGAAGAGACATTGATCTATGGCGCGTATGATCTCATCTTACCGGAAGATACGAAAGTCTACGCGTATACACGGACGTTTGGTGACGAACAATTCTTGATCGTTACGAACTTAAAAGGCGAAACAGCAGAAATCGATACGGACATCATCTTGCACTCGGACAATATGTTGCTCGGCAACTATCCGACGATGCACCATGAAGGAACAGAGCTGGAACTTCGTCCATTCGAAGCTCGTCTGTACCGTGTGCGCTAATATGTTTTGAACGGATTCGATAGTTGTCGAATCCGTTTTTTTCTTGCATGTAAGCAGAAGGTGCATCAGACGAAAAAATCGTGTACGCTAAACGATGAGGTGATAGAAGTGAAACCAGTAAAGTACCCGGTGTCATTACGACAAGTGACGACGATCGAAGATGGTCCGATGCGTGAATCGGTCGAACTTGAGGCGGACGGCACATTGTTCGAAACAAAAGACGGTTTTGCCGTGAAGTTCGTTCAGCCGGATGAACAACCGATCGATACGACGATCAAATGGTCAAAAGACCAGATCGCTTTGAATCGCAAAGGTCCTGTTGCGATGCATCACGTCTTCATTTTAGGAGAGACGACCAAAAGCCAATATGGCAGTCAATTCGGTCAGATGTTGATGGAAACGGACACGAAGACGATTGAGATGAAACGGCAGCAGATGCAGTTTCGCTATACATTAAAGATGAATGGACAAGCAGTCGGTACGTATATGATTGATTTAACTTGGGAACGGAGTGAGACGAATGGCATTTGAACAAACAGTACGTCAAATGGAGCAGATGTTGGAAGAGGAATGGTTTGAGTGGCTCGAGAACGATGAGCCGCGTTACAACGAATGGCGCGATCAACTCGAAGGACTCGCAGAGCAGGTCATCACGGAATATAATCCGAAGGTCGATCCAGAAGCGATTGATACACTGCTTTTAATTAACGAAGAATTACCGGTCTTATACGGTGAAGATACCGTCATGCTGTATACAGCGCTCTTGAAAGCACGTCAGGAAGACGATCAAGTATACGAGCGTTACTTGACGATTCTTGGTGCGTTCGCGGACGAACAGCATCCAGCAATCCGTGAAGTCGAAAAGTTAGTCGCGAAAAAGGACTATAAAAATGCCTTCGCACGTGCAGTCCGTCTGCCACAGTCGCTCGGCTTAGAATAAACAATCACAGTGGACCATCTTGTTTTAGGCAAGGTGGTCTTTTTAGGAGGAAGCGTCATGTATCCACTCTATCGAATCATCGTCGCGGTCATCCGTAAGGGCGATCAACTGCTCATCGTCCATAATCAATCGGGTCAGGAGAAACGCTGGAGCTTACCCGGTGGACAGATTGAGTCTGGAGAGACCCTCGAGCAAGCACTGCGTCGCGAGGTGGAAGAAGAAACCGGTTTGACGGTCACATCGTCGTCGTTTGCCTTCTTAACGGAGAACTTCATGCCAACTTATCAAGCGCACAGCCTCGTGACTTATTTTGATTGCGAAGTGAGTGGTGTACTTGATCCAAGTGATCCCGATGAAGAAATCATTGAGACGAAGTGGATCAACCAAACAGAGTTAGCGGAGTACATCACGAGTGAAGACGTCCGTCTTCCATTATCGGCATATTTAGAAGAACAGCACAAAGGCTATTACATGTTTGAAGAGATGAAGTGGTAACTCGGCTGTCATCGTTTCTTTACATTCCTTAAAGCGGTCTCCATCGTTCATTTACATTCGCTCGGTATGATGAAACCATCATCGTGAACAGGGAGGAAACACAAATGAACAAGAAATGGATGGCGACAGGTATTCTCGGTACAGTGCTTATGACGGGAGTTGCGGGCTATACATATGAATCGGCTCAGCCGGTCGAGGCAAAACAAAACACGAAACAAGCGAAGGTTAAAAATGTCATCTTCATGATCCCGGACGGTTATTCAGCTGCCTATGCAACGAATTATCGCTGGTATCAAGGAGGCGAGGAGACGGAACTCGACGGTCACTTAAAAGGAATGATGCGGACGTATTCGGCAAACACGAAAGTGACCGATTCAGCTGCTGCCGGAACGGCGATGGCAACAGGAACAAAAACAAACAACGGAACAATCGGTATGGATCCAAGTGGAAAAGAAGTGGCGTCTATTCTTGATCGGGCGGATCAAGCGGGCAAAGCAACAGGACTTGTCTCGACATCAGCTATCACCCATGCGACACCAGCTGTTTTTGCATCACACGTCGCAACGCGCGCGAACGAAGCGGACATCGCGAAGCAATACATGGATGAAATGAAAGTCGACGTCTTACTGGGTGGCGGTCAGAAGTTCTTTTTTGATCAGAAAAATGGTGGCGTTCAAGAGGCTGGTAATCTAGTGAAGAAAGCAGAACGAGCAGGATACCAGTATGCGGATTCACTCGAAAGTTTAAATGAGACGGACGGTCGTAAAGTTCTTGGATTGTTTGCAGAAGAAGGAATGGCACCAGAACTGGACCGGGAAAACACGAATCAACCGAGCCTTGCGACGATGACGTCGAAAGCCCTGCAAACATTGAAGAAAGATCGCGATGGCTTCTTCTTGATGGTAGAAGGAAGTCAGATCGACTGGGCGGGTCATGCGCATGATGCTGCTTGGGCGATGAAGGATGCAGAAGCGTTCCACCAGGCAGTCGAAAAAGTGCTTCGTTTTGCTGCAAAAGATAAACATACTTTAGTCGTCGTTGCCGGTGACCATGATACAGGTGGTATGTCCGTCGGTGGATACGATGAGTACGTAGCGAAACCGGAAGTCTTGAAAAACGTCAAGGCGACGGGAGATGAGATGGTTCGTCAGTTCAACGACGACTTATCGAACATCGCAACTGTCGTCAAACGAGAAACGACGTTTGATTTGACGACTGAAGAAATTCAGACGTTGCAAAAAGTGGATGCGAAGAAACGCGTCATGACATTGAATGAGATGATCAGTAAACGAGCGTATGTCGGCTGGACGACTGCCGTGCATACAGGTGTTGACGTTCCGCTCTACGCGTACGGTCCACAAAGCGAACAGTTCAGTGGATTGCATGAAAATACGGACATCCCTGGTCTGATGGCCAATGCGATGAAATTAAAAAAATGATGTATTGGACGTGATTAAATCAAGCGGTGGATGATCCACTGCTTGATTTTTTTTGAGTACTTATCTGCTTGTGTGACACAGTAAAAACTAAATGAAAAAAATGAATGAATAGCCATTCATTATATGCTATACTCATTTCAACACAACTGCTTTAGGGGGAAAGGGGTTTGTTCGAACATGAATACGTTTTTACTCATCAACTGGATTGCCTTCCTACTCGTCATCGGCTATGCGGGTTATCTGTTCACGTCACTCGTCAAAAGTCGTTATGCCGCCATTAAACGGGGGAAAAAGGCGGAATGGACACTGACGAACAAAGAACGATTGGACGCGGTCTTAGTCAACGTCTTCGGTCAAAAGAAATTATTAAAGGATAAGAAAAGTGGCGCCATCCACGTCATGATGTTCTACGGCTTCTTACTCGTTCAATTCGGAGCGATCGATTTTATTTGGAAAGGACTCGCTGTCGGTCAGCGTTTCCCGCACGTCCCACTCGGTCCGCTTTATCCGATTTTTACATTCTTCCAAGAAATCGTCATGCTCGTCATCTTGATTGCCGTCGTTTGGGGATTTTATCGCCGGTACGTCGAGAAACTCGTCCGCTTGAAGCGGAATTTCATGGCAGGTCTTGCGTTGATCTTCATCGGTGGTTTGATGGTCGCCGTCCTGTTCGGAAACGGCTTCTTCCTTGTCTATGAGAATCATTCGACGCTCGGTGAACCGGTTGCTTCAAGCATCGCGTTCTTATTCAGTTGGGTGCCGGAGTCAATTGCGTTTGGATTATTCGTTTTCTTCTGGTGGGCGCACTTACTGTTCTTACTTAGCTTCATGGTTTACATCCCGCAAGGTAAACATGCGCACTTGATTGCCGGTACAGCAAACGTTTGGCTCGGTCGAACGTCGAAAGTCGGGCGTTTGGCACCGATTGATCTATCAGTCATGGAAGAGGCAGAAGACGATGAAGCGGAATTCAGCTTCGGGGTCAACCGAATCGAAGATTTCAATCAGAAACAGCTCGTTGATCTGTATGCTTGCGTCGAGTGTGGACGCTGTACGAATATGTGCCCAGCGAGCGGAACGGGGAAGATGCTGTCGCCGATGGATTTAATCGTTAAATTACGGGACCATCTCAACATGAAAACGGCAGCGATCACTCAACGTTCGCCATGGGCACCTGCCTTTGCGTTCGAAGGATCGCAAGGTAATCAAATCGCTTCCCTGGCAGCAGCCGGACAGATGGATATCGTTCCCGATTCATTGATTGGGAACGTCATTACGGAAGAAGAAATCTGGGCGTGTACGACTTGTCGGAACTGTGAAGATCAGTGTCCAGTCATGAACGAACATGTCGATAAGATCATCGACCTCCGTCGTCATCTCGTCATGATGGAAGGCAAGATGGATCCGGAGATGCAACGGACGATGGCGAACATCGAACGTCAAGGTAATCCGTGGGGGATGAACCGGAAAGAACGCGAAAACTGGCGGAAAAATAGGGATGAACTCGTCGTTCCGACAGCAAAGGAGAAGAAAAAAGCGGGCGAAGACTTCGAGTACCTGTTCTGGGTTGGTGCGATGGGATCGTACGATAACCGAAGTCAAAAAATCGCGATGGCGTTTGCACGTATTCTGAACGAGGCCAATATCTCGTTTGCGATTCTCGGAAACGATGAGAAAAACTCGGGCGATACACCACGTCGAATCGGGAACGAAGTCTTGTTCCAAGAACTCGCAGAAGCAAACATCAAATCATTTGAGAAATACGGCGTCAAAAAGATTGTCACGATTGATCCGCATGCCTACAATACATTTAAAAACGAGTATCCAGATTTCGGACTGAGTCCGGACGTGGAAGTGTATCACCATACGGAATTGCTCGCACGACTGATTGACGAGAAACGGATCACACCGCTCCATGAAGTCAAGGAGCGTGTCGTTTATCACGATTCGTGTTATCTCGGTCGTTACAATGATATTTACGACGCACCACGTTATATTCTCGAGAAGATTCCAGGAATCACGCTCGTCGAGACGGAACGCAATCGGGAAAAAGGGATGTGTTGCGGTGCTGGCGGCGGGATGATGTGGCAAGAAGAAAAAGTCGGCGCACGCGTCAACGTCGCACGGACGGAACAATTGTTGACGGTTCAACCGTCTGTCATTGGGTCAGCATGTCCGTACTGTCTGACGATGCTCAGTGACGGCACGAAGGCGAAGGAAGTCGACGAGGCGGTTGCTACGTACGATGTCGTTGAATTACTGGAACGGTCGATCGTCGGTGTACCAGTCGAAGAACCTGTCGCAACCGTATGAAAAAGTGGGATGAAACGATTATTCTCGTGCGAACGGGAGTAGTCGTTTTTTTTCTCTTAAAAAGCGCGACGTTTTACTGTATGGTTTTGACATGATAAGATAAAAGAACTAGCTATGGAAAGGAGGTGAGAATCTTTTGGGAAGGCGTTACTTCGAATCGGTCAGGTCGCGGAGACCACCGGCTTATCAAAACGAACGATCGATTACTACACATCACTCGGTCTGTTAACACCAGAGCGTACCGCTTCTGGCTACCGTCTGTATGACGAATCGGTCATTCATCAAATCGAAAAGATTGAATATTTGAAGTCTCAACGGCTTTCCCTGCAAGAGATTCTTGCTTCTTTTACGGAACGGGAACAAAAAACAGGGGAGACGATTTATCAGGAAGTGAAACAACTTCAGGCGACGGTTGAAGGACTCGAGCAGCGTTTGTTACATTCGACGGACGTCGAAAAACAAGCGATCCGCTTAGAACTGTCCCGGCGTCTAACATTGATTGCTTCCTTGATTGCACAGCTTTAATACAAAACAATGGAGGTGACCCCTGTTTAGGGGATTTTGGATACTATATTATTCATCAATTTATTTTTAGTGGTCTGGTTGATTGCGTTGACGGCGTTTTTCGTCGGATCGGAATTTGCTGTCGTTAAGGTTCGGATGTCGCGTTTGGATCAAATGATTCAAGAAGGGAACAAAAGTGCCGTCCTTGCGAAAAAAATCGCGGGCGATCTCGACTACTACTTGTCTGCCTGTCAGCTTGGTATCACGGTCACAGCACTTGGTCTTGGGGCACTTGGTGAACCAACTGTTGAAAAGATTTTGCACCCTGTCTTCGATGACTTCGGGATCTCTGCTGCTGTTTCGACACTCTTGTCGTTTGGTATCGCATTCGTATCCGTCACGTTCTTACACGTCGTCATCGGTGAACTCGCTCCGAAGACGCTTGCGATTCAGTATGCAGAACGCATGACATTGTTGTTCGCCCGTCCACTTTATGTGTTCGGTAAAATCATGTACCCATTCATTTGGTTACTCAACGGTTCAGCGCGCCTATTCCTCGGTCTGTTCGGTGTCAAACCTGCAGGGCACGAACAAGCCCACTCGGAAGATGAATTGAAAATCATTATGGCGCAAAGTTTCCAAAGTGGTGAAATCAACCAAACGGAACTTGCCCTCATGCAAAACGTCTTTGCGTTTGATGAGCACATCGTCAAAGACTTGATGGTGCCGCGGATGCGGATGGAGACGATCTCAGAACGTTTGACGAAGGATGAACTGATGGAAATCTTCATGGATAATCCGTACACGCGTTACCCGGTTACAGAAGAAAATGATAAGGACCGGATTCTCGGATACGTCAACGTCAAGGAAGTCTTGACGGATTATGCGAACGGCAATGAGCATCCGGTGACACACTATATCAAGGATTTACCGGTTGTTTCGGAAGTGACGTCGCTTCAAGAGACACTTCGCAAGATGAAACGGACCCGCACCCATCTCGTTCTCGTCGTCGATGAATACGGCGGAACAGCAGGTCTCGTCTCGATGGAAGACTTACTCGAAGAAATCGTCGGTGAAATCCGTGATGAATTCGATGCAGATGAAGTCGAAGAAATCGAACAGGTCAAATCTGACGAGTTCCTACTCGACGGTACAGTCTTGCTCGCTGACTTGGAAGAGCGTTTCAATATTCGTTTTACGAATGTCGAAGATGTCGATACGATCGGTGGCTGGATTCAGATGCACAACATCGATCTTCAGCCAGGTGAGCATATCGACACACCGGACTTCTCCGTCGAAGTGATGGAGATGGAAAACTATCAAATCAACCGCGTCAAGATTTGGTTGCATCCAGCTGAACAAGCAGAAGCATAAGATGGTCGGTTCCTCATGGAGGAACCGGCTTTTTTTCATCGCATCAGTCAAAAAATCAAGAATGGACGGATTGTGCGAACTTTCGGCAGGCATGATAGGAGAATGCAGAGAGGAGCGGGAATGTAATCTACAGCTACTTTATTGTTAAATCGCGTCCTATGAAACGAGGAGGTATTCCGTGCTCGAGCAGATTCCATTCTTACTGAGTCGTTTAGGTATGTTAGCACTGTTAGCCTTTTTATTGTCCCAGTGGCGCATTTCCCGATACATATTCAAGATGGACCGCGGAATGAATCTTCCACTGCTCTTCGCATTCGTGTCATCCGGTATTTTGATGAACTACGCAGGAATTGAACTTTCGCAAGATACGACGATTGATCCGTTACTCGGATTAGCCGTCGAAAAAGATGCCTTGTTGCTTGATACCCGACTCGCTGTCATCGTGACGAGCGGATTGATTGGTGGACCCGTGATTGGCGGCATCACGGGATGTTTGGTTGGTCTACACCGCTACGTACTCGGTTCGTTAGGGGCAGAAGCCGGTTGGATCATCGCCATGCTCGCTGGACTTGCGAGCGGCTGGTATCGAAAACGCTGGCGTTTGCATGATGGTTATGCAATTGTTCCGCCCATCGGTATCGTCTTGACAGCATTGCTGTTTGAGAGTGGAATCACGCTATTACTTGCACCGGATACGGCAAAAGCACTTGATTTGATGAGTCGTGCCGCTTTTCCATTACTGTTCGCAAACATATGTGGGGTCGTACTGTTCATCATGATTTTACGGACACAACTTCGACTCGAAGGAGCACTCTTCGTCCGGCAAACCGAGCGATCCGATCGTCTATTGCAAGCATTACAACCCTTACGAAAGCAGGGATTGACTTCGGAAGTCGCGCGACAGATCGGAGCGACGTTATTGAAGGAGACAAAGATGCAACGGATCGTCGTGCTCGGGGCGACAGAGGTCGTCATCGATATGACGGACCAGCAACCAGCAGTCTGTGGCGAGCAACCGAGACGCGAGGAGCAACGATGGATCGAAGCAGAAGAACCCGTCCGACAGGAAGACGAGCAGACGGGACAAATTCTGAGCTTTCATCCTATGCGCATTAACGGTCAAAAGGCAGGCGTCATCTGTTACTTTTCGAAAGACTTATTTGACGACACCGTCGAGCGAATGACGGAACAACTCGTCCGTTTATTAGCACGAGAGTTGCATATGTACCGAGAAGATCAGTTGCTCCGGTTAAGCGGAAGAAAGATGAAACCGATGTTACACGTCAGCTATCTGAAAGGCATCATCGAAGAAATCCAGCGGACAGCTGATCCGGGAACTCCCGTGAAACATCAATTGAATGCACTGCTTCAACTGTTGACGGCAGCGACGCGGCATGATGAACATCCACTCCGTGAGGAACTGGCGACCCTGAAGGCCTATTTATCACTAGAAGGAACACGGCGTCGCCCGAATCAACTGACCTCTGCCGATATCACGGTCGATCTTGATATCGAGACCGCTGTTGAAGAATACTTCGTTTTCCCGTTCCTTGTGACGCAGCTTGTCGATAATGCACTGCGTCATGCGTTCGTAAAGGCAGGACGCCATCACCGGATTGATGTCCGTGCCTTTAGGGCGACGACGGACTGGGTCATCGAAGTCACGGATAATGGACAAGGGATGCCGCTTGCCGTGATGCAACAACTGGATCAACAGGAGGCGGGGGATTCGAATCTGTTCCTGATTCGACGCGCATTAGACGTGACATACGGTCCGACTGCAACATTACACGTCCACTCGATCATTCATCAAGGAACTCGGATCGAAGTGCGATTACCACTTCCGTCTCTGTAACAACAATGGTCTTTTGCCATTGTTGTTTTTTTGTCTCGTTCCGAGGGTAAATACGAAAACAGGAAAACGTATCGTACAGGAGGAAGCAAATGATGATTACGACAACAGAAGTAGGGCAACTAGGAGATCAGTCCTTGTTACGATTCACGTTACAGAATGTGCATGGGCATAGTATCGATATCTTGAACCGAGGCGCAAAAATTCTTGCCATCCGGGTTCCGGATCAACATGGAATGGTCGAAAATGTCGTACTCGCGTTTGACGACCTATCAGAATACCAAGATGATCCGCATCACTTAGGCGCCACGATCGGACGCGTCGGAGGACGAATTGCGAATGGTGCGTTTGCGTTGGAAGGAATGACGTATGTACTCGAACAAAATGAGGGTGAACATCACCTCCATGGAGGAAGCGAAAATTGGGCGAACCGAATGTTCACGCACGAAATCAACGACGACAAACTTGTTCTACGTTTAGATAGTCCGAGTGGGGAGAACGGCTATCCGGGGCACTTGTCGTTCACGCTGACATTCGAATGGACAGACGAGAACGTCCTGCATATCCATTATGAAGCGGAGACGACAGCTTCGACACCATTCAGTCCGACGAATCATACGTACTTTAACTTGACGGGTGAAGCAAAAACGACGATCGAACAGCATCTGTTACGAATGGATGCACCTTTTTATGTTCCGTTGACGAAAGATGCGGTACCGACCGGTGATATTCTCCCCGTCACAGACACCGTCTTTGATTTTCTCGATACCCGTCCCCTGCATGAAGTGACACATGCATCAGATGAACAACTCCGCCAAGCAGGTAGTGGGGTTGATCATCCCTTCCTGCTTAGAGAGGGTGGAGAAATCGTTCTCGATGAGCCAATCAGCGGGCGGCGATTGCGCGTCGTGACGGATCAACCGGGAGTCGTCGTCTACACTGCTAATCATTTGTCGGGCGAGTTTACGATTTGTGGAAGACGCGCAACCCCATACCTCGGAATCTGTTTTGAGACACAAGGATTACCGGATGCGATCAACCAACCGAATTTTCCTTCCGTCGTCTTACATGCCGATGAGCATTATCATAAGCGTACATCGTTTCATTTTCAGATGATGTCATGAC
The DNA here is from genome assembly GCF_001275385.1 of Exiguobacterium sp. BMC-KP. Lineage (NCBI taxonomy): Bacteria > Bacillati > Bacillota > Bacilli > Caryophanales > Exiguobacterium > Exiguobacterium sp. BMC-KP. The sequence goes on from NZ_LGIW01000014.1 coordinate 139,234, forward strand.
GTTTCTTGCGATTTCCACTTCTGTATATGGTAGGATAAAGCGAGAAGAATCTAACGGAGGCTAGGGAAATGACTAAAATAGCATGGGTGACCGATAGTATGGCCTATTTCACGAAGGAAGAGGCAGAAACGATCGGCGTCAATGTCGTACCGATTCAAATCTTGCTCGGTGATACGGCGTATCAAGAGAATGCGATCACGGTCGAGCGACTGTTCCGTGCGCTTGATGCGGACAAAAAGCTGATTGCCAAAACATCACAACCAATTTTCGGAGAGTTCGTCGGAACGTACGAACGCTTGAAAGAAGAAGGCTATGACTGTGCGATTGCAGTACATTGTACGAATGGACTCTCAAGTACCGTCCAAAGTTCAGCATCAGCAGCGGAAGCAGCCAGCTTCCCGGTTCATATCATTGACTCTCATACGGCGTTTGAGAACCAACAAGAGTTCATTCGTTACGGGATGGAGCTCGCGGCACAGGGGAAATCCGTCGAGGAAATCGTCGCTGCCTTACAAGCGTTGACGAAAAAGACCCATTTCTATATGATCGTCGGTAATATGGAGACGATGCGTCGGGGTGGACGTGTCTCATCCGGTGACTTGTTCCTTGCGAACCTACTCAGCATCAAACCGATCATCACGACGGATGAAGCAGGAAAAATCGTACCATTCAAAAAAGCACGTTCTTTAAAGAAAGCTTACATCGAAATGGTTAAACAAATCGATGAATCGATGCGTCAGCACACGTTCTACAAGAACCGGATTTATGTCGCGACGACGATGGCACCGGAAATGGCAGCGGAACTGCGGCAACAAGTCGCAGCGAAGTTCCCAGATTTGACGATTCTCGAAGGCACGTTCGGACCAGCAATCGGGACGCATGCCGGAGCAGAGACGGTCGGTCTATTCTGGATGAATGATTAAACTGAAACGGATACGACAAGAGGCGACGGATTTTTCCGTCGCCTCTTGTTTCGTTCAAGCTGTAAGTGTAATTCCAAGGAACGCTGCAAGAATTCCGAAACCGTAGCTCGAGATGAGGTAGAGGGTAAGTACTTTACGATTTCCGTCCTGAAATAACTGCAACGTCTCGATTTTGAACGTCGAGAACGTTGTAAATGATCCAAGGAAACCGGTACCTAAGAGTAACGTCCATGTCGTATCGAGATGCGCACCGATGACGAGACCAAGCAAAAACGAACCGATTACGTTAATCAGGAACGTTGCTAGTGGAAATTCACGTTTCCAAACCGTCTTCATCCATTGACTGACGGCAAACCGACTGATGGCGCCGCAAAAAGCACCGATGGCGAGAGCAAGTAGCATCATTCACTCACGTCCTTTCGTCACGTGACGCAGTCGTCGTGTTCCGAGCGCGTAACCGACATAAGACAGGAACAAACCGCCAAATAGGCTGACGAGTACGTAGAGGAACGCGTCCGCTAAATGATGTTCATTAAGTAAGGTCACCGTCTCAACGCTGAATGTCGAAAACGTCGTAAAGGAGCCGATGAAACCCGTGCCGATGGCTGTGATCGCATATTGATGTAAGAGTTTCGTTCGAAATAAAAAGTGTGTCGCATAGCCGAGAAGAAAACTCCCGATCAAGTTGATCGCAAGCGTCGCCCACGGAAACGGACCAGTCGTGAAGTCGCTAATCAGCAGTCCGAGCCCATACCGTGCCGAGGCACCGAGAACACCTGCGAGACCTACGAGTACATACAGCATAGAAATCCTCTTTTCTGAAAAAGTCTACGTTAACCGTACTCCCGCTTTCAAGAAAGCGTCAAGAAAAAAAGTCACTCGAGAGACTTAACGAATGAATTCTTTCTGCCGATGAACAACTGTATGACTTTAATAAGGTGAAGGAGTTTGAACAAGATGGTATCTGCCCTCGAGCAACAAAGTACAAAGATTTTGTCCCGCCTGATTGCAACGTTAATTACGATTGCGCATCCATTGATTTTCTTATTTGCGCAAATGAATTACGTCCCAATCAGTGTGTTTTATCAGTTTTTAGTCGGTGGTTTGATCTTGACGGTCGCGTTGCTTGTGGGCAACCGCCTACTTGGACATCGTCCGAGCGGGAAGTACGTCCAAGTGACGTTAACGTATTTCGTACTCGCTCTCGTTTTGGTGACCTTGCCGTCGCCAAGCATTTGGACGATCGTCTATCTCTACTTGACGATTTCAATCGTCTATTTAATTCCGCGTTTGGTCATTCTCGCCGGAATCCTTGGACTCATTGAGATGGCAGTATTCACAATGCTAGGAACGATTGTCTTTATGAATACATTCGATTTGATCGTCGCCTATGTCATTTATTTGATGATTTTCTCGGCGGCTGTTTTTGTCGCCGTCTTTGGACGGAACGTCATGTTAGCCGTCCGCCAAGAACAAGAACGGTCGGAAGCCTACGCGGCGACGTCGCAAATTGCCCTCGAGCAAACGGCAGCAACCGCAACGGAAGTAACGACGTTCACGGAAGAGATGAGTGAAACAGTTGATGCGGCAAAGGATTCCTTCAGTCAGGTTGATCTGGCGATGCAACAGCTAGCACATGATGCAGCGGGAAGCGTCCAAGCGATTCGTGAAATTCGTCAATTGAATGATCAGCAAGTCAATCGGATGGAGGATGTGACCGTTGCGGTCAATCACGCACTCGAGCGCAGTTCGTCCTCGCGAACGACAGCCGAAAAGAGCAGACAGACGATTGGTCTTGCCGGACAATCCCTGCAACAATTGACGACGAGCATGGATGATTCGGTCACGTCGTTCGGACAGCTTGCTGGACGTTTCCAGGAAATCGTCGCCATCACGTCGAGCATCAATGCGATTGCGGCGCAAACGAACCTGCTTAGTCTCAATGCTTCCATTGAAGCAGCCCGTGCGGGTGAGTTCGGAAAAGGCTTTACGGTCGTTGCGCAAGAAATTCGTAATCTATCAGCACAGACGGCAGAAGCGTCGAAGGAAATCAATGCGATCATCGAACGTGTTGATCAGGACGTCACGCAAACAGGGAACTCGATTCATGCGAGTACGACATTGTTACGTGAGCAGGAAGAGCGTATGGCCGAGAGTCAGTTAGCGCTACAGACGATCGAGACGGATACAACGGAAGTTGTTGGATCAATCCAGTCGGCGCAGACTCAGTTCGCGACGATGACGAGTAGTCTTACTGCTATCACGACAGCAGCCGGTCAACTTGATACGTTCATGAATGCGTTGCTCGCACAAAGTGAGTCACTATCCGGCTTGACACGTCATCAAGTCGGTCAGGTCATGGAGCTGCAGCATGCGATCCATGCCTTGAACGAAACGGCATCCACTCTTCAGCAAACGAATCGTTAACGAAACAGCTCCTCATCGATTGATGGGGAGCTGTTGTGTATCTTCAGACTGTTTGTCGGTAGGACGGACGGGGAAGAAGATAGGGAACGAATATTGAAGGAGGAGTCAACGGATGAAGGCAGCTTACATTGAACAGTATGGTGGATCGGAACAATTCAAGGTCGGAGAACTGGACAAGCCGGTCATCGGACCGGATGATGTTTTAATCGAAGTCTATGCCGCGAGTGTAAACCCGGTCGATTGGAAACTACGCGAAGGATACTTGCGTCAGATGTTGAGCTACGAAATGCCGCTCGTCATCGGTTGGGACGTTGCCGGTGTGATTCAGGAAGTAGGAGAAAACGTCTCCGATCTTCAAGTCGGGGACGCTGTTTTCAGCCGTCCGGAAATCGCTCGCCAAGGAACATATGCCGAGTACGTCGCGGTCGATGCCCATCTCGTCGTCAAAAAACCAGAATCGCTCAGCTTCGCAGAAGCAGCGTCTCTTCCACTCGTCTCACATACAGCGTGGCAGGTCATGTTCGAAGTGATGGATGCGAAGCCAGGTGACCGGATCTTTATTGGTGCCGGATCAGGCGGCGTCGGAACGGTCGCGATTCAACTCGCAAAAGCGAACGGTTTGTACGTCATCACGTCAACAAGTACGAAAAACGTTGACTGGGTAAAAGCACTTGGAGCCGACGAAGTCATTGACTACAAACAGGAAAATCCGGCCGATCGTGTTCGTGACATCGATTTTGTATTTGATACGATGGGTGGCGCCAATCAAGGGGAACTGTATCAGATGCTGAAGCCGAACGGCATGCTCGTCTCGATTTCCACACCACCGGATGAAGAGCAAGCGAAAGAGCATAATGCGCGATCTGCATATGTCTTCATGCAACCGACGGGTGAGCGTTTACAGCATATCGCTAAAGCTGTCGAACGTGGCGAGCTACAACCTGTCGTTGACCGGATCTTTGATCTGGATCAAATCAAGGAAGCACATGATTATGGCGAAGAAGGGCACGCAAAAGGAAAAATCGTCATTCGGGTCAAGGGAGAATAAGAAGAGGAGGACGCTGAAATCAGCGTTCTCTTTTATTTTTTATCAATCTTTTTATCGAACCATAAACAAAAAATAACCTGGTTAAAAAAGTATAAAGGATAAGGGGTTGCTTCTTCCTATACTAGGGCTATCAGACGTGAGTCAGCCACATTAAAAGGAGGAAGTAACATGAAAAAAGGATTGAAGTGGGCAGGAATTATCGTGATCGGCGCAGTTATTCTCGGGAATCTAGGAGATGACGAAGAACAAGCAGCACCGGAGAAAAAAGTAGAAGTCGAACAAGAAGCAGTCAAATCAGAAGCAAAACCAGTGAAGGCAAAAGCAGTTGCAAAACCGGTCAAGAAAACGTACGGGGTGAATGATCAGGTAAAGGTCGGGAAACTGACGTACGTCGTCAACGACGTCAAGATGGTCGATACGTTGTCGAACGTTCTCGGAGAAAAGAAAACATCAGGACAATTTTTAGTCATCGGTCTGACGATTCTAAACGGAGATAAGGAAGAGCGATTCGTCGACAGCAACATGTTTAAAGTCAATGTCGGCGATACGGAATACTCAGCCGATACGGAACTCGATCTTTATGCGAATGAAGACGGGATGGGCTTCTTCTTAGAGACGATCAACCCGAATATCGAGAAAACCGGCAACATCGTCTTTGAATTACCGAAACAGGTGAAAAATCCGATGCTTGAAGTCTCGTCTGGCTTTGGCTGGGCAGGTGGACAATCAAAAGAGATTCAATTGACACAGTAATGAGTGACCATATAAGAGACTCAATATAAGAATGACGCGTCTTTTCACGCCCTTTCCTCAGGCGAGACACAAGCTAGTTTTCCTGCTTCATTTAAGCAGGAAAGCGGGTCTTGTTTGTCTCTGACAGCGCATAAATGTGCTTGTTCCTGTAGGAGTGGCGTGTGACGCGTCATTCTTTTTGTTACGAGATAAGGGTGGCAGATCATCATTCTGATACTCTTATCTTTGTGGAAACTGACTTTTGAGTCAGCCCGTTCTTGTTACCGTCCTGATTGTTGGATCGAGAGTTCAGGCGTTAATCGATCGAGTAAAGCGAGCGTCTCTGGATGAGAGGCGAGCGTCTGGTCGAGCGTGTTCCGTTCAGTCTCTAGACATGCTAGATAACGTTGAGCCGCTTCAGCATGCGTTGCGGGTGTCAGGACGTCGTAGATTGCTTCAAGAGCAAGGCGTGGATGGTCTGGCAATGTCGTCGGAATCGTCTTTAATCCAAGTTGAGCTCGTTCAGGAGCATGATGATGGAGTAAGACTTTTGCGAACTTGATTAAGGCGCTACGGAGCATCTCGACTGCCCATAAGTCATTTCCGCGAGCTGCTGCTTTTTTATATTGGAACAAGAACCAGACAGCATCGATTGCTTCATCGGTCGCTTCTTGAGCAGAAAGTGTTAAGTCGCAAGTATCGGTAAAGTCCGTCAACTGTTCTTGTGGATCATACAAGACACGCAATTGATCCTTATGGTTCAGCGAATCAAGCGTCACCGTGAATAAATCAATATGTAGCAGATCATCATAGACGACGATCATCTGCGGCGCGATGATATCGATCTCATCTTTCCAGATGATTGAACGATAGGCAGAAAGGTGGGACAAACGACGCGATAAGAATGTTGTTTGACGTTCTTCCGAGACGAGACAGTATAGATCGATGTCTGAATGGACATCTTCTTCTCCCCGTCCGAAGGATCCTTTCAAGAAGATGGCTTCGACTGCAGGATCTTGTTTGAGTCGAGCAACCAGTTGCTCGATTGCATGAAGTTGATGCATGAGGACTCATTCCTTTCCGAAAACAGAAGTCTATTACGTCAGTATACGTGATAATAGACAGGTTTTTCCATAAAAAATGAGAAATCACATCGAAATGGATTTCTCATTGAGAGGCCGATGCTAATTTTTCTTTCTGTTCAAGATGAATGACGTGCTGTTCGCCCCATGCATTGATGGCGTCAAGAACCGGGATAAGCGTCCGACCATAATCCGTCAGCGAGTACTCGACGCGGGGGGGAACTTCCTGATAAATCTCGCGATGGACGATATCGTTCAGTTCGAGTTCACGCAGTTGAGCCGTCAGCATCTTTTGCGTAATGTTTGGCAATTGTCGCTTTAGTTCACTGAAGCGGAGCGTTCCGTGTGTGATCAAGACGAGTAAAATCGACGGCTTCCATTTTCCGGTCAAGATTTCGAGCGCTGTCTCGACGCGACAGCTTGGTGTCTCTTCCATCGGTCTTCCTCCTTCATGGTATCGTTTAGGATACTATACCACTTATTCGTGCCTACTTCCGCTTCGATCGCTTCCGCGTAATAATAGGGATACGAGCTATTTCATTGAAGGAGGAAACAACATGTCCATTCATCCACAAATCACACTCGGTCCTGTTCGCTTGCGTATCACGGACCTCGACCGTTCGATTTCATTTTATACAACATCACTCGGATTACGCGTGCTAACGCAAACGGATCAGTTGACGGTGCTCGGCGCACAAGATACACCACTCGTTGAACTTGAAGTTCATCCGAATGCCCGCCGTTTTCCACCGAACTCGGTCGCCGGATTATATCATTTTGCGATTTTGCTACCGAACCGAAAAGAACTTGGTTTCGTCATCCGGAATTTAATCGAACAAGGAATTGAGATTGGTCAAGGTGACCATCTCGTCAGTGAAGCCTTTTATCTGTCGGATCCAGATGGGAACGGAATCGAGATTTATGCCGATCGTCCGCGTGAGACGTGGACATACGAAGCGAATGGAGACGTCAAGATGACGACGGATCCCGTCGATTGGCAAAGCATGCTCGTCGAAGCGGGAGAAGAAGACTGGTACGGCATGCCAAGCGATACGGTCATGGGACATGTCCATTTCCACGTCAAGACACTCGAAGCAGCGCGGGCATTTTATGTCGAGACGCTCGGTTTTGAAGTTGCCGCTGACGCTTCGCGAATGCGTGCATTATTCGTTGCTGCCGGTGGATATCACCATCACATCGGTCTGAACGTCTGGTCTGGTGTCAACGCACCGACGAATCCGGAAGATGCGGTCGGACTCGTCTATTGGACACTACGTTATCCGGATCAAGCGACGCTCCAAGCAGCGATCGAGGCGTTGAAGTCTTCCGCTTATACCGTTACGGATCAAGCAGGCGATGTCTATGTCACCGATGATGCCGGAATTACCGCTCGATTGACAACGTAACCGAAAAAAATCCCCTTACAGTGAAAACACTGTAAGGGGATTTTTGGTTTACCGTGAAGACGACGTTGCGTTACCGTCGTACCGGCTGATCAGTTCATACGGTCTGACTTTATATAAGGCATGCGGGAAGTAATGGGGATCCATCGCATCAAGCGTCCGCAACTGGAAGTGTTCCCGTTTGATATACTCACTCAGCGAGTCACGTGTCAGTGGGAAGAAGCCGACATCCGTCGTTTCGCCTTCTTGTGTCGCGAGTTCACCACCGACGGCTTTCCCACGGAAGCAGACGCACAGGACATGGCTTGAGACATTTTGATAGATACCGGTGATGCCATCGATCGTGACATCAACACCGGTTTCTTCTTTGACTTCCCGTTTGATGGCGTCAAGAATCGACTCGTGATTTTCGACTTGTCCACCCGGCATCTCATACGTATCACCCCGGTGGAGGTTGCGGACGAGCAGGACTTCACCGGCATCGTTCGTGATGTACGCGGTCACGCTGACGATCGCGCGAGGGGGAGCATACGTACCGGTCGCTGTCATGAAATCTTCATAGGATTTGATATAGAGGTTTTTGCCGAGACGCGCGCGCTTCTTCATCGCTTCGCGACGTAAGGCACTGTTGCGGACATCACGATCGACTTGTTCGTAATGTTCACGGTCGCGATATTCCCAAATGGCGATGACTTCATCTTCTGCCTCGGTCACCCAGCGACCAACAAGACGGGCACCATGGCTGACTTGGAGCGGGTACAAATAGGTATGGAAAAACTCAGTGAATTCTTCTAGGCGTTCGGGACGAATCGTATAGGTCTTCCGGCGATGTAACATGGAAATTCCTCCTATCAGATGAGCGTTCAGATGTACGTTGTACCCCTTCTCGAACGGACGGATGAAACCCTTTTTCTCGATGTGGGAAAAGGAGTTTTTATTGAACGATTGCGTATACATATCCTCCGGTCTACGTGACTTTAAATCATCGATGATGATCTCTTTTGATCGGAAAAGTATAACTAAAGAAGAACTTAAGAAATGGATAGGGCTCAACTTCAGAAAAATCGGGGATACTGAAAGTAGAGAGAAACAGAAAGAAGGGATACGTGATGGATATCATGGCACTCGTCCGCCTGGCTGGCGGAATCATGTTCACCCCATTGTCGGACGATGTCTTGATGATGAGTTTTGCAGCACTTCGATTACGAGAGGGGATGTACCCGGTCGTCATCTGGTTGACCGCATGGCCGGTCTTCTTCATCGCCTTTACGTGGTTTTATCTACTTGCTCGGTTCTTCCGTGAGATTCCGCTCGTCAAACGCTGGATGAAGTCACGTTTCTTAGAACGAGCAGAAACGATCATCGAACGGCGCGGGTTATGGGCGATCGGACTATCGTTCTTCTTACCCGGCGTCAGACATCCGATTCATTATGTCGCCGGACTCCTCGGTTATCCGTTACCGCGTTATTTAGTAATGACATTCTTAGCAGCAGGCGTGTATACAGGACTCTGGACTTTTTTGATCGTCCGGATCGGAGAAGCTGTGACGTGGTCGGAGCTGTGGAACTGGCTTCAGGTGAATCCCGGAATCATCAGTGCGATCGTAGTCATCTTAATCGGTCTAGTAGTAACAGGTATCGTATATCATCGGCGTCAAAAGGAATCAGTCGAGGAAAGTTCTTCAATATAAAAACATCAAACGAGCAAGCGAATCCAGATCAGGATTCGCTTTTTTAGATGAAGTTTGGTTTTATGAATAAGGATAGTTTTTTGAAATAAGAAGTAATCTACAAGAAAAGTGAAATCATTGTCAAAAAAAGACGTTTTTCACTTCTTAAAAGCTACCTGATTTACACACTGTATTGGCAATTTATCGTCACAAGCAAGTGGCTGAAATTGGATTGTAAACGCTTATACTAGGAGGTGTTCACAGAGTGGACATATTTATTGCCAGAGGAGGATACATATGAATCTCATGCAGACGGAAGAGACGGTCAAAAAAGCACCGACTTCTTCTGCTTACCGGACGATTTGGCAGTGGCATTTTTATGCTGGTATCATTTTTGCACCGTTCCTAGTCATGCTTGCTGTGACAGGATCCATTTATCTTTTTAAGCCACAAATCGAAAACGTCCTGTATCAATCGTATTATGAAGTTACACCACAAGCAGATCGCATCACTGCGACGGAACAGATTGATCGCGTCAAAGCGAAGTATCCCGATGCACTTGTCACGTCGTACCGACCGGGTGAATCCGACGATCGATCCAGTGAAGTGAAGGTCTCGTCACCAGACATGTCGGCGACGGTCTTCGTCAATCCGTATTCTGGTAAGATCATCGGAACATTATCTGACGATGACCGGATCATGAATAAAATCGAAGAGATCCACGGGGAACTGATGGCGGGAACGACTGGCGATCGGATCGTTGAACTCGTCGCCTGTTGGGCAATCGTCTTGATCGTGACGGGACTGTTCCTATGGTTCCCGCGTAAGCAAAAGGGACTGTCAGGTGTCTTGTTCCCACGTCTTCGTCAAGGTAAGAAGTTATTCCGTCGTGATCTCCACGCTGTTCCAGCATTCTGGATCACAGCAGGGATGCTGTTCCTGATCTTGACTGGCTTACCGTGGTCCGGTTTCTGGGGAACGAACTTCCAGTCCCTTGTCACGAACCAAGGGCTTGGTTATCCACCGTCCATCTGGGGTGGGGAGGCACCGACGTCAACACTTCAAACGAAGGATATCGCGGAAGTCCCGTGGGCTGCCGAAACACTTGATGTCCCGCAATCAAAAGTCGAAGGTGCTGTTCCAGCTTCGATCGATGACATCATTGCAATCGGCAAACAACAAGGGATGGATCCAAGCTTTAAGATCAGTATTCCAAGTGACCCGAGCGGTGTCTATACGCTGTCTGCATATCCAGCGAAAGCACAGAATGAAGCGACGATCCATCTCGATCAATATTCCGGTGCCGTGCTCGCTGATTATCGTTATGACAACTATGGTGTCGTCGGAAAAATCGTCGCGACCGGGATCACACTCCACAAGGGAACGGAATTCGGCTGGTTCAATCAGTTAATTAGTCTGTTGATTTGTCTCGGAATCATTCTCGTGGCAGTCAGTGGTTTCTATCTCTGGCTGAAGCGAAAACCAAGTAAAGGGATGGGGGCGCCGAAAGGACCGAAAGCATTCATGTTGAAAGGATTCCTCGCTGTGCTTGTCGTGCTGGGAATCGTCTTCCCGCTCGTCGGTCTATCGTTGCTCGTCGTCTGGCTGGTCGATTTCCTCGTCATCCGTCGTATTCCGAGTGTAAGGAGGTTCTTCAATGCGTAAATCGATACAAACACTCATGCTCGGCGGACTGCTCGTCACGACGACGAGTCTTGCTGGCTGTGCGGTCGATTCCGATGCAGCAGAACAGTATGCCGTAGCTAAGCCGTTATCGATCAAAATGAATATCCCAAAGGACTTACAACCGGATGCCAAGAAAAAGCAGACGTTTGAAGCAACAGTCTGGCGTGAAGCCAAACCGGTTCAAAAAGTCGATTATGTACATTTCGAAATCTGGAAAGCGGATGGAACAGTACGCTATAGTATGGAACCGGCAGAGGAGACAAAGCCAGGTGTCTATACGATTGCGAAGGCACTACCGAAATCCGGCTTGTATTATGTCAAAGCGCATGCAAGCAGTGAAGGTGCGATGATCATGCCAACACGGCAGTTCATCGTCGGTGAGTTATCGAAAGAAGATTTAAAAATCTTACAAGGTGGAGCAAAACCAGCTGGCGGAAGTAGCGGTCACCATCATTGAAGAATAATGAAATAAAAAATGAGAGGGCGGAATACTATTCCGTCCTCTCATTTTTCGTATAGACGATTAATCGTCATCACCATGATCTCCGTGATCATCCCCGTCATCGTCTCCATGATCGTCTGAATCATCATCTTGATCATCATCTTCTGAGTCATCCGAAGAATCATCGTCATCCGAGTGCTCATCTTCTGATTCGAGTTCCTGTCCATTATAGAACTTGATCTGGACGTGTAACGTTTTGATGTTTGGTAATTGAAGCGCCTGTGCGACTAACGTTAATAATTCTTCTTCCGTCATCGATGGTGTGACGAGAAGACGATCTTTTAACGTCGCAACGTCAGTAATACCGATCTCGTCTTTAAAGCGCAATTCTTTCCGTTGATGTTCATTACTGTAACGCCACTCGAACTTTTTCTTATTCGTATCCGTCACTTTGATCATGATCCGTTTGAGTTCTTGATTATTCTGAACTCCGTCTTGATCCGTATCTTCCTGATCGTCTCGAGTCCCGTCCTGATCGCTGTCTGCTTGTGTTGGATCAGAATCGAGTTCAAATTCATCTTCGTTGATAAGCGTATCCCGGTCCCGGTCTTCTTCATTGTCTTTGATGCCATCACGGTCTGAATCCTTTTTCAATGGTTGCGTACCGACGATGAACTCTTCGCGTGTCGTCAATCGATCTTTGTCTTGATCTTCTTTATCATCAGAAATACCATCTTGATCGGAATCCTTCTTCAACGGATTTAGATGCGCTGTGTATTCTTGTTGATTCGTGAGTGAGTCGCGGTCCGAATCCTCTTTCCCATCCTTGATCCCGTCACGATCCGAATCCAATTTAGTTGGGTTGAGACGAAGTTGATACTCTTGTACATTCATCAAACCGTCGCGATCGTGATCTTTTGTTGCGACTTGTTTTCCATATCCCAAATGATATTGTTTTTGCCAAGCATCTGGAATCCCATTTTTGTCTCGATCGACTTGCACGACAGGTTTCTTCTTCGCTTTACTTTTTGCTTCGACAGGTCCAACTGCTTGCGAGACGACGAGCGAAGCAAGTACTGCGCCAATGACAATCCGTTTCATAAGTCCACTCCTGTTCTATAAAAGATAAAAGATGAGGTTATAAGAAGATTCTAATGAAATGATTAGAAAATAAGTTGGCTATTTCGCGAAATGAGTAAATAAAAACTAAAAAATAATGAAAGTGCTGCATAAGTTTATTTCGTCAGAAAAAATATTTTAAATAAAAAATGTAAAAAGATAAAACCATTCGTGAACTCCTTACGTTATCTATGTGAAGTCCAAAAAATCAAAGGGGTGTTCATAAGATGAAGATGAAAAAGTCGTATCTCGCTGTTCCGCTTAGTGCCGCATTGTTGATTCCAGCAGCAGGTGTCAGTGCTCACGGTCATGAGGACCATAGTAAGATGTCTCACAGTTCAGGAAAAGTCTCCCTCGATGTCTCATCTCCAGCATCGGATTTACGAGCGACACTCGATCAAATTCTATCTGAACACGCGTATCTCGCAGTCGTTGCGATGCAAAAAGGAATTGATGGTAAAGAAGATTTTGAGCAGGCAGCCGGTGCCTTGAATCAAAACACGGATGATTTAGCGGCAGCTGTTGGTTCCGTCTACGGGGAAGAAGCAGGCGCTGCCTTCAAAGAAATCTGGGCGAGCCATATCGGTTACTTCGTCGATTACGTCAAAGCAACTGGTGCCAAGGACGAAGACGCGAAACAAAAAGCATTGAAAGAGCTTGATGAGTATCGTGTCGAACAGGCTGCGTTCCTCGATAAAGCAACGGAAGGACGTCTGAAGGCAGCGGATCTCGAAGCAGGACTAAAAGTCCATATCACGCAACTGTTAACATCGTTTGATAGCTACGTTGCTGGTGATTATGATGCTGCCTACAGTAATCTACGTAAAGCAATCGAGCATATGTATATGGTGGGAGAAGGGTTATCTGGTGCGATCGTCGATCAGTACCCAGATAAATTCAAAAATACGAAAGTTGATACACCAGCAGCTGATCTTCGTGCCGGACTGAACCGAAACTTCTCTGAACACGCGGCGCTTGCAGTGCTCGCGATGCAAAAAGGAATTGACGGAGCAAAAGACTTTGACGCTGCGGCCGGTGCCTTGAATCAAAATACGGATGACCTGACAGCTTCGATTGGCTCTGTTTATGGTAGTGAAGCAGCGCAACAATTCAAGAAGATTTGGTCGAGCCACATCGGCTACTTCGTTGACTATGTCAAAGCAACAGGTGCGAAAGATGATCAAGCACGCGACATGGCTGTGAAGGAACTTGATGAGTACCGTGTTGAACAGGCAGCATTCCTCGATGCAGCAACAGAAGGACGTTTGAAAGCGAAAGATTTGGAAGAAGGATTAAAGGTTCACATTGACCAACTCTTGCTTGCTTTCAATAGCTATAATGAAAAAGATTACGACAAAACGTACCCAGCGATTCGTGAAGCTTACGCGCATATGTACGGTGTAGGGGAAGGGACTGCGACAGCAATCGTCGATCAGTTCCCAGATAAATTCAAAGGTGCACCATCTGGAATGCCGAACACTGGTCTCGGTGGTATGCAAGAAAAAGCATCGACGACAGGTATCGTCTGGTCACTGCTTGGTATCGCAGCAGCATCGATCCTTGGATTCTTCGCACTCCGTCGTCGCCCGCAACAATAAAGGACGACCCGCTGGTGACAGCGGGTTTTCTTGTACACATCAAGCAGAAAGGAGGTAAACGACATGCGCATCATCCGATTTGCCCTTCTGTTCCTCATTTGTCTGTTGCCCATATCGGTCGAAGCACACACGAGTTTAAAAAGCTCGAATCCGGCAGATGGATCGGCATTATCTGAACCCGTCGATCGGATCCGCTTGACGTTCAGTGAGGCTGTTGAAAAAACGAGCACCTTACGTGTAGTAGACGCGAATGGAGTTGAACAAGCCCTTGCGAAACCACTTATCATCGGAAATGAACTGAGTGCTGTCGTCTCAGAGCCTTTAACGGAAGGAAAATACACGATCAAGTGGGCGTCGATTTCAGATGATGGTCATCCCGTGAAAGGAACGATCCGTTTTACGGTACTGGGTGCGGCAAAAGCTGAAACAAGCACTGTAGAAAAGGCTGAGCCGATGGAAAAAAAAGCAGCAGTCGTTCCTGAAGCAGAGCCTGTTTCAAAAGGACTCGTTCCGACACTGCTCCCATGGATCGTCGGGGGACTGTTAATCAGTATCGTCATCCTTCTCGTGTTACGTCGTCGTTCGACATGAGTGCGTTTCTAGGAGAACTACTCGTCTATATGGGTGGAGCGCTTTGGATGGGCTATTTGGTATTATGCTTCATCCCAACGAAACGAAAACCGCTATTAATGGACGGTACGTCGTGGGCGGTAGCGGGACTCGGGATGCTCGTTCTTGGAACGAGCATCCCGGTCTTTGGTGCCGTTCGTTTTCTACTTTCGACGCAAACGATGACAGAGGCTCTTCGAACAGGATTACTGGAGTTGCATATCGGTCGGATGTTTCTTGTCGTTTACTTCTCTGCTTTACTCCTATTGATCGTATTCACATGGCAAAAGCGACGATCCATCCTGCTCGCACTCTTGACGATCCCGTTATGGATTGGCATCGCAGGAACGAGTCACGCGGCGGCCAAATACGGTGCGCTCGGGTGGACGCTTCAGTTTAGTCACTTCTTATGTGTGACAGCTTGGATCGGTGTCGTGTTTTGGGTAGCCATCGGTGCTCGCTCGACCGTTCATTGGTCTGCCTTTTTAAGTTGGTTCAGTCCGTTTGCCCGGATCGCCTTTACGGGTGTCATCCTGTCAGGGCTGTTACTGATGCAACTGGCGATTCCGCTTGAACGTTATCCGAATCTCTGGGGCGTGCCATACGGTCAAGCGTTGTTGCTGAAGCACCTTTTATTGTTACCGCTTTTGTTCTATGCTTTCTGTAATGGCACGCTTGTTCGGCGTCGGTTGCGTTTTGACTCAACGTACGATCCGCGTCCGTTACTCCGGATGGAGAGTATCATTTTAGTATTGCTGTTCATGGCGAGTGCTTCACTCAGCCGTCTCGAACAACCGACGCTAGGGCAACTACCGACCGGTGATCCAGTGGGGAATGGATGGGTTTTGATGATGGGGATTGCAACCTTACCACTGCTTTTACTAGGATATCGTCGGCATGCAGTGGGTATCTTGCTGAGTTTATTCAGCGTCAGTTTGATTTATCTTGGGTTGCTAGCGACAGGATGAGTATAAAAAACAAGGTAGCGGATCGTTCCGCTACCTTGTTTGACGTGGTCTTATTTCGTTGAAACAGCGCAATTCGTTGCTTTCGCAAGAATCTTCGAATAGGCACGTGCGCCCTTGATATTCAAATGGACACCATCTGCTTCGAAGTAAGATGGATGTTTGACGGCAACAGCATGCCAGTCGATCAGTTCGACTCGCTTCCGTTTCGATGCCTCGCGTAACATCTGATTGACCTCTGCTTCCCACGGACGCGGGACGCGTGCAGTGACCAGATAGACGTGATCGGCATTTGCGAATTGATCGAGCAAACTGTTCAACTGATCCTTTCGGAAGCTACCGTTCGTTCCGAGGTGGAGAATGACTTGGCGTCCATGTCGATTATACGCGGCATACTGCTCACTCAGCGGAATCGCTTCTCGCAGCTGACGACCGAGTTTCGCATCAATCGTCAATTGCTTGAGCGTACTGCCGAGATAATCTTCGACACCGAGTAAGACCGAGTCCCCGATCGCAAGCGTCGGTCGACAGATTTTTCGCTGATCGGGCTTTGCTTTTGGTGTCGTCGGTTTCAGGATCGGCTTCGGTTTTTCTTTTGGCGCCGCTATCTTCTCGAAAGCAGGTTCTGGCTTCGGCGTATCGGAGACAGCAAGAATCGATAAGTTACCGATGAAGCTGACGATGAGAATCGTCAACACGGCAACACTCGTCCACTGCATCGTTGAAAACTGACGTAACTGTCGCGGATGTAACGACAGACGTTCTAAATAACCGGATAGTCCGTGCTGACGAATCGGACGTTCGATAAAGCGATACGATGCTTCAGTTAAGGCGACAAGCACGACGACGATCAACACGGTCCGAAGTAATGAGAACGTGCCGATTTGCTCGACTGGCGTTATCAGTGTGATGACGGGAAAATGCCACAGATATAGACCGTACGATCGTTTACCGATCGCAACAAGTGCTGGATGCGCAAACCATTGACTCCAAATCGACGCCGGATGAGCAATTGTAGCAATCAATAGTGCAGCAAGGACGGCGACAAGGAAAAAGCCACCCCGGTATAAGAAGCTTCCGAACTCACTTGTGACAATCATCAATATAAGCAAGAGTGGCAAAGTAACGGCACCTATTTGATTCAGTAACCGGACACCACGTTTTGGGATATCGAGCTTAAAGCGGGTTGGTTGCCACGCGAAAGCGAGTAGACTCCCAATCAATAGGGCGAATAACCGAGTAT
Source organism: Exiguobacterium sp. BMC-KP (assembly GCF_001275385.1). Taxonomy (NCBI): domain Bacteria; kingdom Bacillati; phylum Bacillota; class Bacilli; order Caryophanales; genus Exiguobacterium; species Exiguobacterium sp. BMC-KP. The sequence continues at coordinate 156,181 of NZ_LGIW01000014.1, forward strand.
CCGTGCCATAGTAGACACGACTTGGATCTTCACCAGGTGTGAACTGAATCGCCATCGCAAGCACGGATGCACCGATCGCAACGCCCATCAATTGCAGGAACAAGCGACGATTTTTCATTCCGAACCAAAGTAAGATCGGGAATAGCAGGTAGAACTGCTCCTCGATTGCGAGTGACCAAAGGTTTTGAATCGGTGATGGCTTACCGAACGACTCGAAATAGGAGACGTCATGGAAGATATACCACCAGTTCGTCCCGTAAATGAGCGCAAAGGCACTATCTTGGCGAACCGTATGCAACAGTTCGCGTTCAAAGATGGTTACGTACCCGAGAACGAGTAACAGCATGACGAATAGGGCCGGGAACAGGCGACGGAAGCGATGAATCCAAAATCGTTTCAAGTCGAGGCGTCCGGTCGTCTGCCACTCGCGTAACAAGAGACCGGTAATCAGATAACCGGATAGGACGAAAAAGAGATCAACACCGAGGAAACCACCGGAGAAGAATGAAACCGACAGATGGTAGAGAATGACAGATAGAACAGCGAAGGCACGTAAGCCATCAAGCCCTGGCATATATGTAATCGAACGAGACGAGGATTTCATAAGACACGAACAACTCCTTTAAAACGACAACTAATTTCTAACAGTCTTTAGTGTATCGAATTCCAATTTCAAAGAAGTGTCTAAGAAGTAACAACCTGACCAAAAAAGCACCCGATGCGCACATCGGATGCAGGCTTATGAAATATGTGGAAAACGACAGGTCACGATGAAGCGGTTGTCTTGTGAAGTCAACGCGACGTTCCCCGCATGACGCGCCATGATTTGCTGAACAATCGACAGACCGATGCCGGAGCCACCAGACGAGCGGGAAGCATCGGACGTCCCGAACGGTGTTAGCCATTCGTTTAGTTCCTCTAGCGTATAAGTCGATTCAATCGCATTTGAACAGATCAGCTGGATACCTTCTGCGTCGTCGTTGATGGTAATCCGAAGATCATTGGTCCCGTGAAGCGTCGCATTGCGAATCAAATTCTCAAGCAAGCGTCGTAAGAGCATCGGATCGGCGAAGAGAGTCGCGTGTGCAGGACCATTGACAGTAGAAGAAGTGCCAGGAAACAGTTCCAGGACTTGTTCCGTCAGTGTGACGAGATCAAGCGATGTCCGTTCGACTGGATAATCGGTGTTCGATAATTTAGCGAGCGTGAACAATTCGTCGATCCGGGAAGCGAGCGTTTCTGACTGTCGGGTGACAATCGCTAGAAGCTCCGTCCGTTCCGTCGCGGATAACGTCTCGTGTTTTTCGGTTAGCCACTGGATGAAGCCTTGGATTGAGGTCAACGGAGTCCGTAGGTCGTGCGACAGACTCGTGATCAATCGCAACTGCTCGACGAACCGCTCCTGGTCGCGTAAGCGTAAGGTGCGGAGTTCCTGTTCGATTCGTTCGATCGATTGGGCGAACAACTTGAATTCCTTCGGTCCTTTGACGGGAGGTAACGGTTCCGTTGGCGCTGGTTCGACCGTCAACCGCTCAAGCCGTCGCTCGAGTTCGCGGAACAAACCAGCGATCCAACGTGTTAAAAGCAGTAAAAAGACGATGAACAAGACGACTTGTAAGATGAAGAAGGCGTTCGAATTACCGACTTGATATTCATTGAGTGTTGGTTTATCGGACTGAACAGTCAAAAAATAGCCAGGCTCACGGGTTCCAAGATTGATCGCTTCGATATGGTGCAATGTCCTAACCTTTCCTGTGTCTGATGGCTCCCGCTCGGTTGGTGTTTGCTCAGCAAGCAGTCGGCTCGGTGTTAAGTCTTTTGGATACTTGTCGGAAGCGCTGACCAGACGACCATTGGCATCGTATACTGCCCACTCATAGGGCCCGGTCGGTATTTGTCCATTTTGATAACGTATAATGTCCTCTTTAACAGCGCTCACCGTGTCTTCTTCCGTCGTGTAGTAGTAACGGGGAACCGTTTTTCCACCAAGCGGCAATTGACTCGCCAGCAACCAGGCAAGTGCCGTACTCAAAAATGCAGCGAGCAGCAACAAGACAAGCATCCAAACAGTTAGTTTGATCCGTCTCATGGCTCAACCTTATAACCAACGCCCCAGACCGTCTGGAGGTGGCGCGGTTCTTTCGGGACATCCTCAATCTTGTCGCGGAGCTTATGGATCAGGACCATGACAGCGTTCGACGCGGAACCAAGTGCTTCCTCCTGCCAAACCCGTTCATACAGGTCGTCAGCCGAGAAGACACGACGGGGGTGACTCAAAAAGAGCGCCAGGCAATCAAATTCACGGCGTGTCAGGGCGAGCGGTACATCGTATTTAAAGATGACGCGTTCGTCTTCTTTGAGTGTGAACGGACCGACCTGAATCGCTGAAGCAGTAGTCGGGACATGATACTGACTGACGCGGCGTAACAGCGCCTTGACGCGGGCGACGACTTCAAGCGGATTGAACGGTTTACCGATGTAATCGTCCGCCCCGAAGGTCAAACCTTGAATCTTATCCATATCTTCGCGTTTCGCCGTCAGCATCAAGACGGGTAACGTGTGACCGGCAGCGCGCGCCGCTTGAACGGTCGAGAAGCCATCGCGAACGGGCATCATCACGTCGAGTAACATCGCATCAACTGGACGCGTTGCAAGAGTCGTTAACGCCTCCTCACCGTTTTCGGCTTCGATGATTTCGTAACCTTCATTTGTTAAATAGAGTCGAAGCAATTGACGGATGTCTGCTTCGTCATCAACGATCAAGAGCGTAGGCATGATTCATTTCCTCCTGTTGCACCCCCTCGAAGACGTAAGCCGGGGGAAGATTGTAGAGCGTGTGCGAATAGCTGTGTTCTTGGAAATAGTCCCGGAACATCTTGAACTGAAACCGGGTGTATTGAAAGGCGATGAAGTGACCGTCTGATCGTAGTAACGTTTGGAATTGTGCCAATAAATCATGCCGTAACGCTGCCGGGAACGACGCAAACGGGAGACCACTGACGATGACGTCGATCTGTCCGCTCCATGAATCGGATAATCCTTGAACGTCACCAATGAAGAGAGTGACATTCGTTTCCTGAGCCAGTAATTGTTCGAGTGCCGGGCGGAACGTTTCGCTCCGTTCACAAATCAAGAGATGTGTCTCCGGTGAACGAGCGGCCAGTAAAGCTTTGGTGATCGCTCCGTCACCCGCTCCGACTTCAAGAATTTGGCGTGGACGATCGGCGACGGCGCGTCGTGCCATCATTTCAGCCAGACGTGGACTGCTCGGTGCGATGGCTCCGACACGGAGTGGTGCGTGAAGTGCTTCTTTTAAGAAATCAAACATGAAAACCCTACTTTCCGTTGAGTATATCATGTAGTATGCACATCGTCCCTTTCGAAAACAGGACGATGTTTCTTAAGTGAATCTTAAACATATCAATGCCTGATTTTCGGCGACATGATGACCGGACAAGCCGGTATACTAAGGACAAAGGAGGGGAAGGCGATGGAACATCACACGTATTATGAAGCGCTCGTTCGCCGGGACGCGACGTACGAAGGAACGTTTTTTGTTGGTGTCAAGACGACCGGCATCTTTTGCCGTCCGACGTGTCCGGCACGAAAACCGAAAGCAGAGAACTGTGAGTTTTTTGAGACGGCGCAAGAGGCATTACTTGCCTCTTATCGACCGTGCCGTCGTTGTCATCCGCTTGCTTATCCCGGCGATCATGGTACGATTCAACGCTTGATCGAAGCGGTCGAGGCAGAACCAGACAAACGATTCAAGGAAGCCGATTTTCGAGCACTTGGTCTCGATGAATCAACGGCACGCCGCCAGTTCAAGAAACGCTTCGGAATGACGTTCGTCGCATATGCTCGGGCACGACGGATGGGGCTTGCGATGAAGGAGATCCGGACCGGTAAGCCGATCATCGAAGGGCAGTTGGCTGGAGGTTATGAATCGAGTAGTGGTTTTCGTGAGGCGTCAGCACGGATTCTCGGGCAGGCACCGTCGCGCTTTGACGGGCAGGTCTTACGCGCGAAATGGCTTGATACACCACTCGGTTCGATGCTGGCGATTGCCGACGATCAACTCTTACATCTGCTCGAGTTCGTCGACCGACGTGGACTGGAGCGGGAAATCGAACAATTACGTCAAAAAGCGCGCGCTGTCATCGTTCCCGGGGAATCACCGGTCTTTGGACAGATCGAAGCGGAGCTCCGTCGTTACTTCAAAGGAGAGCCGGTATCGTTTCAGACGCCACTGATGCGGTACGGGACACCATTTCAACGCCGCGTCTGGGAAGAACTCGAGCGGATTCCGAGTGGGGAGACGATCTCGTACCAAGAGCTGGCGATCCGGATCGGTCAACCGACTGCTGTTCGTGCCGTCGCACGAGCGAATGGAGCGAACCAACTGGCAATCGTCATTCCGTGCCATCGGGTCATTCGGACGAATGGAGATTTAGGTGGATACGCGGGTGGACTCGCACGCAAGGAAACATTGCTCAAACTGGAGCGCACACAGAGAGGACTGGATGAAGGATGAGTTTGATTAAAGATGTATTTTCACCGAGTTGGCTCGACCGCTTAGGAGCAGCGGTCGATGTACCGGATTTTCGAAGACGAGTCGAGCAGGGAGACTGGGAAGAACTCGCGTTTAAACAACGTGTCCGTCGTGTGGCGGAGACGCTGGAGACGATCTTGCCACCGTTTCCGGACTCGGTGTCGGAGCTAGAGCGACTCGCACCGCAGTTTACTGGGCTACCGGGAATTGTTTTTCCAGAGTATGTCGAACGAACGGCAGACCTTTCTGACTGGACGCTTGCGATAGAGATACTTGCCAAGTTGACGCAACATTCGACGTCGGAGTTCGCCGTTCGGCGTTTTCTACTTGTCGATCAGGAACGATATCTCGACCAGGCACTCAAATGGACAACATCAGACGATGAACACGTCCGGCGCTTAGCGTCTGAAGGAACACGCCCGCGTCTGCCGTGGGGACAAGCGATTCCGCGTTTGATTGCTGATCCGCGTCCGGCGTTACCGATTCTTGACGCCTTACTACAGGATCCGTCACTTTACGTCCGAAAAAGTGTCGCCAATCACTTGAACGATATTTCAAAGACACATCCGGAATACCTGATCGAGCGAATCGAACGTCACTTAGGAACAGATCCGAATACAGACTGGATTTTACGCCATGCTTCGCGGACGTTACTGAAGCGCGGAAATCCAGAAGTGTTACAGTTGTTCGGACACGTCACGCAAGGTGAGGTCGCGGTGACGGACTTGGTCGTCTCACCAGTGACGATTGGTCAAGAGTTACAGTTTTCGTTTCAAGTAAACAGTTCCGTCGAGCAACGTCTGCGTCTTGAATACGCGATCGATTACGTCAAACAACGTGGAACGAGTCGGAAGGTGTTTCAACTGCGGGAGCGGGAAGTCAAAGGTGTCTTACAAGTTGAACGACGCCAATCGTTTCGGAACATGACGACGCGTGTCCATTATCCTGGTACACATACATTAACGATTTTAATTAACGGAGAGGTTTACGCGACAGCAACGTTTGAGGTCGAGGAGGAGAGCTGAATGAAAGGACGACATCCGGATTTTACGACGTCACGATTGTTTGTCGAAGCAACGGATGAAGAATCGGGTTGTAAATGGACGTTGCATGCGTTGCGTGAGAAAACGATCGTAGGGACGATTACCTTCACATGGAATGGATCGACCGGAACCTTACGTTACACGACGACGGATGAGGATGATCAGCACGGATACATTACAGAAGCGTTGACGTCGATTTTGTCGTATCTCGCACGGACGTTATTACTGACGTATGTTTACGGCGAAGCGGGCAGTGCGGCGGTCTGGCGTCGGAACGGATTTCAGTTGCAGGCGAATCGATATGAACGCAAACTCTATCATTAAAGCCCCGCCTGCTTGAGCAGGACGGGGCTCGTTTATGATTAGACCGTTGTTTTGGACCAGTTGAAATGGTCGCAAATCGCTTCAGCGCTCTCACGCGCGCTTAACTGTTCCGTATCGAGGAAGAGGTAGTTGACGTCCGGTAGTTCACCTGGAAGCGAACATGTCCGGTATCCGTCCGCCGTCTCGCGTAAGTCCTGTTCAGAAGCAGCGAGATCACGCTTCGTTACTTTGTGCGTCAATCGGTTTTCGGTCGTGTTCCGGTGCAGGCGTGTTGCGACCGGCGCATCGAGTTCAACGATATAGACGTCAGCACCCGCTTGTTCGAATAATTCGACTGTCTCTTCAATGAACTCGAGACCACCACCTTCGACGCCGAATAGACAGAGGAATGTAAACAGGACACCTTCGAGCGAACTGTTCGCCATTTCCTTGAACATCTCGCGCCGGATCGTATCCTTTAAGCGGTGATGTGCGGGTTCAGAGAAATCAAAATAAGGCAATAACAGGTCGATCGTCTGGTGGTTATGAAAGACTTTCATCTCCGTCAATCGTTCGATTTCCTGACCGATCGTCATCTTTCCGACCGCTTGGGGACCGAGTAACAAGACAAATTTCATAGACGAACCTCATTTCCTTTTTCTGCTAATAATAGCACATTCCGACGAGTGACATCACTAGAACGTTTGTTCGTAATTTGATATAATTCAAGTATGAAGTCCCGTCGTGTCCTTGTCTGAAGGAGGACAACCATGCAAGAACAATGGAAAGCCGTCATCGGCTATGTAGGTATATATGAAGTCTCATCGCTAGGTCGCGTAAGATCGCTCGACCGAACGATTGTGACGTGTCGCGGTGTCCAGCAACGACGAAAAGGTGTCTTGCTCCGTCCGCGACTCAATCGGGAAGGATACCGGAAAGTCACGCTTTATCAACGTGGTCGAGGAGAACGCGTCCAGGTCGGTGTACTCGTTGCACAAGCTTTTCTAACGGCTGACGTCACGGAAGCGAAACTCGTCCGGCGCAACGGCAAACGGGCTGACGATCAGTTATCGAACTTAGACGTCCTGCCTTCGATCGATCAACAGTATACTGAACTGCTGGGCGAGTTTGATCTCTTGTTAGGTCAACATGTGACGCTGTCATCGTTTCAGATTCGAACGATTCGCGCGCAGTATGAAAAAGGGAAGACGATTCGTCAGCTGGCAGAGCAGTATCAGGTGACGGAGAACCGGATTCGAAATATCATCGATAAAAAGGAAGCACGTTATATCGGCTGAGAACAGAGGAAAGGAGCGCTTACCAGAGATGGGAGGCGCTCCTTTTGTTAAGATGGCGATTCACTCGAGCGAACGGTCTGTTGCAACGAACTGATGCGTGACTCGAGTACCGCACTATGTGTCTTCAGTTCCGTCTGCTGGTTGACGTGGTGTTGCATTTGATCACCGAGGACTTGGCTGTAAGAAGAGAGCTCCGACATCAACTGCTGAACGGACTGCAGATGTTCCTGCATGTTCGACTGAACATCTGCGACGATTTGACGTTGGTGTTCCACGGTACCCAGTGTCGTTTCGATCGTCGTCGCTTCAGTCAGCATCTGTTGCAAGTGTGCCGTTGCCGTCTCGAGCTGTTGCGATGTTGAGAGAAAACGTTCCGTCATCTGCGAGAGGGCTTGTTCGACTTGATTGAGTCCTGTCGTCCAGGTCTGATTGACCTGCCGGATATGATCTGTACTCATTCGGATATCGATTGCGAGTTTTTCGACTTCCTTGGCAACGACGGTGAAGCCACGACCGGCTTCTCCGGCACGGGTTGCCTCAATCAGCGCGTTCAGTGACAAGCGGCGCGTCTCTTCAGCGACACGTTGGATGTGTGAGATTGAGGTCTCCATTTGCTGCTGTAGATGTGAGGTCTGTTGCAAAATCTGCTCTGTCGCCGCGGATTGTTCCTTCAGTAACTGGCTTTCCTCTTGTAAGGTCTCAAGTGTCGTGTGATTCGTCTGAACAGTCTGTTGAAAACGGGTTACGGCATGTTGGCTGTTGAGAAGTGTCGTTTGCATCTCACTTAACGCATCGTGCCCTTGAGCGGTCAAACGTGTCGAGGCGACGATTGTCTGATCCATTTGCGACGATTGCGCAAGTAAAGAACCGGCGACTTCATCGACGGCCTGGACCGATTGATCCATCGCGGATAAGCGTGAGGAAAAGTGGGGCTGGACGGATTCGAGCTCCTGACTCGCTTGTTGCATCTCAGCCGTTAAATCTCCGATCTGTTGCATCAACTGATTGTATTGAAACGTCAGCTGTTGTAACTCAAAGGTCGTCGTCTTGAGTGTTAATGGACGATACGATCGCTTCGCATGCGCTTCTTCAATCTGTAAGGAGAGTTTCGATAACGGGGCGAGTTGTCTTCTAATTCGTGAGCGAATCAAGAGGCTGATACTGACAAGCGTAATCAAACTGACCCAGACAAGTGTCCAAGCTAAATCTTGAGCAGGGGCGATTAATTTATCGCGATCAGTCGTCAGCAAGATGACGTCATCGAGTTCCGGAATCGTCATTGCGACAAGAAACTGGTCTTGATTCGAAAAAGCATATGTACGGGCTGTTTTTAAGTGCTGTTGTAGTTGTTTTCGTTTTGCCGGTTCGAGTGTCAACGGTCGGAACGCCTCACTCGTGTTCAGGCTTTGAAAGCGAACCGTGTAGTCGTCAAGTGATAAGTCGGTTCGCTGTTGCTGTTGCAATCGTTTGATGGCACGCGAGCGGTCTGTGGTGTCATCCGGATACGCAAGAAACGTTGCCCGGACATTCGCGTCGAACATGGTTAACTCACGCATCAGCCGTTCCTCAGTTGCTGCGACGGATTGTTGATACGATGCGTAAACGCTTAGACCGCTGATCACAATTAGTCCGATGGCAACGATCGGAATCAGCCATCCATTTAGTTGTTGTGCTAATAGTCGTTTTTTCATAAGCATAAAAAACATCTCCTCCCGTGTACCTATCGGAAGGAGGGGGCGCAACATGTATGAAGGTGTTGTACGGCTTGTGTAAAGGTCTTGTGAATCTAGTTCACGTAAATCGGTAAGACAGTCGCAAGGTGTGTCATAAGTGCTTGTGTCTCTTCTTTTGGTTCGGATGTGACGTAAATGATCAACGCAGCAGCAACGATGACGAAGATAGCGATGACGAGAATAATGAAGAATGGCATCTTACTTTTTCGTTTTTCAGCTTGACGGTCCATGAAAGATTCCCCCTTAATGATGTAGACGATAGACATATTTGTTTGATTCCCTCTCCTCTTGTTTGAAAACCTTGGAAAAAGAGGGGAATGTGTAATTTGGAGGGAATAGAGTAAACATCTGAAATGGAATGAGGAGGATGTCGTCGTGCTTACGTTGCTTAATTCATTGTTGTTGAACTTCTCACTGTTGATTGCGACATTGCTGTTTGCGTTTTTACCGCTAAGACGGATCGAGCGCATCTCGCCTAACTCTTCCTTACAAGTCCGACTCGCGATCGGTTGTATCGCCGGTGTGATTGGTGCCCTGTTGATCTTTAACAGTATTTCCTATGACGTTGCAAAGATTGATTTGCGTCTCGTTGCGCTCGTCACGGCGTACTTTTACGGCGGATTAGTCAGCGGTAGCATCACGATGCTGTTCATCATCGGCGCCCGATTTGCGGTGACACCAGCTGGCGAATACCAAGGACTGATTCTGACAACCTTGATCTGTGTCGCGTTACTCGTGACAGCGACGATTTATCGACGGTTCGCTGCTCAACGGATGAAGGATTATCTCGTGTTGCTTGGAACAGGGATCGCATACAGCTTACCGGCGCTCTATTTATTAACGAACACGTTCGAGCGGTTTTTAGAGATTGCGCTCGTCTATATCATCGTCATCATGATTGGTGGCTACGTCACCTATCGTTTCTTACAGGAATTAAGGAAGCACTTTTTGTTCGTCCACACACAACAGGAACTGGCTTTAACGGATGGGCTGACGCAACTGGGAAACCGCCGGAAGCTAGATGAAACGTTAGCCGAGTACGCTCAGAACGGAACAGTCTTCTCCGTCCTCATTCTCGATCTCGATCATTTTAAATCAATCAATGATACATACGGACACGAAGGGGGTGACGTCGTTTTACGACAACTCAGCCATCTCTTGCAATCGTATTGTCCAGAACAGGGCGTCGTCGGTCGGTACGGTGGTGAAGAGTTTGTCTTACTGTTGCCGGACGTACCACTTCGACAAGCGGAACGACTGGGGGAACGGATTCGATCTGCCTGCGCCGATCAACACTTCGTTTATAAGGAGCACCCCGTTTTTCATGTCACGTTATCGCTAGGTGCCGCTTCATCCGATCAAGCATCGACTGTATTTGAGACCGTCCAGAAAGCCGACTTAGCATTGTATGAAGCCAAACAAACCGGTCGGAATCGCGTCGTCTGTTACCGAGATCCTTTACTGTAAATAAAAATTGCCCCGCTCGACCAACTGGTCAGGCGGGGCAGTTGTGTTTAGCGATGCAGTAACGAAAATACATCATGTCGTTCAAAATCAGCTAAGATATTCGGCGCGATCAACTGACGAATCATTGTTTCGTCCGCCCAGAGATAAGCGTCGTGTTCCGCGGATAACTGAACGTCCGTCTGATGCGTCGAACAGATGTACATCAAGAGAACGATTTGCCGATCGGGATGCGTCAGGAAGCTCGAGGCATAGAGCAGACGCTCCGGGGTAACCGTCAACTGTGTCTCTTCTTTTATCTCGCGAACGAGACTATCGACTGGCAGTTCATGGAAGTCGATCTTGCCACCCGGGCATTCCCACGTCCCACCGCCGAAGTCAGCAGCAGCCCGGCGGACGATCAGGAGACGTTGCTCGTGAATGATGATGCCTTTGACGGCAGGAACGATCGCTGTCATCTGACGGGACTCCGCGACAATACGACGGGATCGGTTCCTTCTGTTTCGACGAGCTGCTGATCGCATAAATAGATCCCGCTTTCGTCAGCAAGTCCGAAAGCACGGTCTGCACTTTCTTCCGTAAACGATTGCACGAGATGGGCAGCTTCGCCCCACGTCTCGTAATGGACACAGACGACCGCGTCGTTCAGTAAGGCAAGACCAGGCAAGCGAAGACGTCGATTGTCGCGTTGGTCGATCTCCGGAATGATACACCGTTCGGGCGAAACGAGGGCACCAGCTGAAAAACCGACGACCGGAACACCATCTGCGAAACGCGACTGAATGATGTCACCGATCGGTGTACCGACCAAGTATTGCTGATACAATTCGGTCTCGCCACCGGAGATGATGATGCCTTGACACTGTTTCAGTTGCGCGAGTTGTCCGTCTGTTGGTGCGTCAGATAGTGGCAGATGGACGAAAGACGAAATGCCATCTTCCTGTAACTGCTTCGTATAGATCGAGGCGTAACGCGTCCAGTCCTTACCGATCCGCGGAATGTATAGAATCGCGACCGGTCCACCGTTCGTTAATGTAGCAAATCGTGTTCGTAAGTTCGGTGTAAAAGGAGGACCGCCTCCAAAGAGGAATAAGTGAGTCGGCATGAGGCATGTCTCCTTTCAAGTTTAATCCAGTGTATAGCGGTTGATCGTCTCGTGCAACTCACGGGAGAGCGTATAAATCTCTTCCGTCAGCGTATGGACGACATCCATTCGTTCGCTGAAAGCGAGTGATTGCTCGGATGCATGTTGGTTGTCTTGAGCGCTGGCGATGATTCCGGCACGCAGCTGTTCGGCTTGTGCGACGAGGTGGGAAGCGGTCGATAAGACATCCCGGTTCGTTTCCGAAAGGGCGGCCATATCAACAGTGACACCTTTTGACTGGGTGACGATCGAATCAAACGATTGCGTCGCTTCCGTGACGCGAACGACACCGTCTTGAACGGCAACGGTTCCGCGTGCCATGGCGTCTTCGAGTTGTTTTGTCTCCAGTTGGATCGAATCGATTGTTTCCTGGACGCGAACCATTGACTGTTTCGATTGGTTGGCAAGATTCTGAATCTCGCGTGCGACGACAACGAATCCTTTGCCTTGTTCCCCGGCACGTGCGGCTTCGATCGAAGCGTTTAATGAGAGAAGATTCGTTTCGTTAGCGATCGATTCGATGATGCTGATGATCTCTAAGATATTCTCGGAAGCGATTTGGACGCGACGTGATTTATCGGCAGCCTCATCAATCGCATTTTGAATCGATTGCATCTGTTCCGTAACGGCATGGAGATCCGAACGTCCGGTCGTTGCAAGATTTTCTGAACGACTAGCGCTATCGACGACGAGAGCCGACGTTTGCGCGTTCTGCTCGATTGTTGCCGTCAAGGATTGTAAGGACGCTGTATGCCCATCAAACGCGCCAGACTGTTGCTGGGCGGTTGCGGCAATTCCAGTCATTGCTGTTGCCATCTCTTTTGTTCCGTGTCCGGTCTCTTCGGCTTCAACGACGAGCTCAGCGAGAGAGTCATCAATCGTCCGTGACATTGCATCGACTCGCTGTACCAAATTGATTAAAGAGAGGCGCATTGTCTCGAATAAACGGGAGAGCTGTCCAATCTCATCACGTGACGTCGCAACGACCGGTTGTGATAAATCGTGTTCGGCAATCGCGCCCGCACTATGCAGTAACGCGCGAATTGGTCGGACGAGCGTGCGTGTGAAGAGGATCGCAGCAAGTGCTACCAAAGCAATTAACGCCACTAACGCAATCAATAGCTTTTGTACGAAATCAGATAAAGAAGCAAACACTTCTTCCGTATGGACTTCTGTGATCAGTCCCCAGTTGAGACCAGCGATTTTTAGTGGTGTGAAGGACGTCACGACTTCATGACCATCGGTGTCCGTTGTTTCTGTCGTTTTCGTCTGACCGGCAACGACTTGTTTGACTGGCGTCGACTGGACCCGTTTTTCGCCGACTTCCGTCTGTTTTGTCGCTCGGAAATCAGAGCGTAAGCGTTGATCGGCACCAACAAGATACGATTCACCGGTTTTGCCGAGTCCAGCCGTTGTTTTCATGATCTGATTGATTCGATCACCGGCGAGCTGAAGCGCAAGAACTCCACGTGGTTTGTTCGTCTTTGGGTCGACATAGGGAATCGCAAAGAAAGCAGCAGGAGCTTTTGACGGTTCGTAGTACGCATAATCAGCAATGACGCCTGTTTGTTTTGTTAAGGCGTCCTGATACGCTTTTCCGAGCCCTGACGATTTGAGATCACCGGTGACGACATTCTGACCGAGATCCGGTTCTTTGAACGCCGTATAGACGACATTTCCGTCCGGATCAATGAAGAAGACATCATAGAAGCCGGACTGCTCGATGTATTGATTGAAGTAGGTATCGAATTTTTTGGCTTCTTGTTGGTAGGCGTCGTTCGCCAGTCCACCGTCCGCAAACTGTTTCGTTAAGGGAGCGAAAGCTTGCTGGACTTGTTCGTTCTCTGCTAATGCTTCGAGGTTCAAAAATTTCTCATCGATATGTTGCGTGACAGTCGCTTTTTTAGCATCACGAATCGCCTCAAGTTTCGCGTAAGCTTCGTCCGTTAAGGCATTCTTCGTTTCAATATACAAAAACGAGCCGATCAAGACGATCGGTACGATTGCAAGACCGAGGAAAGCAAGTAACATTTTCGGATACAGACCCCACTTCATACGCATCCACTCCGTTCGTTTTAGATTACCTTTAGTGTACGAAAGGAACACGAGAAGAGATATTGGATTTCCATATCTTTTAAATGACTTTATTTTCCGTAGAAGCTGTAATACGAGAGTCAACGAGCCGAAAGAAGCGCTGCTTTCTAAACCACAGGGCGTGTTGTTTTACTTCTTGATACAGGACGAACAGAACGAAGGCGATGACAAGACCACGTCCAATCCATGGTAAGACGAGAAGGCCATAGTTCATCGCAGCAAACAGCTGGAGTAAGAAACGACGTTTACTCGGATCTCGCAGATACGTGATCAGCGGGAGTTGCTGATGCGTCTGCTTGAATAATCGCAGATGAAGGAACGGACGCTTTCGATGCGACGGTTTTGGTAAGGCACCGTTCAATTCAAGGACGGTCGTCGATAAACTCGACTGTCGTTTCATCGACAACAGAATGTCCTCCGTTAATCCGTCCTCACGCCGTGACCAGTGCCGGACATGAAGAGATCCGAATAGTAACACACCCAGTGCAACAACGAAGAGGACAGGATGCGGTTGCAGCCAAAGCAGGAGCAACAGAGTGATACGTCCGGTTGCTAGGACGAGGTGACCGCTCCATTTTCGCAAGAACCGTTGTCCGGATAACCGGTACGTCCAGAAGCTAAAGAACGGTTGGAGCAAAGAGAGCGCAAGACTAATCAGCAGTACTGTGATACTAGATTGGTCAAACCGGGTGCTATGTAACGGAAAACAGAGTAGATGTAATCCGGCAGTCAATAGAAAAATCCGCATGAAGTGATACCGAACGGAATACCACTTCATTCGAACGATTGCTCCAGGAACCGGTTTGAAGAAGAGACGATCTGCGGGTTCGAACCAGGCGTAAAAGGCGGGCAGGAATCCATACAGAATCCAACCGAGTAAAATCCAAGCGACCGGAACTGTTTGAACCCAGTCCGCTTGACCGTTTAAAATCTGGATCGTTTCATAGATGATGAACAGACCGACTGGAATGACGAGATAGAGCAAAATCGTCCAATCGAAAATTTCTCGAAAGAAGCGACGCTGTTCCGTATGCCGTCGACGGATCCGTTGCTTCAAAAAGGTTTCAATCATGCTCGAGCACCATCGCTTCCATGATGTCGAACAAGCGGGCACCAGGCTGACCAGAGGCTTCACCGATTTGAGCGAGTGTTCCTTGATGTTTGATGCGCCCCTGATCAATCCAGACGAAGTCGTCACAAAGACGTTCCGCGGAATCAAGGACGTGGGTGACGAGCAGAATCGCCACGCCACGCGTCCGTTCTGCTTCGAGTAAATGTAATAATCGAATCGTCGCGACCGCGTCAAGACCGACGAACGGTTCATCGATGATCAGGCAGTCTGCGCGTTGCATCAAGGCACAGACGAGCATTACTTTCTGTTTCATTCCTTTAGAGAAAGAAGAGACATAGTCACTTGTGACAGCATGCAGTTCGAACGTCTTTAAGAGTCGTTCCGTATAGGCATGATCCGTCTCGTGGAGCGAGGCGACCAACTCAAGGTGCTCGGCGAGTGTCAAATATTCGTAATAGGTCGGCAGCTCCGGAATATAGGCGAGTGAGACCGGTAAATCGATCTCTCCTTCGACCCAAGGCAGCGTACCGAACATCGCTTGAATCGTCGTACTTTTTCCTGCACCGTTTGTACCAATCAAACCGGTGATGGATCCAGGCTGTAAAGCAAACGCAATCTCTTGTAAGACGGGCTGACCTACGTCATAACCGGCTTGTTGAATGGATACATGCATGTGAAACATCTCCTTTCACTACATTTACTGATAGAAGGAGAAAAATGTTTCACAGCAACAGAAATCAGCAGAACCATAGTAAAAAATGAAACAGGTTAAAAATAATAAATGGAGTATACTGGGAACATCAAATTTAGGGGATGATTATGATGGAGACAGTAAAACGGATCTATTACCGCGAGTCCGGAAGGGGAATAGGACAGACGTTTTGGTGGAACCGTGCAAGTCAAACAATTCGAGCAGAAGATGAAGAAAATCGATTGACGGCATCCGGAGAACGTATACTGACACAAGACGATCTAGCGTTCATGGATATGTGGATGAAGAAGTATGATCTAGTAGCGTGGGAGACGTATCCTGAGTCAGTGCATGAGATGCTAGACGGGACGGATTGGACGCTTGAAGTAACGACGAATAAACAAATCATCTGTATCAGTAAGTCAAATGTCTATCCACCTGGATGGAGAAACATCCGTGACGCGTTGTATCGTTTTTTCACATCACAAGCGAGTCAGGAGGGGCAGCGATGAAACGAACATGGTTGTATGTGATTCCCTTTGCTTGGTTTGGACCCTATTTTGATTGGAAAGAAGGTTCACTTCTAGGCTATGCCTTATTTTTGTTTGGACTCGGTGCTCTATCGTATTCACTTGCGCGGAGTGGGAAACCGAAATATATCGTCATCGGCAATCTAGTTTCGTTTGCGATTTCATACGGGATCGCGCTCAGCGTAGGGAGAGGATATGGCGAAGGGTACTTCAATCCATTGACGGTCAGTCAACTAGTGATCGGAGTAAGTATCTTGAATCTGGTTGTACAAATACCAATCGTGATGCATGCGATTCAACGACGAGCAAAACAAAGTAAAAGCGCTCCTTAAAACTAGGAGCGCTTACTCATTAATTTTTACCTTTAAAGACGACTTCGTTATCGTTCCATGAGAAAGAAGGTTTGTAGATAAGTTCGAGGGACTGACCTTTTGGTGCATCGTAAAAGAGTTTACCTTTTAACGTCTTACCTTTGTTTAAATCACCACTGATTGCCATGTCATCTCCGAAATAAGAATCGACTTGTTCATCATTAATATAGAGGTTGAATTCCGTATCATCGATGAAAGCAGAATCATCGCCTTTATTGATTGCTGTTACATCAAATACAACGACATTTCCATTTTTTGATTCGCTGTATTGAGCAGGAGACTGGTTTTGAGCTTTTGAAATCGTGAGCTGTACATCACCGACTTTGATCGTATCGCCGAATGCAAAATGCTTAGGTGTATTTTTTTGTTTATCGCCTTTAGCCTGTTTTGAATCGACTGCAGTGACTTCTCCTCCTTTTTTGAGCTCTTTGTCTACTTCGTTTGCGAAGAATGATGTACATGCGACCATTGCAACGATAAGAATGACGATTGCGATGATCAAACCAAGTACCAATTTAAGAAGCTTTTTCATACTGATAAACCGATCCCTTCGAATTCAATAAGAATTGCTATGTATTTCCTACACTTATTAAAATGGAAAAAATGCTATACTTTTTAATAAATAACAAATTTTAATATAAAATAAGTAAGAATTAATAGTAATCTATCATAAAACCCAAATTAATACCATAATTTATTTATATTAAAATAATTTTGAAATTTCTATTTTTTAGGTTTTGAATAGAGAAGACACTACAAGGATTTACAAATAAAAACACCACGCAAAATGCGTGATGTGTGATTAGAGGAGTCCTAAAATCTCGACTTCGACCAAGGCACCTTTTGGTAGTTCCTTCACAGCGATACAAGACCGAGCTGGGAAGTGATCGTGCGGTGCGAAGTAATCGGAGTAGATCGTATTAAAAGAAGCGAAGTGTTCCATGCTCGTTAAGTAGCATGTCGTCTTGACGACGCGGTCGGGTGTCAGTCCTGCCTCTTTCAGGATGGCATCGACGTTTCGCATGACTTGTTCCGTCTGCTCCGTGATTCCGCCTGGAACAAGTTCGCCTGTTGCCGGGTCGATCGGGATTTGCCCGGAAGCATAGAGTGTTCCGTTTGCGATAAAGCCTTGCGAGTAAGGACCAATCGCAGCAGGGGCGTTCGTTGTGTCGATCTGTTTGAATGTAGACATGAAAAGAACCTCCTCTTATAAAATACATATGTACGACACCGAGTGATTCGACTCGGATATCCCTCAACCCTTCAAAGGAGTGAATTGATATGCCACTTTATCATAAATTAGTTCGAGACACGATTCCAAACATCATCGACCAAAACGGGAAAAAAGCGACGTTCCGCACGTTGGACGAAAATGAATTCCTAGTGGAAGCGAAAAAGAAATTACATGAAGAACTGGCTGAATACGAGGAAGCGACGACGGACACAGACGCTGTCGAGGAGTTAGCTGATTTACTGGAGCTCATCCAAGCGTTAGCGAAGATACATGGCGTGACAGTCGAGGAACTGGAAGCCGTCCGAGCGAAGAAACAGCAACAACGCGGTGGATTTGAAGAACGCCTCTACCTGATCGAGGTCGAGGATTGATCCCGGAAGCGAAGCTGACGACGCATCACTTATATGACTCACTTATCGAAGCCATTGATCAGGCAGAGGAAGTCTATATCGTCGCAGCGTTTGCTCAGAAGTCAGGCGTCGCTTTACTCGTCCCGGCGTTTCGTCGTGCGTTGCAACGAGGAGCCGAGATTCGTCTGTTGATTGGCGACTATCTACATATCACTGACCCAGAAGCATTGGCACAGTTGCTTGCGCTTGATGGGTTGTCAGTTCGCTTTTATCGGTCTGGTGGACGCTCTTTCCATCCGAAAGCGTATCTGTTTCGAAACGCAGAGACTGGCTTATCAATCGTCGGTTCGTCGAACATCTCGAACAGTGCACTTCGGTCTGGAATCGAATGGAACGTCCATCTACCACAAGCTGTCGCTCCACAGATCCTTGATGATGCGATTGATGCCTTCATGGATCTTTACCTCAGCGAATCGGCAGAAGAACTGAATCCGGTTGTCTTAGATGCTTATCGTCAAGAGTACGCGGCACGTCAGTATGTCGCGGAACCAGAAGTCGAGTATGACGAAGGAACGGTCGTCGTTGCGCCAGAAATCCTGCCGCACCGGGTGCAGGAAGAAGCGCTCCAAGCGTTACGGGAAACGATGGAAGAAGGACGGACACGGGCGTTGGCAGTGCTTGCGACTGGACTAGGGAAGACCTACCTGAGTGCGTTCTTTGCGGGAGACTTTACACGAGTCCTGTTCCTGGCACATCAAAAAGAACTATTACTGCAAGCAGAGCGTTCGTTTCAAAAAGTCAATCCGGCGTGGCAGACTGGTTTCTACATCGGCAGTGACCGGACCGTCACAGAGACGACGGAGATCGTCTTCGCTTCCGTCCAGACGTTGGCGCAAAAGCGTCATTTGAACCGTTTTTCAACTGACCAGTTTGATCTCATCATCGTCGACGAGTTCCATCACGCGGCAGCGACGAGTTATCGGAAGATCATCAATCATTTCACGCCCCGTTTCCTGCTCGGTCTGACGGCGACACCAGACCGGATGGATGGAGCCGATGTCTATGCGATCTGTCACCATAACGTTGCTTTCCAGATGCACTTCACGGCAGCGATTGCTGAAGGATTTTTGACGCCGTTTCATTATTACGGTATTCATGACACGATCGACTATTCCCAGATTCGAAGAATTGGTCGAACGTATGATGCGTCGCAGCTCGAGCATCGGCAACTCGATCGTGAAGTCGCGGATAATATCTATCATTCATGGGAGAAACATCATCAAACGAAGACAATTGGCTTTTGTTCGTCGATTAAGCAGGCGGAATATCTAGCGCAAGTATTTCGAGATAAAGGAACGAAGGCATTTGCACTGACAGGACAGACGATAAATCGCGCGCAATATATGCAAGCATTCGAGCAAGGCGAGATTGAAGTTCTTTTTACGATCGATTTATTCAACGAAGGTGTCGATATTCCGAAAGTGGATACACTGCTGTTCTGTCGTCCGACGGAATCTGTCGCCATTTATACGCAGCAAATCGGACGCGGACTACGCTTAGCGCAAGACAAATCGCATTGCGTCATCATTGACTTAATTGGGAATTACCGTAACGTCGAAACGAAACTGAAACTACTTGGAACAATGAAAGAATCGTTCAAGCGAGGGCAGACAGAACCGATTACGCCACCACCCGGCTGTGTGATTGAGTTCGATACGCGGGCACTGGAATTGATTCATCGACTCAGGCAACCAAGTCAGCGGAAGTTACGATTGATTGAGCAATACGAGCGAATCAAATACGAACTTGGTCATCGACCATCCTATGTTGAAATCGGAGAATATGCGGCAGTTCCACAAGGCTATAAACAAGATTGGGGTTCTTACGTTGGGTTCTTGAAGGAGCATCAGGAACTATCGGACGAAGAGGTCGAAGCGTACGACGCAAATCGTGAATTGATTGAACAAGTCGAAAAGACGATCATGAATCGGAGTTATAAGATGGTCGTTCTGTTAGCAATGCTTGAGCGGGGAGAAGAACGATGGATGGAGCCAATTACGGTTGGAGAAGTCGCGCCGTTCTTTTATGAGTATTTGCATGCGGAAAAGTATCGGGAGTTGAAGGATACGCAAACGGCGGAGTTAAAAGGACTATTTGACACAGTAAAAGTAGAAAGTTTATTGAAAAAGATGCCGTTTCCGAGAATGGGCGGAATATTAACATTCTCTGGTGAGTTTTTGTTAATGAGATTAAATATAAAAAGTAGAGAACTTTATAGAATCATAAAAGATATCGTCAATTACAGAATTAACGAATACTTTCGATCTAAAAGCTAATCCTTAATCAATTTTATAAACCGATAGAATGATTTATAAGAGAACTGTGCAGGATTATAAAGAGGTAGAAAGATAGATAAACAAACTCTTACGAAATTATAAACCGATAGAATGATTTATAAGAGAACTGTGCAGGATTATAAAGAGGTAGAAAGATAGATAAACAAACTCTTACGAAATTATAAACCGTTAGAATGATTTATAAGAGAACTGTGCAGGATTATAAAGAGGTAGAAAGATAGATAAACAAACTCTTACGAAATTATAAACCGATAGAATGATTTATAAGAGAACTGTGCAGGATTATAAAGAGGTAGAAAGATAGATAAACAAACTCTTACGGAATTATAAACCGATAGAATGATTTATAAGAAATACAGAAGGAATTATAATAAAAAATTAAAATGGTCTATTAAGTAAGGAAATATAAAATAATGAAGCTGAGATTTTTATTTCAGGTAATTTTATTTAAATTAATTTCGTAATAAAAATGAGGAAATAAAATTTTTTAGGTAAATATTTTGCTTCAACCATTTTGAAAATATATATTAAATCATTTTTTTTAATGGGGGCTGATAAAATTTCATTAATTTTTATCAGGTTAACTTATCAGGTTTCCTGTCTTTCTAAAACCAACCTATCATTAATGTCTAAAAAATTGTTGGATTATAAGGGTTTGTAATGAATATAAAAACTATGAAATCTGCAAATATCAGGTTTGGAAGAAAAGGATAAATACAATAAATTAAATGAATTTAATGCATTTAAATGTAAAATTTTTGAATTTTTAATTTATTCCTAGTAATTCATTTTAGAAGTAAATTCAATTAGCTGAAGAAAAGATAGAGCTGATTGTTTAAAAGCTTGAATGAAATCTAATGTATTATAGATAGCTTCTTCTTGATCAATAATTAATGATAATCGATATTTACCTACCTTTTTTAAGCACACTTCGATAGGTGTATTCAGATAATAAAATGTAGCGGAGTCATCCTCTAGACAGTTTTTCAAAGCATCTGCATAGTACTGCCACAATGGTGCAGGTTCGTCTGAGTGATTGGCTCCTTGCATGATTTAATTCTGGGTAAACGAAATCGTACCGTCTAGATTTAAAGAGCCGTCTTCTAACCAATCCTCTTTTTGCTGAATGTATACTTGAATGCGATCTTGTTCTGTGATGTTCACATGTTCCTGTTCATTTTCTAAAAAGATAAAGGTTTGGATATCCATAAAGCACACTCCTTCTTCCATTCATGAATTAAGTTAATCTATATGTCCTTTTTCAACGCCTATGACATATTTTATATCATCAACTGTTCCTGTAAATTGCTTTGAACCTGTAGAAACGTTTGAAAGATTATTTCTATTTTGTTTAGCTACATTACAATGAAGAGGTGTGAGGAAATGGAGAATTTTCAATATACATAAGACAATACTAGTTGGAGCCGTTAATGCAGCCAATTATGCATTTCACTCTTTAAGTGATAGCTAAACAAAAGGCGATTCCAATTTACGGAATCGCCTTTACTTATAAAAAAGCTTCGTAGCGAATCAATCCTCTAGTTCAATGACAGTTCGAGTGAATGTCAAAAAATCATTAAGATGACAATCTAATATCGCTTGAAGAATGTCCAGATTTAGTGATTGATAGTCATGTACTGCAATGTTACGAAATCCGACCATATTCATGAGACTAGTAGCCAGTGAAGCATCGATGAGCTGACCTTCCTCGAGCAACTGAAATCCATCACGACTCGATTTAGGTAGACCAAGCTTCCGTGTTCGAACTAGATGCATGGCGATGGCGATACTTGCCTCACATGCGCGCTGGATGTTCAAAATGATACTATCTTGTTTGGTGTCATCCTTTAAATGACTAGGTTTGTTCTGATAGACATCCTGTATTCTTAATAAACAACGTTCAATGGTCGCTATCTTATTTAACAACACATCGTTCATATTAAAAAGCACTCCTCTGATCTTTGATTGACTGTACGATTGGAGCCCTCTCCTCAGAAAAGGCAGCATACATGCTATAAGCACGCATTTGTTGTCGTATCAGCTCGTTCGGATTTTGGCAGTCGATGACTAAACCTTCTGTGAGGATCTGCATCGTCAAAATCGGGGCAATCTGTTTTATATCGACGAGATCAACTTCACGACCAGCGAGTCGTGCTAATTGACCCGCCATTGAACTACCATTAGGCTAAAGCCGTAGTGGATTCCTGAGTTATCCGACCTAACGGTCGAAAAATGATCAGGCTAACCCCGTCGTCCCGACGGTTGAAGAAGCTAAGATACGTTCTGCTTCTTGCTTGAGGTTCAGTCCTGCGTTCATATCGCGATCATGATGGACTCCGCAACTCGGACATGTCCATTCACGTAGGGCAAGATGTTTCACGTCTTTGTGTTGATGGCCGCAACTCGAACAGAGCTGGCTCGAGGCAAAGGTCTTTCCGACCTTCACGACGGTCTTGCCGTACCAGTCGGCCTTATACTCGAGCATGCGGAAGAACTCCGACCAGCTAACCTCGGAGATGGACTTGCTCAACTTGCGGTTCTTCTGCATGTTCTTTACCTGCAAGGTCTCGATCCCGATGACGTCGTGGTTTTTGACGATCTCGGTCGATACCTTGTGCAGGAAGTCGGTACGTTTGTTTGAAATCTTTTCGTGGATGCGGGCGACCTTCCGCTTCTGCTTCTGGTAGTTCCTCGCCTCGGACAACTTGACTTTCCTAGCCAAGGCGATGCGCTGACGTCGAGAGAGCTTTCTCTGCTCGCGCGCCAGTTTCTTCTCAAGCGAACGGAAGTAACGGTCGTTCTTGTATACCGTGCCGTCCGACAGGATGGCAAAGTTCTTGAGTCCGACGTCGACGCCAACAGATGAGCCGGTCTTCGGCAATTCGTGGATCTCCTGCTCGACGAGCAGGGAGACGAAATATTTCCCTGAAGCGTTACGTCGAATCGTAGCGTTCAAAATACGTCCTGCGATCTGTTTCGAATAGGCGAAACGAACCCATTTCAGCTTCGGAAGTTTGAGCTTGTTCCCGATGATGGAGACTTCAGGCAGTTGAGACTTGCCTTGGATGTTCGTCTTGTACGATTGCACGGGGTTTCGCTTTGATTTAAAACGAGGACGTTCATTCTGTTTCTTGAAGAAACGGTCATAGGCATCGGTAAGATGTTTGACGCTAGCTTGCACGGAAGTACTATCGACTTCTTTCAGCCAGTCAAACTCCTGCTTCAGGATAGGAATTTCTTTGGAACAAGAACCGTAAGAGAGTCCTTTTCCAGTCGCTTTGTAGGTCTCATCCCACCTCGCTAAGAAGTGGTTGAAGACGAATCGTGAACAACCGATCGTCTTCGCAATCAAGATTTTCTGCTCTTTCGTGGGGTAGATTCTGAATTTGTAAGCCTTGTGTTCTTTCATCTTGATTTTCACCCCCTTTTAGTATATATTGAGTATATACTTAATAAGAGGTGATGTCAAATGGAGCGCGTATCAAAATTGATTAAATTTCCAAAAGATTTAGTGGAAAAAATAGAGAAATATCAAAAAGAGAATTATATTTCTTCTTTTGCCGGTGCGGTGTATGAACTGATTCGCAAAGGTTTAGAAAAGTAATGGAGTGATGTCTCCTGTAGCATCGGAAATGTCAGCAAACAAATGATTCAAAAATACATCCAAACACAAGGAAGTTAGGCATACATCCCTTAGCCTAAAGGCATAGGGGTTTTGCGCCCGCTTTTATAAAAATCGATCGTAGGCAGAGAGGGTGTGGTCACTTAAATAAGCGATATCCAAATCACTATCATCTGTCATGTTTCCCGTAGCTCCGGAGCCGAATAAGATAATGAAATGATCATGCACGCGTACGTTAATCGTTTGAACGAGTTGTTGTCGCGACGTCATCGATATCATGTGATTCGCTCCTTCCAACCCTTTTTTCAAAGTGTACTATGGCTAAGATATATTAAAAATAAACTCCTCGAGAACTCGAGGAGTTTAAAGGTCACACCGACACTTCACTCTCTACATGATTGACCTGCCACTGGATACCAAACGTATCTTCGACGATTCCGTAGGCTTCACTCCAGAATGTCTTTTGGATCGGCATGATGACGTTACCGTCTTTTGCGAGTTGATCAAATGTCTTCTGTAACACATCGACGTCAGATAAGTGGAGCGCCAAGGTAACATTCTGACCAATAGTGACCGGATCATGTGGCATTGCGTCTGAGAACATTAAGCGGGTACCATGAACGATCAGTTCAGCATGTAGAACAAGTGACTGCATCTCTTCTGGGTAGGGCTGACCGTCAGGACCGGGACCTGGTCCGAACTCCATGATGTCCGGTAGTTCTTGACCGAAAACCTGTGCATAGAACGTGATTGCCTCACGCGTGTTGCCGTTGAAGACGAGATACGGATTAATGGGCATGGGAAAGCTCCTCTCTAAAAAAGGCGAAGTGTGTTTTTTTAAGTATACCAAACATTTGTTCGTATTAAAAGAAAAATCGATTTCTTTTTGTATTGAATCCAGTATAAATGATAACGTTTTCAATTTATCTGATTTTTCATAAAAAAATAGGTTGCAACTTCCAGAGAGACTTCGTATACTAAATTTATCGAAAGCGCTTTCGATGAAATGGAGTGAGTAGCATGGGAACAATTTATGATTTAGCGAAGATGACCGGTTTTTCAATTACAACGGTCTCAAAAGCCTTAAATAATTATTCGGATGTTAGCGAAAAGACGAAAGCAAAAATCGTCCAAGCAGCAGCCGAGATGGGATACTTACCGAACGCGCACGCCCAGTCGCTCTCGACGAAACGTTCGTGGACGATCGGTGTGATGTTCTCGGAAGCACATGGCGTCGGAATGATGCATCCGTTCTTCAACGCGATCATTGAGAGTTTCCGAAAAGCAACAGAACAACAAGGGTATGACCTCATCTTCGCATCGCGAAACTTACGCAATCGTGATATGAGTTACCTCGAGCATTTCCGACACCGGGCAGTCGACGGCATCGTCGTCATCTGCTCCGATCAGATGGACCAGCACGTCCAAGAGTTGATTCAAAGTACGATTCCGATCGTCGTCGTCGACATGGACAGTGCCGATTGTAGTGTCGTCTACTCGGATAACATCACTGGTGGCACACTCGCCATCAATCATTTGCACGAACTCGGTCATCGGTTGATCGCCCACATTGCGGGGGATACGTCGACAGATGCGGGAAGAGCGCGGATTGAAGGCTATCAGCAAGCGATGAAACAACTTGATTTGCCGATTCCGGACGGATATCTCGTCAACGGTGGATTCTTTTCCGGGGAAGAAGGCAAGCGGGCAATGAACGAATTGCTAGCATTACCTGAACGACCGACAGCGGTCTTCGTTGCCGGGGATGAAATGGCAATCGGTGCGATTGAAGCGATTCATGAAGCCGGGTTACGGATTCCAGAAGACATCTCAGTCGTTGGGTACGATGATATCTATGTCGCGAAATACATTACACCGAAGTTGACGACGGTCCGACAAGATACGGAAACGATTGGTCAACATGCAGCATCAGTCTTGATTGAACAGATCGTCAACAAAAAACGGGTTACGACACGCGATGTCATTCCGGTTAACTTGATGGTTCGTCAATCGACAGGTCCAGTACCTGAATAACACAATGGTTGTTTCGGAATCGCTCTCGCTCGTTGTCAGTGAGGAAAAGCGAGAGCGATTTCGAAATCATTTTTTATCACTTTTTCCGAAAGGGCTTTCGGGAATTTTCTTTAAAGCCTTTTCGAAAGCGCTTTCGGTATTTTTGAATAATTAATTGAAACCGCTTACGTACAAGCGGAATACTTAACAAAAGGATGAGATGAGATGAAGAAACAATTAGTTAGCGTGTTAACAGTCGGTGCGTTAACAGCAAGCGTTCTTGCTGGATGTTCAGGTAGCAGCGAAGAAAAGACGAGCGGCGGGAAAGAAGTCTTGAAAATCTGGTCGTTCACGGATGAGTTAAAAGAGCCTATCAAAAAGTTCGAAGAGAAAAACGGAGTCAAAGTCGAATTGACGATCGTGCCAATCGCCGACTACCCGACGAAGTTGAAACCAGCTCTTGAAAGTGGCGTCGGCGCACCGGATATCTTCACAGGTGAAATCGCGTTCTTGAAACAGTGGGTTGATGCCGGCTACTGGGCGAACCTCTCTGAAAAACCATTCAACGCAGGCGAAGTCAAAGATGACTATATTCCGTACGTCTATGACATGGGGAAAGATAAGGACGGCAACGTGCGTGCGCTGTCATGGCAAACGACACCAGGTGGCGTCTACTACAAACGAAGCATCGCGAAAAAAGTTCTCGGTACAGACGATCCAAAAGAAATCGGCGGCATGATGGACTCGATGGACGGCGTCTTCGAAGTCGCTGAAAAAATGAAGAGCAAAGGCTACAAGATGTTCCCGGATGAAGGATCAATCCGTTGGTTCGCACAAGGGAACGACCCACAACCTTGGGTCAACGATAAGCAAGAGCTCGTCTTGACACAAGACAAGAAGGATTACATGGATTACGCAAAAGAACTTCGGACGAAACAATACACAGCACTTGCACCAGAATGGTCACCATCATGGTTCGCAGGCATGGATAAACCGGTCAAAGTCAAAGAAAACGGTAAAGAGACTGAAACAGAAGTCTTCTCTTACGTTCTCCCGACATGGGGTCTTCACAGTGTCCTCAAAGAAAACGCGAAAAAATCAGCGGGTGACTGGGCGGTCACAAGCGGACCGAGCCCATACTTCTGGGGTGGTACGTGGTTAGGTGTCTACAAAGATTCGAAGAAACAAAAGCTTGCGTATGATTTCGTCAAGATGATGACGCAAGACGAAGCGTTCTTAACAGATTGGGCAAAAGAAACAGGTGACGTGTTAGCGTACAAACCAGTTACTGAAAAAATCAAGACCGACTTCAAAGATGAGTTTCTCGGCGGACAGAACAACTATGAGTTCTTCCTTGATCAAGCAGACAAGATCACACCAGGAATCGTCACGAAGTATGACCAGCAGCTCGATACATTGTATGGTGCATCGGTCATGGAATACGTCCAAGGTAAAAAATCAAAAGACGAAGCACTTGCTGAGTTCTACAAAAAAGTCAAAAACGCGTATCCGGACGTAAAAGTACCGGAATAAGGAGAGTAGGTGGGGCGATCCTCGCCTCACCTCTTCTTGTTTAAGAAAGGGGTTTGACCTGTGAAAAAACTCGATCGCCATGGGTATCTGTTCATCGCACCGTTTTGGATCGTCTTCTTGATCTTCAGCATCTATCCGGTTGCTTTGACTTTCTATTACAGTTTCACGAACTACACGGGCGCTGAAGGCGAACAACTCGTCGGACTCGCGAACTATACGCGGTTACTCGGGGATACGTACTTCATCGAAGCGTTCTTTAACACTCTGAAGATTTGGGGTCTGAACTTCATCCTTCAGATCGGTGGCGCTTTATTGCTCGCTTTGTTGTTCTCGGATCTCCAGTTGAAATTAAAAGGGCTTGCCTTCTTCCGGGCGACGTTCTACTTACCGAACTTGATCACGATCAGCTCGGTCGCCTTATTGTTCGGCATCTTGCTCGACTGGCAGCATGGTTCACTGAACATGATGTTGATGAAAATCGGAATCATCTCGGAGCCGATCAACTGGTTGACGCAACCGGTGACCGCACAAATTTCCGTCTCGCTTATCCTGACATGGATGTGGCTCGGTCACTCGTTCATCGTCGTCATGGCGGGCGTATCCGGGATCTCGAAGGACTACTTCGAAGCAGCCTTGATTGACGGGGCAACACGTTGGCAGATTTTCTCACGCATCACGTTGCCACTCTTAAAACCGATTTTGCTCTACATCATGATCACGTCGTTGATCGGTGGTCTGCAATTGTTCGACCTCCCGATGTTGATTACGGATGGTGTCGGTGCGCCAGATGGTGCCTTGAACACGATGGTGCTCTATCTCTATAACCAAGCTTTCAAATACAACAACTATGGCTACGCCGCTGCTGTCGCATACGGACTGTTTGCCATCACGCTCGTCTTTTCAATCATCGTCTTCAAAGGGATGTTCCGAAAAGAACGTTCGCCGAAAGGAGCCTGACCGATGGAACGAAATGCAGAAGCACGTCGGATCGTGCCACAAACGGAGGAACAACCGGAGCGTTCCGAACGCCCGCTCAAGTTGACGCCACCACCGAAACAAAAGAAAGCCTGGTTCGGCAAAAGTGTCATCTATATTGGTCTCGTCGTCTTAACGATCGCCTGTATCATCCCGTTTTTGATGATGATCATCAACGCAACGCGCTCGAACGAAGAAGTCTTGTCCGGGTTCTCGTTGATTCCCGGGAACTCACTTGCTGAGAACTACGCCGCCCTCAGTTCATACGTCAACATCTGGTCTGGGTTCAAGAACAGCTTGATCATTGCCGTTCTCGTTACCGTCCTATCAGGGTATTTCTCGGCGTTGACAGCATTCGGATTCGCTTTTTATCAGTTCAAAGGGAAGAATGCGATGTTCGTCTTCATGCTCGTCATGATGATGGTTCCGGGTCAGCTCGGATTGATCGGTTTCTACGAATTAAGTAAAAATCTCGGGTTGCTCGATAGTTATATCCCCTTGATCGTTCCGGCGATTGCAAGTCCGTTCACGGTCTTCTTCGTCCGACAGTATGTCCAGACGGTCTTGCATCCGAGTCTGATCGAGGCAGCACGGATGGACGGAGCGAGTGAGTTCCGGATCTTCCATACGATCGCTTTGCCGATGATGATGCCGGCGATCGCGACGATGTCGATCTTTACGTTCATCGGTTCATGGAACAACTACATCATGCCGCTCGTCTTACTCTTCTCCCCAGAGAAGTATACGTTACCGGTCTTGATGGGCTTCTTGAAAGGGTCACAAGTCGCAGAGAACTTAGGCTCGCTCTATCTCGGGATCGCGATTTCCGTCGTACCGATCATGATCGCCTTCTTGTTCCTCTCGAAATATATCGTCAGCAGTATCTCGGCAGGTGCCGTTAAAGAATAAGTAGCTTAAAGGAGATTACACATATGAAATTTGCACCGAACTTCGTATTCGGAACGGCGACGTCGTCGTATCAAATCGAAGGAGCCCACAACGAAGGCGGACGTACGCCTTCGATCTGGGATGCCTTCTGTGATGAGGACGGAAAAGTCTTCGAAAAACATAACGGTGATGTCGCTTGTGACCATTATCACCGTTATGAAGAGGACATCCAGCACATCAAACGTCTTGGCGTCGACACGTACCGCTTCTCGATTGCCTGGCCACGCATCTTCCCGCAAAAAGGGGTCTACAATCCGGAAGGCATGGCGTTCTATAAGAAACTCGCGACACGTCTGCGGGCTGAAGGCATCAAGCCAGCCGTGACGCTGTACCACTGGGACTTACCACTGTGGGCACATGAAGAAGGCGGCTGGGTCAACCGAGCATCGGTCGACTGGTTCCTTGACTTCGCTCGTGCTTGTTTTGCGGAGCTCGACGGGATCGTCGACTCGTGGATCACACACAATGAACCGTGGTGTGCAGGGTTCCTCAGCTACCATCTCGGGCAACATGCACCAGGTCATACGGATATGAACGAAGCCGTTCGTGCCGTGCATCACTTGTTGTTATCACACGGAAAAGCAGTCGAACTGTTGAAGGGTGAGTTCAAATCGGTCACACCAATCGGCATTACCTTGAACTTGGCACCGAAGTATGCGAAGACGGATTCCGCCAACGATCAGCTGGCAATGAACAATGCAGATGGGTACGCGAATCGTTGGTTCCTCGATCCGGTCTTCAAAGGTCAGTATCCGGTCGACATGATGAACTTGTTCTCGAAATACGTCCATTCTTACGCGTTCATCGAGGAAGGCGACATGGAGACGATTTCTGTCCCGTGTGACTTCTTCGGAATCAACTTCTACAGCCGGAACCTCGTCGAATTCAGTGCTGCGAACGATTTCCTGCAGAAGGATGCGTACTCGGATTACGACAAAACAGGTATGGGCTGGGACATCGCACCGAGCGAATTCAAGGACTTGATTCGTCGTTTGCGTGCCGAGTATACGGATTTACCAATCTACATCACAGAAAACGGTGCCGCATTCGATGATGAATTGATTGATGGTCGCGTCGCTGACCAAAACCGGATCGATTATGTCGAACAGCATCTCCAAGCGGTATCTGACTTAAACGAAGAAGGCATGAACATCCAAGGCTATTATCTCTGGTCACTGCTCGATAACTTCGAGTGGAGCTTCGGCTACGATAAGCGCTTCGGGATTCTCTACGTCGATTTCGAGACGCAGGAACGGATTTGGAAAGACAGCGCCCACTGGTATGCGGGCGTCATCGAGCAACATAAGGCAACGATTCCGCAAGAAGCGTGACAAAGGAGGCAAGGTCGAGCATTCGTCCTTGCCTCTTTTTGACTAAAAGGAGGAAACAGACATGAAGGCATGGGTAGCACTAGCGGTCGGGACTGGTTTATTGCTGAGCGGTCAAGCAGTCGATGCGAAGGCAGACAAAAAAGAGACGAAGTGGAAGCTCGTCTGGTCGGATGAGTTTCAGGCAAAACAACTCGACCGGACGAAATGGACGTATGATACGGGGAACTGGATCAAGGATGCGAACGGACAACCGGTCTCACCGGGCTGGGGCAATAACGAAAAACAATACTATACGACGAAGCAGGACAACTCGTTTATTCGCGACGGAAAACTCGTTATCAAGGCGAAGCAGGAAAAGACGACGGATGATCTCGGTACATACGATTACACGTCAGCGAAGCTGAAGACGAAAGGCTTGTTCAGTAAGACGTATGGTCGCTATGAAATCAAAGCGAAGCTACCGACCGGAAAAGGGCTTTGGCCGGCGTTCTGGATGTTACCGGAGCAAGACAAGTACGGCGCCTGGGCAGCGTCAGGTGAGATTGACGTCATGGAAGCCTGGGGCAGTCAACCAGATAAAGTCGCCGGAACGATTCACTACGGGGAAAACTGGCCGAACAATAAATATACGGGGAAAGACTATCACTTCCCAGACGGTCAACGGATTGATCAATGGCATACGTACGCGGTCGAATGGGAGCCGGGCGAACTCCGCTGGTACGTTGACGGTAACCTCTATCAAACACAAAACGATTGGTACAGTAAAGGCTTGAACGCGGCAACGAACTATAGTTATCCGGCACCGTTTGACCAAAATTTCTATCTTGTCATGAACCTCGCGGTCGGTGGTTGGTTCGACGGAGAAGTCGATGCGACGACGAAGTTCCCGGCTGAGATGGAAGTCGATTACGTTCGTGTCTATGATTTGAAAAATCGAGCGTACCGTGAACCAGTCGAGCCGACCTACGAAAACGTGACGCTACCGGACGGAGCCAAGCAACCGATCGAAGGGAACCTCGTCTATGATGCAGCCTTTGAACAACCGGTCACGATGATCACCGGGAATCAGTCGTTTGATCCGCTGTACTGGAACTACGTCACGCTCCCGGACTTCGGTGGCAAAGGAAGTCTTGCGATCATTGAAAAAGAGGGGCAACGGATGGCGGACGTCACGATTGATCAGCCTGGTTCACAGACGTACTCCCATCAGTTGATTCAAAACGTATCACTCGCGCAAGGTGGACGTTACCAAGTCAGCTTTGACGCGAGCAGCACAGCAGACCGGAAGATGATGGTCAAAGTCGGCGGTGGAGCAGAGCGTGGGTACACGAAATATTCGAATGAACAGTCGATTGCTCTGACACCGAGCGTCAAACGGCATACGTTCACATTCGATATGGCGGCAGAGACGGATCTCGCAGCGCGTCTTGAGTTCAACCTCGGACTTGAAAAAGCGGGTGTTCAGATCGGGAACGTCCGTGTCGAACAGATTCCGCGCGGCGTCATCGATGAAGATGCAACAAAACCGGCACTACCGGACGGGAATCTCGTCTACAACGGGACGTTCGATCAAGGGGCAATGGATCGTTTGACGTATTGGCACTTCAACGGTAACAAGCGGACAACAGGGGCTGTTGATCCTGAGTCACGTGATTTCCGTTATGAAGGACATGGACAAAAAACGACGGCACGCTTAACGCAAAAGGGACTTCAACTAGAAGCTGGGCATGCGTATCAGCTTCGATTCACAGCAGGTGCGAAAAAAGCGAAATCACTTCAGGTGAAAATCACTGGAGCACAAGAGCAATTGAAACAGACGACTGTACCGTTGACGAAACAAGCAACGACTGTCGACATTCCGTTCACGGCTACACAAACGGCAGACGACAATCAGCTTGTGTTTGACTTCAGTGGACGAGCCGGGAAAATCTCGCTCGATGATGTGGAGTTGATCGATGTGACACCGGTGCCGGTTGATCCGTCACCACTGAAGAACGGTTCGTTCACAAACGGATTAACGTCATGGTCGTCATACGTCCACTATGATGCGCAAGCCGCTATCGAAGCTGTCAATGAAGCAGCACGCATAAAGATTGGAGCGGAAGGACAAGAACCATGGAGTGTCTTGCTCGAGCAAGGAAACTTGTCACTCGCGAAAGGCAAAACATATGTATTGAGCTTCACGGCATCGTCGACTGTACCGCGTCCGATCGAAGTGACGATTGAAAATGCTTCGTACACGCGTTACTTCAGTCAAGTCGAGCCAATCACGACAACACCGAAGACGTACAGCTATACCTTTACGATGGGACAAGCTGATACAGGTGCGTTGAAGTTCCTGATGGGACGCGCAGAAGGTTCGCCGTTCGCTGTCCATGACGTAACGATTGATGATGTGAATCTCAAAGTGAAGGAATGACTAAGGCAAGGCAATGGACACGTCCATTGCCTTGTTGTGGTTTAAACGACAGAGACGAATAATTTATTGAAATGGAAGAGGAACAAAACCTATCATATGGAATATTAAGTAAAAGAAAAGATAGGTACTTATGCTTTGGGGAGGAAACATATCATGCGTCAAAGGAACATACCATATCGACTGCTCTTTCTGTTAATTTTAATTAGTATGATTGGCATCAATGGCTGGTCCGCTATACTTCATCCCGACGGAACGATAAATGGATGGCAAAGCATTGCTTCAGTCATCTGGTTCGGCTATTTAGTCGGCTCGCTGTTTTACATAAAGGAAGAGAAGATGTATCGATTAATCGCGAGGTATCTTTGGTTCGGTCTGATTTCGACACTGTATATTTATAGTGTCTGGTTGCTCGAAGGAATGTTTTCAGAGACACTTTGGTTTGATCTATTAGCGAGTCTTGAGTTTTTACTGTATTTTATTTTTGTCATTCCATTGTTTGGATTAAATGCTTGGACGAATGTCCTGTTTGGTGAATTTTCGTTATACATGAGTGTCTTATACGGTATCGCGCTCATTTTACTTCAGGTGAAAATGTGGAGTGATACATCACGACATTTGCATTATTAAGTAGAAAAGGTGAGTTGTATGTTGAGTCCCGTAAATGAACGTGAAGAACGGACGGGGAAACGTGAACGCCGAAAACAGCGAAAGGTTGATATTGGATGTATCACGATTGTCGGCATTCCATTACTTTTCATCGTTCCGTTTCTGTTGATTATCCTTATCTTAATGAAGTCTGCTCCATGAAAAGGTGACCTTGTGTCACCTTTTTTTGTTGTGTCGTCAACTTTTTTCTCGACTCGCCCGTCTTAATGATGTATACACAGAACGATATCGAAAAAAGGAGCCGCGGCCTATGACCTCTCGTCAAATGAGAAAACGGGAAAAAGCATTCGTCCGTTTTTTAAAGCAATACAAACCGAATCTCTACTGGTTGACCTACAGTTATATGAAAAATGAACAGGATAGTCTGGATGTCATTCAGGACAGTATCCAAAAAGCGTTACAGTCACTCGACCGACTCGAAGATGAGGAACGGATGAAAGCCTGGTTCTATCAGATTTTGACACGCACAGCGATTGATGCGATCCGGAAGCATCAGCATAGTATCAGTTACGACACGGATCGACTGATCGAACTCGTCGCGACGAAAGAAGATACGTACCCCGATTCTGATTTACGACAGGCGCTCGAGGAGCTACCGGTCATGTACCGGGAAGTCGTCATCTTACACTATTTCGAGGACTTGATTTTAAAAGAAGTTGCAACGATTTTGGAGCTGAATTTAAGTACGACCAAGTCCCGGCTGTATAAAGGATTGACCTTACTAAAAATGAAATTGAATGGAGATGATCTAGATGTCGAACAAACTTGATGATCTGAAACAGGCGTACCAACAACCACCGGTTCCTAAAGAACTCGATGAGATGATTGCACAAGTCGAGCGCCGAATGCGTCCTTCGCGGACGAAACGATCCGTATTGATTACAGCCGCCGCGATCACGTTATTCGTTGGTGGATTAAATAGTAATGCGTCGTTTGCGGACGCGATGGCAAAGGTACCAGTCCTCGGTCAACTAACTGAGATCGTAACGATTGACTGGAAAGAGACGAAGACACAACAGTCGGCTGATATTAAAGCACCACAAGTGACGTTACCGGATAAGGCGCTCGAGCAACAGCTGAATGAAAAGTATATCGCGGATGGTCAGGCGCTCTATGAAAAGTTCAAACAAGAGACGAACCGACAGGAGGGAGCATTTGCGATCGATAGCCGCTATGATGTCAAGACGGATACGGATGACCTGTTGTCGATTGGGCGAACCGTCACGGAGACACGGGCAAGTGCAGCGGAAAGCGTCCAGTACGATACGATTGATAAGAAGCAACAGCTTGTCCTGACGTTACCGTCTTTGTTCAAGGATGACGGATATATCACGACGATCAGTGATTATCTAAAAGAAGAGATGCGTCGGCAAATGAAAGCAGATGAAGGGAAAGTCTACTTCGTCGAAGGAACACCGGATGTACCGGAGGACGAACAGTTCAAGCACATTTCAGCGAAGCAAAACTTCTATATTACGGCAGACCACGAATTAGTTCTGTCATTTGATGAGTACAGCATCGCTCCAGGATATATGGGCATCGTCGAATTTAAGATCCCGACATCGATCTTAAAAGGTGACCTCGTCAGTTCGATCTATATTCGTTGATTGTCAGATTTTAAAAATCATTGACGTAAAAATAAAAAAAGGAAACAATTTCCAAAAATGACCTCTTATAATCAAAAGACGAATCGTTGTTTTTTGAAAAAAGGAGGAATCCCTATGAAAAAATGGAGTCGGCTTGTACTCGCGGGTGTCGTCAGTCTGGCCTTAATCCATGTTCCGGCAGCTAGTGAGGCGGCGACGAAGGCAAAAGCCTTTAAGAACTGTACGGAAATGCAGAAAACGTACAAAGGCGGCGTCGCGAAAAAAGCGGGGCTAAAGAATCGGACCGGGTATGACAAGAACGGAAAACCGGTCTACAAAGCAACAAAATATAAGGCATACGTGAGCCTTGCGACGTATAACTTAAACACCAAGAGTGACCGGGATAAAGACGGTATTGCGTGTGAACGTTAAATGAGTAAAAGTAGTCTTTCTCGAGCGGGAGAAAGACTACTTTTTTATAGATGCTAGTTGTTCCTTTCAATTATGTAATCCTTGGAAGATTATCATGTGTGGTAGTGTTATAGCGATGAAAGACGACAAATATATGTTGAGTAGGAGTATTATTATGCGAAAACGAGACTATTTAATTTTCTTCATTCTATTTTTCATTCTGAATCTCATTAATTTCTTAGGCGCATTAGGTGTACAGGATTTATTAGCAATCGTGGTCGTCGCTCTGATCGAAGCAGCTATAGCTGGAACGATTACAAATCTGTTCACCCGCATCTTTTTTAAGAAAAGCTAAGAAGGATGGAAGTAGCACTCCAAATCAGATCGGTACATAAAAAATAACCTGACGCAGCGGCGTCAGGTTATTTTGCTTAGTTGAAGTTTTGTTTAAGGAATGCTGTAACTTCTTCAGGTGTTTTGGCATTTGCACTGTGCAAGTGCGCCAATTTTTCATTGTTTTTGAAGACGAGCAAGCTTGGGATTCCCATGACATCGTGGTTCGATGCGATTTCAGGGAACTCATCCTTGTCGATCGTATGGATTGGTAAGTGGTCGAATTGTGACTCGACGTCCGGCATGAAGTAATCCATCCGTTTGCAGTCGGGGCACCAATCTGCTTCGAACTTGATGATGACCGGTGCATCACTTGAAATCAATTCCTTGAATGTTTCTTCACTCTTAATGAATTCTGCCATTGTGAGAACTCCTCCTCTTGGTGTTGTACCTTTAGTCTACCGATTCCCTTCAGAACTTGCACGAATTATGTTCGTCAAAGAGTCTGACAAGTCAAAAAAGTTGGTTGTCCTTTAAGATAATGCTACCGATTTTCTTTAAAAGAGCCACATGACCTGATTCATTTTGTTTTGGTTAAAGGAAACATTGTTGAGCTTTTGTTAATTACCTAGTTCGAAACAAAATGATTTCTCTAGACCCACTCGATTTCCGACTGTTACGATGAGGTTTGCTAATCGCAGAGAAAGTGGGGGCGACGAGAATGGAACAACAAAAATACGATAATCTTAAACGCGGCGAACGCGGTGCAATGATCAGTATCGCAGCCTATATCTTGTTATCATCTTTAAAATTAATCATTGGTTATACAGCAGACTCCGCGGCTCTCCGGGCAGATGGTTTGAACAACGCGACGGATATCATTGCTTCGATCGCTGTCTTAATCGGCTTACGGATCTCACAACGTCCAGCAGATGACGATCACAAGTACGGACACTGGAAAAGTGAGACGATTGCCTCGCTCGTAGCTTCCTTCATTATGATGGCAGTCGGTCTCCAAGTCTTGATTGATACAATTTCGACGTTATTCGAAGGCAAGCAGGAATCGCCTGATGTTCTTGCAGCGTATGTCGGAATCGGTTCAGCTCTCGTGATGTACTTCGTCTACCGCTACAATAAGAAGTTATCCGAGGAGATTGAAAGCAAAGCCGTCATGGCAGCAGCGAAGGATAATCTATCCGATGCTTGGGTCAGTGTCGGGACTACGATCGGGATCGTCGGATCACAGTTCGGCATGCCATGGCTTGATGTCGTGACAGCGATCATCGTCGGCTTCTTGATCTGTAAGACGGCGTGGGACATTTTTACGGAAGCATCTCATGAACTGACGGATGGCTTTGATGAAAAGAAACTGAAGATGTACGAAGATGTTATCTTCGATCTTGAAGGTGTCAAAGGCATCAAGTCCATCAAAGGACGCAACTACGGCAACAATGAAGTCGTCGATGTCGTCATCCTCGTCAACTCCACCTTGAACATCCATCAAGCGCACGATATTGCGACACGTGTTGAGGATACGCTGACGGAAGAATACGGAGTTTATGATATCCATGTTCACGTCGAACCCGAATGAATTCAAAAACGTCTTTTCTACGCTGACTGTAGAAAAGACGTTTTTTTTATGGCAACAACTCGATGTGAAGAGCCAGTGCTCCGTACTGTTGCTCGGCTTCGGGCGAATAGATTGTATAAGTAGATGTTACGAGTTCGTCGATCGACCAACCGACGCAGTCGATAGCTTCCTGTGATACGTGTTCATACAGTGCTTGAAAATCTTGAAATGTCTCTCGTTTTGTCACCTGGACGAGTAGCGCCTCGCTCGTTTCCGTATGGGTGAACTGGATCTGATCACCGACTTGTACTTGTTGACGTTTCGGATCATTGAGTCGAATTTCGACTGTTTTCAGCCCCTGTTTAATCGAACGAAACGGTACTTCGTATAACCCCATCTCATGTCTCATCTGTCTTCACTCCTTCTCTACAAAAGCATAGCAAAACTATGTGATTTTTCACATTGCCTTTTCGTTGACAACTAGAAATAATCGGCGTATTTTAATTCATATAAGTAATTGTTCCTTTTGGAACGATTTGAAATGGAACAAGGAGGGAAAGCAGGATGGAGCAAACGGAAACAGTTCGTTCAACGGCGATGATGCAGTCGTTTTGGAACGTGCAACGGCATCTCGTCCGAGCAGCACACCAGACAGCACAGGAAAACGGACTCAGTTTACCGCAATTTCATAGCTTGATGACGATTGCGCCACGTGGACCAATCTCGCAAAAAGCACTCGCGACACATACGCATTTACCAAAGAGCACACTGAGTCAGTCGATCGAAGGTTTAGTGCAGTCCGGTTGGGTCATTCGAGAGACGAATCCTGAAAATCGACGAGAAGTCGTCCTATCGCTCAGTGATCAGGGACAACAATTCGTGACGGAGATTCAAGAACAAGAGAAGGGGATGCAACGTCAACTCGAACAGGTCCTTGAGACGATTGATCAAAAGGTGTTCGACCAGATGCTTGCGACGCATGCTCAGATTGCGGAAGGC
The DNA here is from genome assembly GCF_001275385.1 of Exiguobacterium sp. BMC-KP. Classification (NCBI taxonomy): domain Bacteria; kingdom Bacillati; phylum Bacillota; class Bacilli; order Caryophanales; genus Exiguobacterium; species Exiguobacterium sp. BMC-KP. The sequence continues at coordinate 194,823 of NZ_LGIW01000014.1, forward strand.
ATCGGACGTATCTTACAGCCAGAAATGAAAGGAGGATGCTCGGATGATTAAGTTACTCAAACGGTTGACGGCTTATAAATGGGCAGTTCTTGCTGTGCTCATCTTGGTTTTCGCACAATCGATGTCTGATCTCTATTTGCCGACACTGATGGCAGACATCATTGACAAAGGGGTCGTCACTGGCGATACCGCCTACATTTGGAAGATTGGTGCTGTCATGCTCGGGATTACCGGTATCGGGGCGTTAGCCGCAGTTGCCGCTAGTTATTATTCGTCGAAGGCATCGATGGGACTCGGGCGGGATATTCGCCGCCAAGTATTCAATCATGTCGAACGGTTTTCCCTGCAAGAGTTTGACCAAGTCGGGACGGCGTCACTGATTACGCGGACGACGAACGATATCACGCAAGTCCAACAAGTCGTCATCATGATGTTACGGATGGTCGTCAGTGCCCCGATCATGTTCATCGGTGGATTGATTATGGCTGTTTCAAAAGACGCCAAACTATCGCTCGTCATCGTCGCAGCGATGCCGGTCCTTGTGCTTTCGATCCTGTTGATTCTGTGGAAAGGGGTTCCATTGTTCGGGAAGGTCCAAAAACGACTTGATCGCTTGAACCTCGTCCTGCGGGAAAACCTGACCGGAATTCGTGTCATCCGTGCCTTTAACCGAGAACGCGATGAACAAGTACGATTGACGAAAGCGAACGCGGATTTGACAGAAGTCTCGATCAAGGTCAATAAGATCATGGCGTTCTTGATGCCAGTGATGATGCTCGTCATGAACTTGACCGTTGTCGGTGTCATTTGGTTCGGGGGCATCCGGATCGATAATGGTGGCATGCAAATCGGGGACTTGATGGCGTTCATTCAGTACGTCATGCAAATTATGTTCGCTCTCGTCATGGCATCGGTCATGTTCGTCATGATTCCGCGGGCAGCCGTCTCGGCGAAACGGATCAATGAAGTCCTCGAGATGACTCCGACGATGACAGATGAGGGTACACAAACCGCTGACCGTGAAAAAGGAACGCTCGTCTTTGATCGCGTCACATTCCGTTACCCAGGTGCTGAGACACCTGTCTTATCCGATATCAGTTTTGCGGCACGACCAGGTGAAGTTACGGCTGTGATCGGCGGAACCGGTTCTGGTAAATCAACACTCGTCAATTTGATTCCTCGTTTTTATGACGTGACGGAAGGGAGTATCCGCGTCAACGGTGTCGATAGCCAGGATGTCCCGCAAGAGGAACTGCGGTCGAAAATCGGCTTCGTTCCCCAAAAGGCGTTATTGTTCACGGGCACGATCGCGGAAAACATTCGTTTCGGGAAAGAGGACGCGACAGACGAAGAGGTCGCGCATGCTGCGCAAATTGCACAAGCGACCGATTTCATCGAACGGATGCCGGACGGCTACGACGCACGGATCGAACAAGGTGGATCAAACGTCTCTGGTGGGCAAAAACAACGGTTGTCGATTGCTCGGGCACTTGTTCGTCGACCGGACTTGTATGTCTTTGATGACAGTTTTTCAGCGCTCGACTTTAAAACTGATGCGGCACTTCGAAAAGCCTTACGGGAAGAAACACGTGAAGCAACGGTCTTGATCGTCGCTCAGCGTGTCAGCACCGTTATTGACGCCGATCAAATCATCGTCCTTGATGAAGGGAAAGTCGCCGGAATCGGAACGCATGATGAATTGTTTGCTGACAATGCCGTTTATCAGGAAATCGTTAAGTCACAACTATCAGAGGAGGAAATCGCATGAGTGAGAAAAAACGACCTGCCGGCGGTCCTCCGCCTGGTGGTCCCGGTGGCGGAAATATGATGATGCTCGGAGAAAAACCAAAGGATTTCAAAGCAACGTTCCGTCGTCTGCTTCGGTATCTGCGTCCGCGTCGGACGGCACTCGTTGGTGTTTTCCTCGCAGCCATCCTCAGTACGGTCTTCATGATTGCCGGTCCGAAAATCATGGGAACAGCGATCACGGAATTGTTTGAAGGGGCATATGCGAAGTTCCAAGGTGTGCCGGGAGCGGCGATCGACTTCACAAAAATCGGACAAATCCTGCTCTGGCTGGCTGGACTGTATATCATCAGTAGTCTGTTCAATTACTTGCAACAGTATTTGATGTCAGGTATCGCTCAAAAAACAGTCTACGATTTACGCGAAGACGTCAATCATAAACTCGAACGCCTGCCATTGAAATATTACGATGGTCGTCCGAACGGGGAGACACTCAGCCGTGTGACGAATGATATTGATACGATTGGGAGTACGTTACAACAAAGTGTGACATCGTTCATCACCTCAATTGTGACAATCGTCGGAATTCTGATCATGATGTTGACGATTAGTCCGCTGTTAACGCTGATTTCGCTCGTCTCATTACCGGTTTCGATTTTTGCGATCCGTCCGATTTTGAAACGGTCCCAAAAATACTTTGCCGATCAACAACGGACACTTGGACAATTGAACGGTCACGTCGAAGAGATGTATACCGGACACTCGGTCGTCAAGGCGTTCGGACATGAACGCAAAGCGGTCGAGCAGTTTGATGCCGTCAACGAAGAGTTGTATGAAGCAGGACGTAAAGCACAGTTCATCTCCGGGATCATCATGCCAATGATGATGTTCATCGGGAATATCAGTTACGTCTTGATCAGTATCGTCGGCGGGATTCTCGTCACGCAACGGGCGATCTCGATCGGGGATATTCAAGCGTTCATCACCTATACACGCCAGTTCACGCAACCGATCACACAGACGGCGAACATCGCGAACATCGTCCAATCGACGGTCGCAGCAGCGGAACGTGTCTTCGAATTACTGGACGAAGAAGAAGAAATCAAGGAAGTAACGACACATCGTCTTACGCAGGCTGAAGGGGCGGTCGCGTTCGAACACGTTGATTTTGGTTACGGAACCGATCTCTTGATCGAGGACATGAACATCGATGTCGCACCGGGACAAACCGTCGCGATCGTTGGACCGACGGGTGCCGGTAAGACGACAATGATCAATCTATTGATGCGCTTTTATGAGTTGAACGGGGGGACGATTCGGATTGACGGCATCGATACCCGCGAGATGTCACGCGAAGACTTACGGACGACGTTCGGGATGGTCTTACAAGATACGTGGCTCTTCAACGGTACGATCCGGGATAATCTTGCTTACGGTAAGAGTGGAGCGACCGAGGAGGAAATCATCGCCGCAGCCAAAACGGCGCACGCTGATCACTTCATCCGGACGTTGCCGGACGGGTACGATACGGTCTTGAATGAGGAAGCCTCGAACATCTCGCAAGGTCAGAAACAGTTGTTGACGATCGCTCGGGCAGTTCTTGCCGATCCTCCGATCATGATTCTCGATGAAGCGACCTCTAGTGTGGATACACGGACAGAAGTCTTCATCCAGCAAGCGATGCGTCGCTTGATGGAAGGGCGGACGAGCTTCGTCATTGCCCATCGTCTCTCGACGATCAAGGATGCCGATTTGATTCTTGTCATGAATCAAGGAAGTGTCATCGAACAGGGAACACACGAAGAATTGCTCGAGGCAGATGGTTTTTATGCGGATTTGTACAACAGTCAATTCTCTGAAAAGGAAGTCGTTTGAATTAGTGCAGTGTCGTCTTTTAGACGATGCTGCTTTTTTATGAAGTGAATGAGGCAACAGTGTATCTTCACATATTGCAATCATCCAATTTCTTGTAGGAAAAACAAGAAACGCCACATTCTGGTACGGACAAGGGTTTAATAAATCCTTTAGCTGGGGAAATTAAAGAAGTGTCAGAAATATATAATTTTATTTAGGTGAAGGAGTGTGGCAGGATGAATAACATTTGGAACGGAACGTCGTTGAACTTGAACGGCATTCTCGGATCACTCGGCAACTTGCTTGGAGCGATCATCGTATTCTTGATTGGATGGCTCATTGCCAAGCTGATCGCAAACGGGATTCAAAAAGCGTTAGAGAAGTCTGGGGTCGTCAACAAGTTGTCACCTCAAAAAGAAGGGGCGCCACAAAAGAAGAAAAAGTGGACACCTGAAAAAATCATTGGAACCGTCGTCTTTTGGGTTCTCATGGTCTTCGTTCTTATCTTGGTCTTCAACATCCTTGATCTAAACATCATTGCTGGACCACTTGCGGATACGATGAGTACATTACTCGCAGCAATTCCGAACATCTTGAAAGCAGCACTCATCCTTCTCTTGGCATACGTCATCGCGGTCGTTCTTCGCATGATCATCGTCAAAGCGGGAACGAAGTTGATGTCGAACGACAAAGTGCGTTCAAACAAGATGCTTCAAGGTCAGACAGACTTATCGTCTTACCCGAAAATCGCTGGAGAAATCGTCTTCTATCTCGTCTTGCTTTTGTTCCTACCGGGTGTCCTCGATGCCTTGAACGTTGAAAGTGTCTCTCAACCGTTCAGCCAATTGTTATCGTCATTCCTTGGATTCATTCCACGCTTGATTGCTGCGGCAGCCATCTTCTTCGTCGGCTTCCTCGTAGCGAAAATCGTCCGCGATATCGTGACGAATTTCCTTCATGCTGTTGGAACGGATAAATTTGCAGCACGCTTCAACCTTGGATCAACAGATCAAAAAGATGCGAAATCACTTTCGTCGATTCTTGGAACAGTCGTCTTCATCTTGATTCTGATTCCAATCACGATTTCAGCACTTGATCAATTGAATATTAAAGGAATCACAGGACCAGCGATCAACATGTTGAACGATGTCCTTGGTATGATTCCGAACATCATCGTCGGTGTCGTTCTGATTCTTGTTGGTCTTTATGTCGGACGCTTCATTAAGAAATTCGTTACGGATCTCTTATCACGTCTTGGCTTCAACAACCTAACACGTCACTTGAAAATCGGTTCATGGGATGCAAACCAAGCATCTACATCACCAGCTTCAATCGTTGGTGCACTCGTTGAGATCGTCATCGTCGTTCTCTTCGTCGTCGAAGCTTTCAACTTGATTGGTCTTGACTTCATGGTCGACCTCGGTCGTGCCGTCCTTGCGTTCTTACCAAGCGTCCTAACAGCGATCATCATTCTCGCAATCGGGATCATCGTCAGCAATCTCGTCAAACGTACGATGGACAGCCTGTTCGGTAACTCTGAACTGAAAGTCCTCTCAAGCGTTGCGAAGTATGCAATCCTTGCACTTGCTGTCTTCATGGCACTTGATCAACTTGGTGTTGCTGATACGATTGTCAACTCAGCCTTCATCTTGATCCTTGGGGCACTCGCTCTTGCTTTCGGTCTTGCGTTTGGTCTCGGTGGACGTGATAATGCATCGCGTTACCTCGATCGTCTTCAAAAGAAAGCAGAGAACACGGAAGTCGACACATCGAACCTTCCGAGTAAGTCAGCATCTACTTCTTCATCACCAAGCTTAAAAGATGCAGCAAAAGGTGCAGCTTCACAAGCGGCAGATGATGTGACACCAGATCGTGCACCACGTTCAGCGCGCTCTTCTTCAACAGATGAGACGACGCATGGTACACCAAAAGGTGCATTGCCAGAAAACGATTTAGCACAACAAGATGATTACCCGATCGATCCAGATGAGCATAAAGGTCCTAACCTTGATCATCCAAACGATCGTCCGTAATAACACGTACACTCTTTCCTCTCTTTCTTTTAGGGGAAAGAGTGTTTTTTGCGTTGACGCATCAAAGCATTGTCGTATTGTCACAAAAGTGGTTTGACCACTTTGTGAAAAAATACAGAAAAAAAGACTTATCGAACCTGACATCGTTTGTTATGATAAGAAAGTCAATTACCTTAATGATTTGAATATTCAGAAAAAAGAGAAAAGTTCGGAGGATGAAACATGAGTTTGCTTCGCAAGAAAGATGTCAGTGTGATGATGGACATGAAACAACATTCCAAACTGGCACGTCACTTATCAGGGTTTGACCTTATTTTACTTGGAATTGGTGCCATCATCGGTACCGGAATTTTCGTTCTGACAGGAACGGGCGCTCTTTATGCAGGACCTGCTTTACCGATCTCATTCATTATTTCCGCTATCGTCTGTGCGCTCGCAGCCCTTTGTTATGCTGAATTTTCATCGATGATTCCTGTCTCAGGTAGTGTATATACGTATACATACGCGACGATCGGGGAAGTCGTAGCCTGGATCATCGGGTGGTGTCTCATTTTGGAATACGGTCTCGCTTCGAGTGCCGTTGCAACTGGCTGGTCAGGTTACTTCCAGTCGCTCTTGGCTGGTTTTGGTTTAGAACTACCGACGGCTTTAACAGCTGCTCCAGGTGCTGTACCGGGAAGCGAGACGTTCTTCAACTTACCAGCATTCTTGATTCTAATGGTCATTACGCTCTTACTCTCACTCGGTATTAAAGAAACAAAGCGCGTCAACAATATCATGGTACTCGTCAAAGTGGCAGTCGTCGTGCTCTTTATCGTCGTCGGGATCTGGTACATTGAACCAGGTAACTACAAACCGTTCGCACCATTCGGTATGAGTGGTGTCTTACAAGCTTCAGCAATTGCGTTCTTCGCTTACCTTGGATTTGATGCTGTCACATCGGCAGCAGAAGAAGTTAAAAATCCAGGGCGCAACTTACCAATCGGGATCTTAGGATCACTGGCAATCGTTACTGTTCTCTACGTCGTCGTCTCTGCTATCATGGTCGGGATCGTTCCATTTAAGCAGTTTGAAGGTGTCGATAGCCCGGTATCCCTTGCGTTAAAAGTTGCAGGTCAAGACTGGGTTGCAGGGTTCGTCGATTTAGGAGCCATCGTTGGTATGACGACGGTCATCCTCGTCATGACATTTGGTCTCGTCCGTCTCTTGTTCGCGATGAGTCGTGATGGATTATTACCGAAGGTCTTCTCGGACGTCAATGAAAAGTCGCATACACCGGTCAAAGCGACATGGATTCTCGGAACGGCAGCTGGTTTGATCGCTGGATTCGTTCCACTCGGTACACTCGCTGAATTGATCAACATCGGAACACTTGCAGCGTTCTCACTGATTTCGATCGCTGTCATCATCTTACGCCGGACGCGTCCGGACTTGAAGCGGGCGTTTAAAGTACCGTTCGTTCCAGTTTTACCGATTCTATCAGTCCTCGCTTGTATCATGCTGATGGTTAACTTACAGCCGTTCACATGGATCGCATTCTTCATCTGGACAGCAATTGGATTACTGTTGTACTTCGGATATGGACGCAAGCGTTCGAAACTCCATCAATGAATCAACTAACACCCTTGGCGACAAGGGTGTTTTTGTATGCAGGAAATCAAGAGTAAGAAAGCGAAACAGCTCAGTGGAAAAGGAGGTTTTTCAATGATTCACATTCAACGCGCACCTGACGTAAAAATGGCGTACCAAGCGATGCAGGATGGATTTCAAGACTATTTGATTCCGCTGCACTTATCGGAAGCAGAATTCCAAGAGCGCATCATCGAACGAGATGGGAATCAGTTAGAGCATTCATTCGTTGCCTATCATGGAGAAAAGCCAGTCGGTCTATGGCTGAACGGTTGGAAGGACATTGATGGTCGACGCGTCATGCGGTGTGGAGGACTAGGGGTTTCTCCGCAGTATCGTCGTCTTGGGATTGCGAAAGCCTTATACCAAGCGCAACTGAGTCATGCAAAAGAAATCGGTATGAATGAGTTGATGCTTGAAGTCATTCAAGGGAATGATCTAGCGATACGGTTGTATGAATCACTTCACTATACGATTGTTGGAGAAATCGGTTATTTTCACCTAACGGATGAACGACAAGAAGTGGTTCTGCCTACGATTAAAGAAGCAGAATTCTTAAAGCGATACGACATCCAAGGTGAGTACATTTGGCAACAGGATCCTCATGTCATGCAGCAAGTACAAACGGAGTATTATCAATTAGAAGAAAGTGTAGTGGCAGTAGCCGGGTCATCACTTTTGTCAGTTGTCGGTCCAGCAGACCAAAAAGCAAGACACGCGACAGAAATCGTCCGTCGTTTACCAGGGACGACCTATCATTATCAATCGACAGATGTGAAGGTGTGGGAAGCATTACGTTCTGAAGGATGGACTCAGCGAGATTTGAAACAATACATCATGCGTCAGTCTCTATAAATAAAAGCGCTGCTATCGATTTAGCGGCGCTTTTTGTAGTCTTCAATCATTCGAGCGTGAGAACCTACTAAGTGATCTGGTAAGTCGTCGAGCGGGACGAACTGAAGCTTGATACTTTCATCACTTTGTTTTAATGTGCCAATTGGATGTTCACCGATATAGGCGAGGGTGACGCTTTGAAAGACGTCTCCGTTCGCTAACGTCGTCACGTATTGCGGACCAGAGTAGACATTGAGTAGCGTCAATTGTTCCACCTCTAATCCCGTCTCTTCCGCGAGTTCCCGATGGGCTGTCTCTTCCGGTGATTCCGCCCATTCCATCAATCCTCCAGGCAAACCGAAGCGAGCTTGTGCTTCGTTCCGTTGCTCTAGCAGAATGTGCTCGTTCTGCACGACGAGGACGACGGAACCGACGAGAATGACTGGATCGTGACCGATTTTTTTGCGTAACTGTTCGACATAATTCATTTCAGGGCTCCTTGATGGAACGGACAGCCGGTCACAGGAGCTGTCTGTGTCGATTTGGGGAAGAAGTTCGGTCGTTTGATTTCCGGGTCGTAATCTTTATGGAACATATGTGTCGTCGCACCACTCATCGGTGGTACGAGCCATGACCACTCCCCAGTCACATCACGACCGCACGCCGCTTCGTTTTTTTCAAAACGAGCGAATTGTTTCGCAGCCGTATGATGATCGACGATCGTGACACCAGCACGCTCGAAAGACTCAAGCACGGCTACGTTCAGCTCGACGAGCGCTCGGTCTTTCCAAAGCGAACGTTCACGTGACGTGTTCAAACCGAGTTGGGTGGCTACGAGTGGTAAGAGATCGTAACGCTCCGTATCGGCAAGGTTACGAGCACCAATCTCTGTTCCCATATACCATCCATTGAACGGGGCGCACGGATAGACGATGCCACCAATTTCAAGCTGCATGTCGGCAATCATCGGTACAGCATACCAGCGGACTTCGCGACCGCCGAACAAATCATAATCAGGATGCGTGATGCTGACCTCGAGGACAAGCTCGCCAGGAATCGGATGTAGACTGACTTGTCCATCGAGTTCAATCAACAGGGGCAGAATATCAAACGATGTATGCGCTCCTGTCCAACCAAGTGCTTCGCATTGGCGCGTTAGTTGAATGGAAGCCGGGTCACCAATAATGCCATTGTCCGTTTCGTAACCGGCGTAACGAACGAGTTGGTGATTGTAGAGTCGAACCCGTGTCGGGTGGAAAATCGTGATTGTCGAGCGAATTCGTCCTTCGTTCGTCGCGAACCGGATGTGCTCAAATAACGCGTCGCGGACCGCTTCGACGGTCAACGCCTCCCGCGCGTCAAAGACATGGAGTTGTTCCCAAAAGAGACGTCCAACACAGCGGTTACTGTTGCGCCAAGCGAGCTTGGCACCGAACGCCAGCTCAGAAGACGTCTGCTCATATGTTCCCGTCTCTTCGATTGAACGGATAACTTCTTGCTGACGTCCGATCATTTCGGGGTATTGCTCTATATAAGAAGTAAAGAAGCGTTCTGCTTCGGATTGAATGAGTGAGTACACGAATCGAAATCCTTTCTGAAAAACAAGCACAATACAATCTCTGTTCCTAGTGTACCCTGCGTGGAACCGAAGCGCCAAACTTGAATGATGTATAAGGTTGTTATAAGTTCAAAAGACTTCCAAAAGTTTAAAGGAGGTACGAAATGGGGGATAGTGTAGAGAATTAGTTGAAAGTGAGGAAATATGTATGTCTTTAATCAAACCTGTATTTGCCCGTTTTTTTGGCGAAGCCTTTTTCGATAAATCGGCTCAGCTCGCCTACTATCTGATGTTGTCCTTATTCCCGTTCTTATTATTTGTTGTCGGAATCGTCTCGTTCTTACCGTTTACGTCGGATAACGTACTTGATTTGATTCGACCGTTTGCTCCGGCAGAAACGTACGATTTGATTCAGCGAAATGTCGTTGGGATTTTTGATCAAGGTGGCTTTAAACTTGCCTCGATCAGTTTCCTCGCAGCCTTTTGGCTCGCTTCAATGTCGGTCCAGTCACTTGTCCGCTCGCTGAATGATGCGCTTGAAGTGACACGAAAAGCACCATTTTGGCGCGGGCTCTTACAAGACTTCGCCTTTACGATCGGGATGATGATCATTCTTCCGATATCGTTGATCGTTCCGATTTCAGAGAAACTAACACGACGTTTCATCAACCATTTTGCGATCGTCGCTGATTTCGTGACGAACTACTCTTGGATTTGGTTCTTATTCCGCTGGGGACTCGGCACATTGTTCTTACTTGTCTTTTTCATCTTATTGTATCGGATCTTACCGAGTGTCCATCTGACGGTTCGTCAGGTACTCCCTGGTGCAATCTTTGCAACGATTGCCTGGCAAGTCGTTTCGGAATTTTTCTCTTACTATGCTGAGTTCGGTAGTTACGATCGTCTTTACGGTCAGCTTGCCGGCATCATCGTCTTAATGACGTGGTTCTATTTATCTGCCGTCGTCTTGATGTTAGGGGGACTGATGAATGCAGAACGCATGCGTCAGAAAAAAGAAGCAAAAATCATGAAGCCGCAAAAAATCAAAGAAGAAAGCGTGCGTTAATCATCAAGCACGCACAAAAGCAGCTGACACATGTCGTCAGCTGCTTTTTCGTTTAGGTAGTTTTAAGAATCCGGTATCCAAAGACGCTCAACAGACTGAGTGTGAACAAAGCGAGTAATACGAGTGACAGATAAGGAAGGCCGAACACTTTGACGATGACGCTCAAGGCAACGACACCATAAAAGATACCTAACGCTTTTTGGACGAACGGCTCATTAAAGCGATTCAAGAGTGCAGCACCGAGTGGTGAGCCGATGAACGCACCGACGATCAGGGCAAGACCAAGCGATAACGGGGCACTGGTTCCGGAAGCGACATAACTTGTTACGCCTCCTAGAACGATAAGGGTTGCAGAGGCAATACTCGTTCCGATTGCTTGTTTGAGCGGGAAGCGAACCCAACCAATCAAGAGGGGGGTTAATAAGAATCCACCGCTGACACCCATCAATGAGGAGAGAATTCCGGCAGCGAGACCGGTGACGGCGAGCTTCATGACGGAAGCATCATGAACCGGAAAAGACGGACGTTCTTTTGAACGGGGGCGTAGAAATTGAATCGAAAATCCAAGCAGTAAGACGATATAAAGACTCGACAAGACGATGTCAGTAACAGCATGACGCTCGAGCCAAAAGACGACTGGTGTGATTAACGCTGAACCGATGATTCCAGATAGACCGATGATCCCAGCATCGCGAAAACGGAATGTTTTTAAGCGGAGATGCGAGAGTGTACCGGTTATAGTCGAACCGAGTGTCAGTAACAGACTGAGAACGATTGCGGTACTCGCTTCATAGCCGAGAATTAATAACAGGGGGGTGAGAATGATACCACCACCGATTCCGAAAAAGCCGGAGAGAATGCCGATGATAGCACCCAACAACATAAATAAGATATAAATCATGAAGTTATCCTTCTTTCTAATACGTGATACTTCAAGTATGAAAGAGGAATCTTTGATTATAAAAATGAATTATTTAAATATAAATGATTATGAAATGTAATGGGGAGGGAGAATACATGAAATTAACGGAACTGAGAACATTCGTTACACTTGTCGAGACACGTCATTTTACGAAAACAGCGGAGCAGTTATTTCTGTCGCAACCGACGATCAGTGTTCACGTGAAACGACTCGAAGAAGATGTCGGACATTCGTTATTAATACGTGATTCCTTCGCAATAGGGGTAGAGGTATCGGAAATGGGGTGGATCGTTTATCGGCATGCAAAAGAAATTCTATTCCAACTCGAACAGATGCAGTCGCAGTTAGATGAATCGGAAGGGGTCTTCCAAGGTACGCTACGAATCGGAGCAACACATACGATCCACGAGATAATGCTTGATGATATGATCCATCTGTTTTCGCGCGCTCACCCTAAAGTCTCACTGGACATCCAATTGATGAATCATGATCAAGTGGCAGCAGCTTTACGACATCGTGAGATTGATCTCGGTATGATTGAAGGTGAACTGATACTTGATGGAATAAGACAAATCATCTTTGCGAAAGATCAACTGCATATCATTGGAGCGACACATCTTGCACTCGAAGATGCGACGTGGATCGTCCGCGAAGAAGGGTCCGCTTCTCGCTATGCACTTCATCGTTGGCTTGATGCGTCGTCGATCGTTCCCGCTCGAACGATTACAGTAGATGCGAATTATTTAGCGCGACAACTTGTTTTAAATGGGAGTGGTATTGCAGCGCTGTCAGAACGACTTGTCACGTCCTTCCCGTCTGAAGCCTTTACGCTTCATGCGAAAGAAATCTCCAACCGGACGTTTCGCTATGTGTTACCAGAGAAGATGCCAACTCGACTAGCAGAGCGTTGGATCGATTTTTTAGAAGCGAATTGGAAAGGCTGACTACAAAAAGATTTCCGGACTCACCGAACAGAGTGATGAATCCAGAAATCTTTTTCGTTGACTTATACCCCTATAGGTATTATTGTATGAAATGTACCAACGAGGTATGACGCATGTCACATTAAAAAAAAGAGATGGACTTCATATGGAAAACGGTTATGAAGATCGCATCATTCATCGGATGAATCGGATTGAAGGACAGATCCACGGTATCGTTCGAATGATGAAAGAAGAGGCGTCCTGTAAGGATGTCGTGACACAACTGAGTGCGACACGTAGTGCAATCGATCGTGTCATTGGTCTCGTCGTCAGTGAGAACTTGATTGACTGTGTTCGTCAGGATGATGCGACGGAAAATCATGAACAAGCCGTTGCAGAGGCTGTTCAACTCTTAATGAAAAGTAGATAAAAAATTTTTTACGAATTAATATACCCATTAGGGTAAAAACTTGGAGGAATTACGTTCATGTCAGATACGAAAAAAACAACCATCGTTTTATTTAGTGGAGAGTACGACAAAGTCATGGCAGCTTATATCATTGCCAACGGTGCAGCCGCATACGATCACGAAGTCACGATTTTTCATACCTTCTGGGGTTTGAATGCGATGCGTAAAGATGAACCAATCCAGTCGGATAAAACATTCCTTGAGAAGATGTTCGGTAAGTTCATGCCACGCGGTGCCGATAAGATGCCACTCTCGAAAATGAACTTCGGTGGTGCCGGTCAAAAAATGATTAAAAACGTCATGAAGAAACACAATGCGATGCCACTTCCGGACTTGATTGAATTAGCAAAAGAGCAGGACGTCAAACTCGTCGCCTGTACGATGACGATGGATCTGCTCGGCTTAAAACAGGAAGAATTGCACGACGGCATTGAGTACGCAGGAGTTGCCGCCTACCTCGCCGATGCGGAGAACGGAAACGTCAATCTATTCATCTAATGATCTGAAGGAGGAATGACGCATGGATGTACTATCGATTATCTTGTTGCTCATCGTCGGCTATCTCGCTTATAAGATGTTTGCACCAACGAAAGGTGTCAAGCAAGTATCGACAACGGAACTGAAACCGTTGTTAAACGACCGCAAGCGATTTTATCTCGATGTTCGGACACCAGCAGAATTCAAGGGCAATCACATCAAAGGATTTAAGAATATTCCATTACAAACGTTAAACAGTCAACTGAATCAAATCCCGAAAGACAAAGAAGTGCTCGTCATCTGTCAAAGCGGAATGCGAAGCAAACAAGCCGTCAAAGTATTAAAAAAAGCCGGTTATCCGAATGTCACGGAAGTCCGTGGCGGAATGAATGCCTGGCGTTGAATCGAATGAAGAGGAGGAAATGAATATGAAACGCATGACAGCAACAGAAGTACAGGAAAAAATCGAACGTGGTGAACAACTGAACGTCATTGATGTCCGAGAAGTCGATGAAGTCAAAGAAGGAATGATTCCGGGAGCGATCCATATTCCACTCGGATTGATTGAATTCAAGATGAACGAACTCGACAAGAAAAAAGAGTATGTCATGGTATGTCGTTCTGGTGCACGGAGTGGTCGCGCAACAACATATCTCGAAGGACAAGGATATGACGTGACGAACATGGATGGCGGCATGATGTCGTACGAAGGCGAAACGAAATAAATAATACCCCACACCGTAAAGGAGCGAATTGTATGACTATGATTAAATCAGATATCGTATTGGACGCTAAAGGTCTCGCTTGTCCCATGCCAATCGTTCGGACGAAAAAAACGATCAAGACGTTAGAACCGGGACAAGTCATTGAAGTCCAGGCGACAGATAAAGGTTCGACTGCAGATCTTCGTGCTTGGGCGAACAGTACCGGTAATCATTACCTCGGTACGATTGAAGAAGGCGAAGTACTCCGTCATTACGTTCGGAAATCGACGGGCGATGTCACGGAACCTGCAGCATTCAACCAAACCGTCGATAACGCAAAAGTTGAAGCAGCACGTCAGGACGACTCAATCACGGTACTCGATGTTCGGGAACAAGCAGAATATGCCTTCGCTCACGTACCGGGAGCGATCAATATTCCGTTAGGCGAGCTGGAAGCACGACACACGGAACTGGATTCGAATCAGACGATTTATGTCATTTGCCGGACAGGCAGTCGAAGTGATATGGCATGCCGACAGCTCAGTGACAAGGGCTACACGGTCCACAATGTCTTACCGGGTATGCAGGAATGGGCATTTGAGACAACAACACTCGTTTCAGCGAAATAATTCAACAGCGTAAAGCAGAGGAGGAACTAGTAGATATGGCACAAGCAATGACAGCCGCACAAGTTACGAAGAAAATCATTGGACGTGAGTCTCTGTTCATCTTAGATGTACGGAATGAAGATGCGTTTCAAGATTGGAAGATTGAAGGAGAGAACTTCAAGTACCTCAACATTCCGTATTTTGAATTGTTGGATGGTGTTGAGGAGATTCTCGATCAGCTTCCGACGGATCAGGATGTCCTCGTCGTTTGCGCAAAAGAAGGTTCATCGATTTTCGTCGCCGATATGCTGGAAGAAGCAGGGCGAGACGTATCGTATTTCTCAGGCGGCATGAAAGCATGGAGTGAACATCTAGAACCAATTTCACTCGGAACGTTGAACGATACGGGAGCTGATCAAGGGGAAGTCATCCAGTTTGTCCGAATCGGTAAAGGATGTCTCTCGTATATGGTCATCTCAGAAGGAGAGGCTGTTCTTATCGATGCGACACGAATGACGGATGTTTATCTGGATTATGCAGCGTCACGTAACATTACGATTAAGCATGTGTTTGATACACATCTTCATGCGGATCATATTTCTGGAGGACGCGACATCGCAGAAAAAACAGGGGCGACGTATTGGTTGCCACCTAAAGATGCAACAGATGTCACATTCGAGTATGCACCACTTGAAGACGGCAGTATGGTACAAGTCGGGGATACGGCGATTGAAGTACGCGCGCTTTATTCCCCGGGACATACGATTGGATCAACGTCATTCATCGTCGATCAGCGCTATTTGTTGACGGGTGATATCTTGTTCATCGATTCGATTGGTCGTCCGGATTTAGCCGGTCTCGCAGAAGACTGGGTCGGCGACTTACGCGATTCACTCTACAACACATATCGTGATCTTTCACCGGAATTGATTGTTCTGCCAGCACACTTCATGATCATTGAAGAATTGAACACGGACGGTAGTGTAGCGGAGAAATTAAGCATCTTACTTGCGAACAATCATGGTCTCAACATCGACGATGAAACTGAATTCCGGAAGATGGTCACAGAGAACCTGCCACCACAACCGAACGCGTACCAAGACATCCGTGAAACGAACATGGGAAAACAGACACCCGATCTCGAGACACAACGGGAAATGGAAGTCGGTCCGAACCGCTGTGCGGTGCGCTAAACCGATTCATATCTAACATCAAAATCATTCAGGAGGAATACAACATGAAATCAGAACTCGTACTCGACGCAAAAGGACTTGCATGTCCGATGCCAATCGTGAAAACAAAAAAAGCCATCGCGGAACTCGAATCAGGTCAAATCCTTGAAGTCCATGCAACGGATAAAGGGGCAAAAAACGATCTTCAGGCTTGGGCGACATCGGGTGGTCATGAACTCCTCAAACATGAAGAAGAAGCAAGCGTCCTAAAATTCTGGATTCAAAAAGGTTAATTTTGAAAAGAGAGCTGATTGACGGCTCTCTTTTTTAAGGGGTGATAAACGATGGAATTAGGTTTTATCGTGACGATTTTCTTAATCGGATTCGTCGGATCCTACATTTCAGGAATGTTAGGAATTGGCGGATCAATCATTAAATATCCGATGTTACTGTATATCCCACCACTACTCGGTTTTGCGGCATTTTCCGCCCATGAAGTCGCAGGGGGATCAGCGCAATTCAAGTCTTTTTTGCGACGATTGGTGGCGTCTGGGCGTATCGGAAAGGCGGTTATTTGAATAAATCATTGATCGTCTACATGGGGGGATCGATTTTAATCGGTAGCTTCATCGGTGCCTATGGTTCAAATATCCTGGCTGAAGATACAATCAATATCGTCTACGGTGTTCTCGCGTTAACGGCAGCGATCATGATGTTCGTTCCGAAAAAAGGGCTTGACGACATTCCGCTCGATCAGGTCCAGTTCAATAAAACCGTCGCAGCTGTATCGGCATTCATCGTGGGTGTCGGAGCCGGAATCGTCGGGGCAGCAGGTGCTTTTTTACTCGTCCCGATCATGCTTGTCCTCTTAAAAATCCCGACACGGATGACGATTGCTTCGTCGCTTGCGATCACGTTCATTTCGTCGATCGGCGCAACTGTCGGTAAAATCACGACAGGACAAGTCGACTGGGGTCCTGCAGCCATCATGGTCATCGCTAGTTTAATTGCAGCACCGCTCGGCGCAATCGCCGGGAAGAAGATGAATACGAAGATTCTCCAGGTCATTCTCGCTGTCCTGATTTTAGCGACAGCCGTGAAGATTTGGATCGATATCTTATGAACAAAAAAACGCTCTACTTGTACGATGTTTCCTAGTGGAAATGCGTACAGGTAGAGCGTTTTTCTTATTGGGCGGACTGATCAATCACGTGACGTAGCGTATGTTCCACTTCTTCTGCGACCGTCTGAAGTGCTGCTTCGTCTGCTAAGTCCATCAAGGCAGTCGGCTTTGGCATACCGATTTTCGTTTGTCCGTCTTCTGTATAGACAACGATTTTACAAGGGAGAAAGTAACCGGCTCGTAAATCGTGGGATACGACGCGATGCGCTTCTTTTGGCTGGCATACTTCGAGAATATGGTAGTTTTCAGCAAAAGAAAGTTCTTTTTCTTCGAATTTTTTCGCTAAATCAAATTCCCATAGGACACCGAACGATGCTTCTGATAGAGCTTGCTTCAATTGAGTCATGACGCGATCCAAGTCGTGATGCGATGTAACAGTATAATCAAACATAGATACCCCTCCTGGTGTTTTTGAGCTATAGAGTCTATTCCCTGATCGCACTTCTTTAATCCAGATGATGTAATGTGCTCCGTTTGAGCACATGCTACGACAAGCCGGCATTAGCGCGGTACAGTTAAATAAAAGAACATCCAATCGACGTCACGTGACGTAAGCTAAATAAAGGAGGCGAAGGGAGATGAAGAAACGAATGTGGACAGTTTTATCCGTCATCGGTCTCATCGTCATCATGGTCGGGGGATACTTCGTGTTCCAGCAACAGCAAGCAAAATCAAGTGGCAGTAAGGAATTGAGTTATCAACCGGAAGAGACAGCGATTTTAGCTGGAGGATGCTTCTGGTGTATGGAGCCCCCGTTCGAAGAGTTAAAAGGAGTCAAGTCCGTCATTTCTGGTTATACGGGCGGTGATGTTGAAAATCCGACGTATAATCAAGTGTCAGCGGAGACGACAGGGCATCGGGAAGCGGTGTTGATCACGTTTGATCCGAGTGTCATCTCATATAAACAATTGCTTGATGTTTACTGGCGTCAGATTGATCCAACGGACGCAGATGGTCAATTCGTCGACCAAGGGGAATCGTACACGACAGCGATTTTCTACACGAGTGAGAAACAAAAAGAAATCGCAGCACAATCGAAACAGGATTTAGACAAACAACAAATCTTCGATGATAAAATCGTCACACCATTGATTGCAGCAGGTCCTTTTTACGAAGCGGAAGCATACCATCAGGATTATTATTTGACGAACGAGAAAAAATATAAGTTTTATCGGGCAGCTTCTGGACGTGACGACTTCATCAATCGCTACTGGAACGATCAACCGAAACTCGATCTTCCAACTTATCCAAAGTTGTCTGATGCAGAAATCAAAAAGAAATTAACCGCGATCCAGTATAAAGTGACACAAGAAGATGGAACAGAGCCAGCATTTGATAATCCGTATCATGATTTAAAAGCAGACGGGATCTATGTCGATCTGATTTCTGGAGAACCACTGTTTTCATCAAATGATAAATATGACTCGAAGACAGGCTGGCCGAGTTTTACGAAACCACTTGAGCCGGGCAATATCATTGAGAAAAGTGACTTCTCAATCGGGATGAAACGGATGGAAGTTCGGAGTCGACATGGAAATGCACATCTCGGACACGTCTTCTCAGATGGTCCGAAACCGACCGGACTTCGATATTGTATGAACTCGGCTGCGTTACGTTTCATTCCGAAAGAGGAATTGAAACAAGAAGGATACAGCGAATATGTAGCAGATTTTAAATGAATGGAATCGAAAAGACGCATCGTGTTCTTTAGAACATGATGCGTCTTTCTTTCAAAATTGTAAGATTTCACTATAAATTAATTATCCATTTTATCCATATACTGTTTATAATCAAATTAAAGTATATCCATTTTGAAGGAGGAGCATGTGTGAAGAAATTGATGATTTGGGTCATGCTGAGCTGTTTAGTTTTAACGCTCGGAGTAGGACCAACTACTGCAAAGGCGGAGACCGCTCTTGCAAACGCAACACTTTTACAAGCAGGAAAAGAAACGACACTTAAGACCGGAATGGAAGAAAAAAATACATATTGGTACCGTGTCAATCATGAAGCTGGTATAGAAAAAACTGCATCACACTTCGAGTTATCGATCGATACGGATCAACCTGTTCAAGTAACAGCTTATCCGAGCGAAGCGATGGCAGCTGAAGATGATACATTTGATCGTTACCGGACAGAATCCGAGCCGAACGAAAAAGCACCAACAAAATTAGCTGTTCCGTATGCATGGGATGGACCATATTATGTCAAAGTCGAATATTACCCGAACATCGAAGAGGGGAAAACGACAAAAGCGGCAAACGTTAAGTTAACATACAATAACGTCAAATTGGCTGTTGAATACGAGCCAATCAGCGATATTAGCTGTATGGCAGAAGAAGCATTAAAACAAACAAAAGAAGAAAAACCAATGCTAGCTCTGATGCACTCGATTCAAAAACAAGTATTGAGTCAATCGGATGCAGGTCGTGCATTGACTTCACTTTATTACAAAACATCACCGTACGTTGTCAAAACGCTTCTTTTCAATAAGGATAAGCGCCAACAAGCGTACGAAGATTTAAAAACATTGAAACCTGCAATGGAGGCACTTGTACGTGGAACATCGTACACGCTGACAAAGACAGATCAACAAGCGGTCGACCGTCTTTATACATTATCACGTGATGCTTCTCCTGCTGTGATTGCAGAAGAAATCGATGGATATGCAAAAAAAATGAAGATATCTGAAATGAGTGGTAGTACATTAGACGATACGTTCGGAACATTAGGGATGAACATTCAGTCAAAAGAAACTACGCGATTCATTGTTAAGTTAAAGCCAGGGAAAACAGTCAGTTCAATGAAAATTGCTGGAATTCAATCGGCAGATGTTGAGCGTTTACCACTCGGTAAAGCTGGTGATTTCATTGTTGTGACAGAAGACCCGACGGTGAAAGGGCAATCAGCATCAGCATTAAAGCAATCGATTGGTCGTTCATCAGCTGTCGAATATGTTGAAAAGATTCAAACTTACAAAGCAACAAGTGATATCAATTTTGACTACCAATGGGCCGTCAATAAGAAAACAGTTTTCGAACAGTTCCCGAATGTTGGGATTGGTTTTGAGGAGTTCCAAAAACGGTTTAGTGGGAAAAAGTTAGCACCTGTCAAAATTGCAGTCATCGATACAGGTGTTGATTATCGCTTAAAGGATTTACAAGGGAAAGTTGATATTGCGAATGAGAAAAACTATGTTTCTGTAAACGGTGACGGTGACGCGATTGATGATAATGGTCACGGAACACACGTAGCAGGAGTCATCGCAGCGACGATCAACAACGATTACGGTATCCAAGGGATCCATCAGTCGGCACAAATCTTGCCAGTTAAAGTTTTAAATGCAAATGGTGAAGGAGAAACAGATGCCATTGCACTCGGTATTAAATATGCTGTTGATCATGGGGCGAAAGTCATCAATATGAGTCTTGGTGGTGGTGAAAGCCGCACAATGGCTTATATGATGAAATATGCTGCGGATCATGGTGTAACAGTCGTTGCCGCTTCAGGAAATGACTACGATATGATGGTCGGGTTCCCAGCAAACTCAGAATATGCGATTTCTGTTGGAGCGACGAATACGCTCGGTATGGTTTCAGATTACTCGAATTATGGAGTAGGACTTGATGTCGTTGCACCAGGTTCAAAAGTTGCGAGTTTGATTCCGGACGGTAATACGGTCTATATGGATGGAACAAGCATGGCTTCACCACACGTTGCAGCTGTTGCGGGAATCTTGAAGTCACTTAATCCTAAACTAACACCTAAACAAATCGAACAAATTCTACAAAAAAGTGCAGAACCACTAGCTTTCGAAAACCCGAATGATTGGTTTGAGGAAGAAGAGGGAGAAGAGCTTGAATTTAAGTTTCCTGCCTATGTCAGTCCAGTTTCAGGATACGGAAAAGTCAGTATTCCTCGGGCAATTTCGCAATTGAATTTAAGTGGAGCTGTTAACAAAGTATATGATAATAAACTGACTGTTACAGGAACGGTTAAAACCGGAACAAAGGTTGAAGTATGGTCAACTAAGAAGTTGGGGTCTACTACAGCTAAATCTGGAAAATACAGCGTGTCGATTCCGCGTCAAACTAAAGGGACCGTTTTGACGGTTCGTTACGTAAACGGGCTTGACGTCACGTCAGAACGTACAGAAGTTATTGCTGGTAAAGCACCAGCCGCACCAAAAGTCAAACCAGTTCTTGCCGGTGCAACAAAACTGACAGGTACAGCTCTTGCGGGCGGTACGATTACAGTCAAAGATGCGAAACAAAAGAAAATTGCAACGGCGAAAGTCGATGCAAAAGGTACGTTCAGCGCGAAATTACCGAAACAGGTGGGTGGTTCAAGCTTGATCGTTACGGTGACGGATATTGCCAAACGTACAAGTAAACCGACTGTCGTAAAAGTCTTACCAGCGCCAACTGCACCCAAAGTGAAATCGGTCTATGCCGGTCAAACGAAAGTAACGGGTACAGCTGAAAAGAAATTGAGTGTCTATGTAAAAGATGCGAAGAAAAAAGTGATTGGAAAAGGAACGGTTTCTTCTAAAGGAAACTATTCCGTAAAAATTCCGAAGCAAAAAGCAAAAGCAAAACTATCTGTCTATGTGAAGAATACACGCGGACAATTGAGTCCTGTGACTTCTGTTACAGTCAAGAAAGCGAAAAAATAAGGGGTACGAAGACCTTTTTTCGGGTACATTCCGAGAAAAGGTCTTTTTTTGTACATCTTAGCTGTTGCTTCGAAAGCGTTTCTATTATATTAAAAGAAACAAATGAAAAAGCATCATTCAGTGAATGATGAGGAGGATACATTCATGATGAATTGGATTCGGCGACGAATCGGTCGGCAACTGCTGACGGTTTTTTATGCGGTACTGGTCGTAGTATCGATTACTTCGTTCTTTGTCTATGACTACATGGAAGGGCGAATTGAAACGTCTAAAGAGAATCTTGAAACGATCAGTGAACAAAATCGCCGAGCCAACGATTTATGGGACAATTGGCAAACGGTTCAGTTCGGCTTACGAGGTTTTGTCATATTTGGAGACCAGGATCGGTTTGACGAGGTTCAAGCACTTCGAACAGATATTAAAAGTGAGACTGATTGGTTCATGCGAAATGCAAAAACGGATGAAGAAGAAGAATTCGCCGCACAAATGACGAATCTATATGAATTGTACTACGATGCCTTATTTCCGTTGACCCAGTCTTACGTTAACGAAAAAAAGGCGAATCGAATTAACGAAGATTTTTTACAAGGCGATAGTCTGTTTTCTTTACCGATTGCCGAGCGTCTTGTAGAACAAGGACGATTAAAGCCGACCGCAGATGGATCAATCGATATTACACCAGATATTGAAAAAGCATCTGCTGCACTTGATGAATATCGAACGAATCTCAATCAACAGCAAGAAACAGCTGTTGGAGAATTACGAAGTGAGGTCGCGAAATCACAATGGATTTGGATTTCAAGTATCGTTGTGCTCGTTGCATTCATTCTCTTATTCATTCATCCGTTCCTTCGTCGAATGACGCGACAATTGTTACGACTAGTCGAGGATAATCAAAAACTTGCCCGTAAGGAATCGATTGAAATCGACAAGACAGCAGAACAACGTCCAGACGAAATTGGATTGTTACGTGCTTCCTTTAATCGGATGGTCGTGACGACGAATGCCCATACGGATGCGATGCAAGGGAAAAACGAAGAATTGCAGGCGCAAAGTGAGGAATTGCTCGCGCAACAAGAAGAGTTACAGGCGCAACAAGAGGAACTCGAAGAAGCGTATCAAACGACGAAAAAGAATGAGGAAAAGTTGCGATTACGTAGCGAATTGACGGAGGCGCTCGCCGTTCGTGAAACTGTCGAATCATATCCGGCAATCGTTCAAAAGATGATCGATATCACCTCTTCGGAGTACGGTGCTCTTTTACTCTACGAAGAAGGGGAGTTCATCGGTACAACAACAAACGGCATGACGATGGACTATTTAAAAGTTCTCCTGAAAGATGAGATGTCCGTTATCAATCGTGCTGTTCGTGAGATGGAATTCGTCCAATCAGAAAAACGAGTGACACGTGAAAAAGATCATCCGTATTCCTTTAGTACGTATGAAGTGACGATTCCAGTCCAAGACCCAGAAACCCATGAGTTGATTGCCGCCATCTATCTCGTTCGCTACAAATCTTCATATAAAGGACAACAGCTGACGGATATTCGCGAGTTTGCGCAACAAATGACGCTTTCACTTTTACGAACACGTTCTTACGAAGGAATGCGTCAGGAAAAAGAAAAAACAGAGCAAGTGTTGGACTCGATCCGAGAAGCAATCATCTATCTCGAGGATGGAAATGGAGAGTTGTACGTCAATCGACCGTTGTTTGAGTTGATTCCAGAACTCCAATCGGAATTTACAGTAGATCGAACTTTGCCATCGAGTGAGTATGTCATCAATGTCATGCGCCAGTTAGTTGATGATGTTGAAGCCTTTAATACGTATCTGGATTTGATTCGCTCAGGTGAGATTTCACCGGATAAGGTTCGCTTTGATGTTCGAAACAACACCGCTCATCTTGAAGTCTACGCGGAGCGTATTGATGTTGTAGGTGGATGGAAGGGAATCATCCTTGTTTTGCGGGATATTACCCGGGAAACGGAAGCGGATCGTTTAAAAACAGAACTTGTCTCCACTGTTTCGCATGAGTTACGTACACCACTGTCATCGATTTATGGTTTTACAGAATTGATGTTGAATCGAAAAATCGATGATTCAAAACAGCAGAAATATCTAGCGACGATTCATAATGAGACGGAACGATTATCGAATCTCGTCACAGACTTCTTAGATGTTCAGCGCATGCAGTCGGGTGGACAGTTGTATCAGATGGCGCATCTCGATTTATTTAGCTTAACCGAACAGGTGATGTCCTTGTATGATGCCTCAAGTGAACAACACGATCTTCATTTGCAGTTACTCAGTCCAGATCGCCCGTTGATTCTAGGTGATGAGGATCGGATTAAGCAGTTGATGAATAATTTGATCAATAACGCGATCAAGTATTCTCCGGACGGTGGGCGCGTGGATGTCTGGATTGATACGAAAGACGATCAAGCTATCATTGAAGTGAAGGACGAAGGGATTGGGATTCCACACCATGCGTTCGCACACTTATTTGATAAATTCTATCGTGTTGATAATTCGGATACACGTCGAATCGGCGGGACTGGACTCGGTTTATCGATCTGTAAGGAAATCGTCAAGGAACATGAAGGCGTCATTCATGTGGAATCTGAAGTCGGGAAAGGTAGTCGGTTTATTATCGTTTTACCGCTTAGTCTAACCGAATCGATTGAATCGCCGAAAGAGAATCGACGTTCCAGTTAAAGATAATGTGATACGTTATGATCAAACCGTGTTCAGACCGCTTAGGTGTGAGCACGGTTTTTTGTTGAGCTCAAAATAGTCAAACTTACAAAAAGATAGTAATAAAATAAAAAAAGAGTGAATAAACAGCAAGCATGAACCGATATACCTGTAGGACAAACGAACTATAGTTAAAAAAGGAGAGGGGGATTCGTCATGTATCAGAAATGGTTGGGAGTTGTCATCAGCTGGCTTCTCATTCATATCGGCTGGGTGACGTACGTTGGGACGGATACGATGTTAGGGCAAATCGTAAATAGTCTGTTCACGATCGGTGGTGTATCAATCTCCCTCTATTTAATTTGGCAGGCACAGCGACGTCATACAAGACGCCCTTTTACTTCTCGTTTATTTCTTTTATTATTATTCGCTAACGCAATGCTTGGCATAGGCGAATGTGGACAGCTCCTTTATTTCATCCAAGGACGAACACGAACGGAGCCGTTTGACTGGATTGATTTAATCTTTAGTCTTCAAATTTTGATCTACATCATCGCCTTTGGTTATTTCCTACAAAATCGACGACGCGAGGTTAATTTACGCGTCTTTTTATTTGATGAGTTCATTATTTTAGTGGTTGCTGCTTCGCTCTCTTGGCATTACTTGGTCACACCGTATTTAAAAGCGAATGAATTGCTGACAATCGAAACACTCTTGTGGTTACGTTATCCGATCGGCGATTTATTGTTACTTGGTGGGATGATTGTCTTATTTTTTGGTTTGATGAAGCGAGGAAATGGCGGTTCGTTATTATTGATTTTACTCGCGTTTCATTTTCAGTTACTCGCTGATCTTTTATATGTCGTACTCGAACGATTCGATTATCCGATTCCCTTGAGCTCGCTTGATCCGTTGTGGCTAGCGACTGTCATGATTGTTGGGCTTGCCGCGTATCGCTTTGACGCTGAGGAATCCCACGTGACGCTTGACGCCACACGGAGATGGATCGATGTCTTACGTTTGATTACACCTTATTTGTTCTTATTGATTTTATTCGTCACGATGGCACGTCAAACCATTAGTTGGAACGGTTTGACGATTGGTCTGATGATTGCCATCCCGTTATTGATTTCTCGTCAAATCCGGATTGTCGTTGATAATCAACGGTTACGCGAGAATCTCGAGGCGAAGGTAGAGGAGCGGACGGAAGCATTGGCATCTGCAATGGAAGAGATGCGGCATATGGCGTACCATGATGCTTTAACCGGATTACCGAATCGCTATTTATTTGCGCGACTGTTTCAAGATGCCCTGTACCGAGCGGAAGCGAGTGAAGGACAAGTCGGCTTGTTCTTTATCGATATCGATCACTTCAAAAAAATTAATGATACGTACGGACATCGCGTCGGAGATCAACTCATCATCGATGTCACGACACGCTTACAAAAGAAACTGCCACCGAATACAGTCATTTCAAGGCAAGGTGGGGATGAGTTCGTCGTCTTATTGTTTGACGTTGAACAAGAAGATGAAGTGATTCAGTGTGGGGAACAGCTTGTATCGTTGTTCGAGCAGCCGTTTCATCACGGGATTATCTCACTTCCTGTGACGGCAAGTATCGGTGGAGCGATCTATCCTGCACATGCAGCGTCTCGATCGGACTTGATCGAGCAGGCGGATCTTGCGATGTATGAGGCAAAGCGTCGTGGGAAAAATCAATTTTACTTGCACGATGTATCGACAACGCCAATCTGAACGAAGTCATGTCTAAAAAAGACGCTCGTATGCTGAACCAAAGCGGATCAGCATACGAGCGTCTTTTTCATAACATCATTTCTTTTGTATACGTGCTAGAAAGGTTTCAATGACATCTGGATTCGTCACGGCGTGATTACACGCATCGCTATCGATGCACATATGGTGACCAATCGTCTGATGTTGTTCCGCTGAACGACGTGTCGTTGCGGTCACGAGTGTAATGTCACTATACGTATGACAAATTGCGCAAATTCCTTTTTGAATCGACGGCAGATAGGTACTTTCGACACCAATCCATTCCCCATCTAAAGGATAGACGAAGTACTTTTTTCGATTCCCGGTATCGTTCCAGCTTAAAAACGTCGTCTGTGCCCATTCGAAGGAATGGAGTGGTGGAATATGCAACTTTTTCGTTTTTTTGAAGAGCTGTCGGATGCGTGATTCCGAAATACTCGGAAACGGTTGGACAAAAGGTTCGACGTGCGCCAAGTACGCGAGAAGGTCCTGTTCGGATTCAGCGTCACGCATCTTCGTCAACAGGGCTTCTTGCTCCGGTGTAAGTACGGGTAATAGATCGAATATCTTTTCAGCGGCGCTGTACCGGACCGCATCACGGACATCTGGGTCATGAACGGCAGCGAACTGATGTTGTAGCAAATCGACTTGATTCCGAATGAAATTGTATTGATAAGGCAGTAAAAATGCGTCCATGCTCGTTCCTCCTTTTCTTTTCATCGTACCGGAATTTGGTAAGAGAACAAAGTGACATTTTTGTTTTTCTAACTCCTGCAACGGGAATTGAATAACAGAATGAACGAGGAGGTGAAGAGGCGGATGCAATTTTTAACAGTCTTACGCTTCATGAACATAGGAGCATTCCTCTTTGCATTACTAGCACGCGTCGTATGGCCGCATCCAGTCACTATTCCTGCATTACCTCTTGTTCCGGCACCTTTCTTTGACGCTATTGCAGGTGTCGTTTTTACGACACTATTGATTTGGTGTATCCGACCAGTTCGTGCCTTCCCGGCAGATCGAGAACTGATAGAAGATATTGGGGGATGGCTCGCGTTATCGCTCGTGACGCTTGGTGTCAGTAGTATGACCGGACCACCGTGGGAACTCGTCTGGACGACCATTTCATTCATCAGTCTTTGCTTAGTCTATATGAAAATTCAGTATCATCCACGACGCTCGCCTTGGATGCGTTCGCCGTTTTCAGTGTTGCTCGCTTGGATGAGTACGATGCTGTTGATTTTACCGTTTCGAATCTTGTCTGACTTTCAATTCACCTCACTGTTCGGTCTTTCCGAACACCAATGGAGTACGGTTGCACTCATCTTAGCGATTATCGGAGGTCTCTTATTCATCGTGATTCATTCGGATTGGGTGTTTGGTCTCGTGCTCGTGTGGTATCTGATTGGATTGTTCTTTAACGAGCGTCTCGGGTTCTTGCAACAAATCGTGACGGGTCTCGGAATCGTATGTGCGTTACTCGTCTGCTATTACATCTTCTATAAACGACAGCGATTCTTTCGGCAGCATTCTTCGAAGTCTTCTTCAACCTAGTCATGTTTTAGGTGAATTTGGGGTATATCCCTTATAGCTGTTATAAAAGAGGGGGACATACATCGTGGGGAAAAAACAATGGATTGGCGTCTATCAGAACGAAACAGATTTGATTCGAAAAATCGAGGATTTACATTTTGCGGGTTATCTAGAAGAAGATTTGTATGTCGTGCTGCAAGACAAAACGGATATGGCGATGTTACGCGGACAATCTGCTGCGCAACTCGTCTCCGGAAAACGAACACTGTTTGAACGATTTACTGGAAAACCAGCTTCTGCTGAGGAAATCCAAACAGCGTTTACGGAACTTGGGTTACCAGAGTCAGATATTCGTCAACACGTCGTGCGCGTCCAACAGGGAGAATACGTTCTTTTAGCAGATGAAGCGGGCGCGTCGCGTCCTGCACCGGAGCCGAAGAGTATTCTTGAGACTGAGCCGGAAGGAATCGAGGCGGAACGTAAGCTGGATCATGAAAACCGCGCCCTTGAAAATGAAAATGACCGGATGCTGTAAGAGAGTCGTGCAGAAAGGATGATTCTTGATGGAGAGCCAGTATCATACGATTTTAGTCGCAGTTGATGGATCGAAGACAGCCGATTTAGCTTTTGAGAAAGCAGTCAAATTTTCAAAACTCGATCATGCAAAACTCGTCATCACTCATGTCATCGATATTCAAACATTTGCTAATGTCCGTGCCAATAAGCGTTTCATTGATCAGAACGTTACGGAATATGCGCAAGAACTACTTGATCGTTATGAAAAACGGGCACGGGAAGCTGGAGTAGAGACAGTTGAACTCGTTATTGAAAATGGCTCTCCGAAAACATTGATTCCAAAGGTTATCGCACCACGCGTCGGTGCAGGGTTGATCGTCTGTGGAGCGGTCGGAATGAATGCGATGGAACGAATCATGATCGGGAGTGTTTCTGAAAACATCTCCCGTTATGCGAAATGTGACATTTATATCGTCCGTCCGAAAACCTTGAAGTGACATGAAACAGCACACATCGACCGATGTGTGCTGTTTCATGTCATGTTAAAAAGTAATAGAAGATTCCTAATAAAATCAGAATGATCGGGAGAAAAATGAAATACATCCAAGACATGTTTTTTGCTGAAGTTTTATGGTCGTACCGTTCTTCTGTGGGTTGCTTGGCAATCCGTAACGTAAAGACAAGACCTACGAGACAGATGACTAACGCAATCCAAAACAAAGTCAACATAAGCATGCTCCTCTCTAGCTCTATCATATCGAAAATAGTCATGTTTTGCATGAGAAGTTGTGACAGTTTGAAGTTGACAAGTTTCTAGTTGAGGGGCTAAACTAATGTCATGAGTTTAGGGGGTAAACTAAAAATGAAAGACAATCTACGTGAAGCAGTCCTCCTGTTTGAAGAAGTTATGATCCACGGAACGGAACGTGTATTAAAGTCTGTCGAAGCGCCTGTTTGGCAAATGTATTCACCGGAACAACTGCATGTGTTGAAGCTTGTCGGCAAATACGGACCGATTTCGTCAGGTCGTCTCGCGGCAGTACAGGGCGTTCACAAAAGCGCGATTTCCAACCGTTTGAAGAAGTTGACGGAAAAAGGACTTGTCATCGTCGAACGACGAGAAGATGACCACCGGACGAAGTATATTTCGCTGACGGAGTCAGGTCGATTAGTTGCAACTGAAGCGGAGCAAGAAATCTATACGTATCTTGAGAATTTAATTGAAGGAAAGGTCGAGGAAGAAGAAATCATCCAATTCATCGAAACCTTTAAGAAAATCAAAGAGATTTTGCAGTTGAACGACTAAAGACAGATAAAAGGAAGAGGAGAATCAGACATGCGACAAATCGTTAAATGGCGGTGGGCAATTCTTGCGCTATTACTCATCGTCACAGTAGGACTACTATTCACGGCGCCAAACTTAGCTAAACAAGCAGAGGAAGCAGGGGCGATTCAGCTTGCGAATGATGCGGATTCGCAGCGAGCAGCTGATATTTTAGAAAAAGCGGGAGCAAGTGAAGAAACAATTTCTCTTGTCATTCCGCTCAAAGACAAAGTAAGTGATGCCGATCGAAAATCAATCGGTCAAATCGTTAAGGATTTAGAAGCACTGGATCGTCCAGTCACCGATGTCCTTGATCCGTTTGAAAACAAAGAGACGGAAGGACAGCTCGTCTCAAAAGATCAAAAGACGGTCCTTGTGCCGATCACGGTTGACGGTTCGCAAGAAGAGATCGTCAAACTAGCAAAACAAATTCGGACAGATCTCTTACCGAAGGATCAAACGATTTATTTAACAGGTGAAGCGTTAATTAATGACGACGTCAATACGAGCTCGCAAGAGGGGCTGAAGCGGACGGAATTGATTACGGTTGGGCTGATTTTCGGACTTCTGTTACTTGTATTCCGTTCAGTCGTTACACCGTTCGTTCCACTTGTGGCGGTTGGTTTTACGTACCTGATCAGTCAATCACTCGTCGCCTTTTTCGTCGATTGGTTCGGCTTCCCGGTATCGAACTATACGCAAATTTTCCTCGTCGCCATTCTGTTCGGGATTGGTACGGACTATTGTATCTTGCTACTGAGCCGATACAAGGAAGAGTTGACGGCAGGACACGATGTTGAGACAGCAATCGTCAACACGTATAAAACAGCAGGACGGACTCTACTAATCAGTGGACTCGCTGTTCTTGTCGGTTTCTCGGCAATCGGCTTCGCAGATTTCCCAATCTTTAAGTCATCGGTCGCGGTTGCGGTCGGGATTGCCGTACTTTTACTCGTCTTGTTCACACTCGTTCCATTCTTTATGGCTACGCTCAAAGAAAAGCTATTTTGGCCGTCGAAGAAAGCAGCGAGTCACCAAGATAGCAAACTTTGGGCGCACTATGGCGGATTATCGATCCGTCGTCCGTTGCTTGCGATGATCATCGTTGCAGTTGTTACGGTACCGACACTCTTTACGTATGATGATGATCTATCATTCAATACAGTTGACGAGATTGGTGCGAAATATGAGACAGTCAAAGGACTCAATGCAATCTCTGATGGTTTTGGTGCAGGTGAGTCGTTACCGGTCAATGTCATCCTTAAGAGTGACAAAGATTTGATTACGGAAAAAACAGTTCCTTATGCAGAACAATTAAGCCGTGAACTCGTGAAGGTTGATGGCGTCAAATCGGTTCGTTCGATTTCCCGTCCGACTGGCGAAGTCATCAATGACTTTTATGTCGATCGTCAACTAAAACAAGTTGCTGATGGGATGAAAGAAGCAACAGCGGGTCTGACAGACGTTCAGTCTGGTTTGACGACCGTTGAAGATAATCTCAATGGGATCACAGGACAGTTGCCGGCAGGAGATGCTGCCTCGGCAGGCGCTAGCCAATTGCAACAAGCAGCGGACGGACTAGGGCAAATCAACCAACAGTTGACGCTCGTCGGTCAAGGGTTACAGTCGACCCAAAACATCCCACAAACAGTCGGGACGTTAAATGCCTTATCTGGTCAATTGAGCCAAGTCCAAGCTGGCATCAGTCAAGCAGCGAGCGGAATTGCGTCTCAAGGAGCACAAGCTGGTCAACTTGGAAATGGGTTGACACAACTTGCGGATGGTGTCGGTCAAGCGAATGAAGGACTGACAAAAATTGAAAGTGGTCTTGAAGAGATTTCAGATCTTCTGACCGAAATGGGACAAGCGACATCGATTCGTGGAACCGGTGTGTTCGTTCCAAAAGATACGCTGTCAGATAAAGCCTTTAAGCCAGCGATTGATCGTTACGCCATCGATCAACAGACAGGATTGAAATTCGAAGTGATCCTCGAAGATGATCCGTATTCACCGGAAGCGATTCAAACCGTCGCAGCAATCAAAGAGACGACAGCGAATACGATTAAAGGTACACCGTTTGCAGACAGTACAGTCGCGTATGGTGGTATCTCAAGTGTCAACAGTGACTTGAATGATACGTCGAAAGCCGATTTCAAACGAACGGTGACCGTCATGTTAATCAGTCTCTTCGTGATTTTAGCGATTATGTTCCGTTCGTTGATCATGCCATTGTTCATGATCGGTTCGTTATTGCTGACGTACTACACGTCGATGTCGATTGCTGAGTTGATCTTCGTCAATGGACTCGGATATGACGGAATTAGTTGGGCTGTTCCGTTCTTCGGATTCGTCATGTTGATCGCCCTTGGTATCGACTACTCGATCTTCTTACTCGACCGATTCCGGGAAGAGACAATTAACGGACTTGATACGAAGGAAGCGATGTTCCTGTCGATGAAAAAGATGGGATCTGTCATCATTACGGCAGCGATCATTCTTGCAGGAACGTTTGGAGCGATGATGCCATCCGGTGTCTTGAGTCTCGTTCAAATCGCAACAATCGTTATTACAGGTTTACTCTTGTATGGATTGATTGTCTTACCACTCTTGATTCCAGCGATCACGGTATCGTTTGGTAAAGGAGTCTGGTGGCCGTTTCGACCAAACACTAAAAAATAAGAACTAACACAACCGGGTTCGTCTTCTAGATGGACTCGGTTTTTTCGTGGCGTATACTAAGAGCAGATAATAAGGAGGTAGATTATGCAACATTTCAAACAACTGACTTCACGAATTTGGTATCAGACGCCGGTTAGCGAGACGGACCGCCCGATCCTCGCCGTCGTACGCGGGGAGAATCATCAATTGATGATTGATGCAGGGAACTCGTTAGCCCATGCCACGCTATTTTTAGAAGAAATGAAGAAGCGGGATCTCGGGACACCTGACTTATTGGCCCTGACCCACTGGCACTGGGATCATATTTTTGGGATGAAACATCTCGGTCTTCCAGCGATGGCAACACAACAAACGATTAAGCGCATGAAAGAAATGCAACCATACGCCTGGACGGATGAAGCGTTACAAGACCGGATGGATCAAGGGATTGAGATTCCATTTTGTGCGGACGCGATCAAACTTGAGTTTGGGACAACGCGCGACATCGAAGTCATCTTACCGACGATTGGTTTTACAGGACAACTGGAGATCGATTTAGGTGGAGTACACTGTCATTTGATTGAAGTCGAAAATGATCATTCTCCAGGAAGTCTACTCGTCTATATTCCGGAAGAACGCGTCGTGTTCCTAGGCGACGCGATGTATGCCGATATCTTCTCACCGAAGTGGAATTATACGGTAGAACGGACGACGCGTTTACTCGCAACACTCGATCGTTTAGAAGTCGATCATTATGTTTGGTCGCATGGAGAAGCGATGCCGAAGTCAGAATTTGAAGAAGAGGTCCAGATGTTACGTCGAGCAATTCGGGTGACAGAAGCGACCGGAGGAAAACTAAAGGACATGCGGACATTGTATGCGGAAGAAACGGGACGTTCCTTAACAGAAGATGAAACCGAAACATTGATCTATTTTGCAAATGGAATGAAATGACAGGTTGTAACAAGGAATAGAGTACGAAATGTCGAAAAAGACTAGTACTACGAGCTTATTAAAGGGAGTGGTACTATATGACAAAGCAAAGATTTGAACGCGATGATACGGTCGATCGCGTCTTTTTTGGGAAAGCTGGCATTTTTTCGTTTTTAATCATCGTCGGAGGCATCCTGTATCTACTATATGATCTTTATCTACAATGACCGGAACGCGTGCGTTCCGGTTTTTTGAATTCAGGGGAGTGCATAGGGACCAGATATTGGGTAATAACTTGCGTGAGGCTGTTAAAGAAAGTGAAAGGAGAGTTCGAATGAAACGAATTCAAATTGCGGATTTTGATCGACGTATGCCATCGATTGAATTGGTCGAGAAGGATGATCATTATGAAGCAATGCTTGTTCCAAGCTATGATCATACGTATCCTTCGACACAAATCCGGACAATCCGTTTAGCGGATATATCCGTCAATCTGATTGTGACCCCGCAAGAAACACTGCTCGTTTCTGCACTTTTCCATAAACCGGTTCAAGTGACGGATATCGTTTCCTGGATGCAACTGTACACGATTAGTTTTGCTCAGTCGGATGAGACTGGTTACTTCGTTGAACAAGCAGACGAAATTTTAGAAGTCGTCTTGTATCAGAAACATCCGATTGTCATCGCGACACGTGGTCAGGATCGATTGTATTACGATACGACGGGGGCAATCGAAGTCCGGCGAGCGATGAATGAAGCAGTCGGAGAGCGTCCATTACTGTATTTGAATGGAGAGGCTTGGTATGGTGTTCCACGTTTAACGTTTAATCGGACGAAGGATGAATTACACGTCAACGGTACATTTCTTTATGCGGATTACATGGACACGTATCACGGAAAAATCGGCTTTTTCCGCAATCATGATCCGTCTTTACCGATCGTATTACTCGTTGGACAGGCAATCGTCGAAATCGAACTGACAGAAAATCCGGATGGTTCACGTGTCTTGATTTTGGAACAACCGTATGACGAATCATGAAAGTGCACAAAAACCGTTCAGCAGATGAACGGTTTTTGTGTGAGACCGTGAAATCCCTTACAAAATATGCGAAGATAGTATAGAGACAGACCAAAGGGGTTGAGGGGGACATGGCGAAAGAAACACCGCGTAATTCTAAATGGATGCGTTCATATAATCGAGCACTCGTCTTGCGATTGATTCGGATGCATCAACCGATTTCGCGGGTCGAGTTAGCACAACGGACGAACTTGACGAAGCCGACCGTATCAAATATCGTCAGTGAATTGATTGCAGAACAACTCGTGACGGAACGAGAGCTTGGGGTATCGAACGGGGGACGAAAACCCATCATGCTCGAACTCGTCGCAACAGAACAATATGTCATTGGAATTGACGCAACAAGTCATCAGTTCATTGGTGTCGTTGCGGACCTGAGTGGAAACACGATTTATGAGTCTGAAGCCGTGGGACGCTTTGAGACGAATGAAGAATTGATTGAAGCGATTGGTCTCTTATGCGAGACGTTGATTGCACAGACACAAGGGCGCGGAACGATTCACGGAATTGGCATTTCCGTCCACGGGATGGTCAATCCGGAAACGGGTGTCATCTTGTTTGCACCACGTTTCCATCTGCATGACGTTGAGCTGAAGGTACATCTCGAAGCACGTTTTGATTATCCGGTCTTCATCGAAAACGATGTTCGGGCACTCGCATCATTTGAGTTATTGTTCGGAGAGGGTGTCGGAGTCGAACAGTTTTTCTACCTTTATGCGGGAGAAGGTATCGGGGGAGCCTATGTGCTTGATGGACAACTGGTCGATGGACAACATCATATTACGGGGGAAGTTGGACATATGCGGCTAGATCTTGATGGTCCGATTTGTTCGTGTGGAAATCGGGGATGTCTCGAGGCATTAGCCGGAGAGAAATCTTTATTACGAGATTATGCTGTCGTTGATCCTCAAGTCGTGACGCTTGCCGATTTGCGCAAGCGATTGAACGAACGTCATGAACAGGCCGTTCGTGCGTATGAACGAGCTGGGGAATACATCGGAATCGGTGTTTTAAACACGATTCATCTCCTCAATCCGCGGCGAATATTGCTTGGAGGACCGATGTTCGAACTCGCACCAAATATCGTCGACCAAATCAAGGAACGTGTCGAACATACAGCATTAACCGCTGCTTCACGTGAAACCGATGTCAAGATGGTTCCGTGGAGTGAAAAACAAGGAGCACTCAGTGCAGCAGCCCTCGCGACGAACAGTTTATTTCAAACGATTTAATGAGCCGATTCTATGTCTTGCGAACCAGCAGGAGATAGAATCGGTTTTGTTATTCAAAAATAATTTAATGAAACCGTTTACAAAATAAAAAGTGATGTGCTATAGTCGATGTAAAGTTAGATAATAAATTTAATTTACTAAGTTCATGGTCTACTAAGTGGAGGTGGATGCAGGTTAGCAGGGGCTAATCAAGCTGAAGCAGGAAAGGGAGGCATCGCGCAATGGAACCACACGATCCATGGGTTTCGTACCGTGAAGCTTTCGGGCGTTACGGAGCAATCCGCGGTTTTTATTTTCATCGATCGACGCAACAGATGACAGAACAGGGTCCAGGCGATGTCCCGACAGACGAGCAGGATATCGTGCTCGTCCGACCACGACGTGACGGTGTTTTTCAATTCCGGATGTCATCGGTACAAGGGGTCCTGACGATCCGTTCATCCGAATTACACATCCGAAAAAATGAGAGCGGATACATCGAATTACGCGCACTCATGCAACACATGCGATCTGCCGGTTGTTTGACGCTCGGTGGAGAGTTGTATCTCTTCGTCCGACCGGACGTCGATACGCTGGCGTACCGTCTTCGATTAATCGCCCGCGTGTTGATTCAGCTACAGGGAATGCCGATTCAGACGAAGGTGATTGAAGAATGGTGCCAAAAAGCACAAATCGAAGGGGAACATGCTAGACGATACGCTTGACTACTTACACATAAAAAGGGGAGCTCTTACATGAAATTCAAAAAAACGAAACTCGTTGCTGCAGCATCAGTCCTGACATTATCCGCATTCCTTGCTGCTTGTGGTGGCGAAGATGAACAACAAACGAAAACGAAAGATGGTAAGACAATCGTCACATGGTGGGGCTGGGCGCCGCAACCTGAAGCGGGGAAAGCAGTCGTTGATGCGTTCAACGAATCGCAAGACAAATACGTCGTTCAATTCAAACGCTACAGCGAAGACTATGAGAAACAATTACAAGTCGCGATGTTGTCAGGTAAGGGTCCAGACATCATCGGTCTAAAAGAACCGATGATCCAACAGTACAAGGATCGCGTCGTACCAGTTGATTCGTACATGGATAAAGCAGCCGGAAAAGGCTGGAAAGATAAGTTCGTCGAGCTCGGAATCGAACAGACGACACTTGATGGCAAACAATACGCTGTTCCAATCGGTTTCACAGGTCAAGCGTACTTGATGTATAACAAGACGATGCTCGATAAATACGGCGTGACACCACCGAAGAACTACAAAGAAACAGTTAGCGCAGTCAAGAAGATCAAAGACTCAGGCGACAAAGTCATCCCACTCATGCTCGGAGCAAAAGATGCATGGATCGATATCGACGTCTATAACGTCCTCAGTCACCAAGTAGCACCAGGATACATCCAAAAAGTTCTTTCGGGTGAAGCAAAGTGGACGGATGACGAGATGGTCAAAACAGCGCAAATCTGGCAAGACCTCTTCAAAGATAAAGTCTTCCAAGAAGGTGCTCTTGGTCTTGCGACATACAATGACGGGATGAACCAATTCTTCGATAAAAAAGCAGCGATGTGGGTCATTGGTTCATGGGAAGCGCACTCGATGACAACAAAAGAGAAAAAAGAAAAATGGAAAATCGACGATGAGCTTGGATTCGTTCCACTCCCGAACTTAGCAGGTGGAACAGAGCAGCCAGTCATCGCATCAATCGATATGGCACTTGGTGTCAACAAAGAGTCGAAACAACAAGAGGGTGCAGCTGAGTTCATCGCCTTCATGAGTCAAGGAAAAGGTCAAGAAGTCTACATGGGTGAGTTCGAGATGGCACCTGGGATCAAGGACGTCAAAATCGATTCAGACGCTGCCTTCACATCTGAAGGTGAAAAAGAATCGTACAAGATGTTGAACGACACATTAGCAAAAGCGGTTGCTAGCCGTGGTATCCGGGATACGAAATTGAACGATATTCTCGGTAAGGAACTTCAAAACATCGCAACAGGACAAGATCCGAAAGAATCACTACAACGCGTTCAAGACGCAGCGGATCAATCAGCGAAATAAGACTCGACAGTGAAGTGGTACGCCTGCGTACCACTTCCTAATTTTTGAACTTGAGGAAAGTGGGGAATCCATATGCAGACAGAGCGACAGGAATTGCCGATTAAACCAAAAGCAGAACCGCTCCAGCCGGTAGCGACACGCACGCCTGCGCCAAAGAAGAAAAAGAACATGAAGCGGAACCTAGTCGGATGGGCGTTCGTTGCTCCGATCGTCTTGTTCGTCGTCAGCTTCATCTATTATGGGATCTTCTATAACGCCTATAACTCGTTCTTCTCGTGGGACGGGATCTCGTTTGACAAAGCGTTCGTCGGACTCGACAACTATGCTGAGATGTTCCAAGATCCGGACTTCTATCTCTCGCTGAAGAATACGTTCATCTTCACGATTTTGACAGTCACGATCCAAGCCGGTATCGGTCTTGTCTTGGCGTACTTCCTGCATACACCAGGACCAATGCGGACGGCAATGAAGTCAGTCTTCTTCTTCCCGGTCGTCTTGAGCCCTGTCGTACTCGGTGCGGCATTCTCACAAATTTATGATTTCCAGTTTGGTTACATCAATGAGTTCCTCCGTGCGATTGGTCTCGGTAGTCTCGAGCAGAACTGGCTCGGTGATCCGGATATCGCGCTTTATTCCGTCATTGCGATCAACATCTTCCAGTGGACGGGTTCTTCGATGGTCATGTACTACATGGCAATGCTGACGATTGAGAAAGAAATCTTCGAAGCAGCAAAAATCGATGGAGCTGGATTCTTCCGGACATTGTGGAGCATCGTCT
This sequence comes from Exiguobacterium sp. BMC-KP, assembly GCF_001275385.1. Classification (NCBI taxonomy): domain Bacteria; kingdom Bacillati; phylum Bacillota; class Bacilli; order Caryophanales; genus Exiguobacterium; species Exiguobacterium sp. BMC-KP. Next base: position 233,240 of record NZ_LGIW01000014.1, read on the forward strand.
TCCCGAACTTGAAAGGAACGACATTCACTCTGTCGATTCTCGGAGTTATCGGTGGTCTGAAGACATTCGATTTAGTCTGGATCACGACAGCTGGTGGACCAGGATCGTCGACTGAGTTCATTTCGACATACCTGTTCCGAAAATCGATGTTGCAACAGGAAGTTGGTTTCTCGAGTGCTGTTGCCATCATCCTACTCACGATCGCCTTGCTGATCACGTACTTCCAATTGCGTGTACAAAAGAAAATGGATAACTAAGGAGGAACGACCCATGGATGTAGAATCTAAAAAAAGCCGCTGGATGATTAACCTCGTATTGGCGCTTGCGTCAATCGTCTGGTTATTCCCGATTTTCGTCATGTTCAAAGAGAGTCTCCGAGTCAATGGATTCGACAACTATATCGCCACATTGCAAAACCCGAACTTCCCGACATTCGTCTTCAACAGTTTCTTCGTCGCCTTCTTCATGATCATCATCTCGATCACGATTTTGGCGTTCGCAGCGTTTGCCTTCTCGAAGCTTGAGTTTGCTGGAAAACGTCTCTTGTTCAACATGGTCCTTGCTGGACTCATGTTACCTGTTGCATCGATGATCGTTCCTTTATTCTTCACGCTTCGTTCGTTTGACGGACTGAACAACCACTGGGGACTGATTGGAGCGGAAGTCGCGTTCTTTTTACCATTCGGTCTGATGCTTATCAAAGGATACTTTGATGAATTACCGAACGAACTGATGGAAGCAGCATATATCGATGGAGCGACGATTCTTGAAGTCTTCTTCAAAGTCATGCTACCACTCGCAAAACCAGCACTTGCAACAGCTTTAATCTATGCGTTCCTCAACTCATGGAACGAGTACTTGATGGTTCTTACGTTCATGACGGATCCTGCCTATCAGACAGTCACGATGGCACCAAGTTTCTTCAAGGATGCGCTCGGTGGGGACCCAGGGAAAATCTACGCTTCACTTGTTTTGATCAGTTTACCAACGATGATCTTCTATATCTTCTTCCAACGTTTCTTCCAAAAAGGAATGACGGCGGGTGCAGTAAAATAATTGTTTTTGCGTAAGGGGGAGCACAATGTATTTAGGAGTCGACTATTATCCAGAACAAACACCACGAGCACTATGGGAGGAAGACTTCCGATTGATGAAAGAGCTCGGTGTGAATGTCGTTCGTCTCGCCGAATTCGCTTGGTCGATGATGGAGCCTGAAGAAGGTGTCTATGATTTTAGCTTTTGGGATGATGTCATCGAACGCTTGAGTGCCGAAGGATTCGATATCGTACTTGGCACGCCAACCGCAACACCACCGGCTTGGTTATGTACGAAGTATCCGGAGATTCTACCGGTCGATGAGAACGGTGTGACGATCAGCTTCGGCGCCCGTCGCCATTATACGGTCCACAGTGAAACGTATCAGCGTCTATCCGTCAAAATCACGGAAGAGATGGCGAAACGGTACGGTCAACATCCTCGTGTCATTGGGTGGCAAACGGATAATGAATATGGGCATGAGAAATCGGACCGGTCTTATGGTGATGTCGATCGCGCTGCTTTTCAGCGCTGGTTAGAGAACCGCTACGGGACGCTCGATGCCTTGAACGAAGCGTGGGGAACGGTCTTCTGGAGTCAGACATACACGGCGTGGGAACAGATCCCAGTGCCGCGTAAAGTCTACCAGGAACATAATCCATCCTTGCTCGTCGACTTCGATCGCTTTTGTGCTGACGGTTATACGTACTACAACAAATTACAAGTTGATGTCTTACGTCGCTATATTCCAGAGGACGTCTTCATCACGCATAACTTGGTCTACAGTGACATGGCTGTCAATCAACAGCAAATGGCGCAAGATCTGGATTATGTCGCATTCGATAACTACCCTGTCTGGGGTGGACTACCGGAGCCGAACCGGTTCGAGAAGATGGCAAGCGATCACGATCTTTGCCGCTCTTCGAAGCAAGGAAAAGGTTTCTGGGTAATGGAGCAATTGAGTGGCGCACAAGGCTGGAGTAAAATCGGTTACTTGCCACGACCAGGGCATATTCGACTTTGGACGTATCAAGCAGTCGCTCGGGGAGCAGAAGCAATCGTCTACTTCCGGTTCCGCGCTGCTCATTTCGGAACAGAGGAATTCTGTCACGGGATCATCGATCATGATGGAAAACCGAAGCGGAAATTCGAAGAAGTCAAACAGATTATGACGGAACTGAATACGTATGGCGATGAAATCAACGCCAGTCGTTATGAAGCGAAGGTCGGTGTCTATTTCGATCAAGAAAACGTGTGGGCTTGGACGCATCAGCCGCATAGTGATGCGTTTGATTTCCGAACGGAGTTCGTTCGTTTCTATGGTGGTGCGGTTCGTCAACAAGTCGCAACGGACATCGTCTTCCCTGGTGACGACTTATCGCATTATAAACTAATCATCGTCCCACTCTATTTCTTGACGAACCCAACGTTCGATGACGCCTTGATTGCGTACATGGAACAAGGTGGTCACGTCATCTTCACGTACCGGACAGGTGTCAAGGATGCACGGAACCATGTCGTGCCGACGACGTTACCGGGTAAATTCGCACCGTATGCGGGAATCGAGATCGACGAATACGAGTCACTTCAATCCGTTCAGCAACATAAGGTGGCAGGCATCGGCGAGATGGCAGGACAATCGTCAACAGCCCGCCTCTGGTGTGACTTGATCACACCAACGACAGCAGAGACGCTCGCTGTCTATGAAGATACGTTCTACGAGGGTGTAGCGGCTGTGACGCGCAATGCGTATAAAGGAACAATTACCTACATCGGCTCATCGATTGATGATGCGATGATTGATACGATTTACCGTCAAGCGTTCACGGAGGCTGGCATCGAGATGATTGATGCTCCGGATCAAGTTGAAATCGTGCGTCGTCACGGTGAAAACCGCGATTTCCTCTTCTTGATGAACCATGACACGAAAGAAGCACGTGACGTCACTTTAGACGGAACATACAAAGCGTTAACAAAGGACGAGACATATCGTGGAACGGTCCAGCTCGCACCACTCGAGACACTGATTCTGACGACGTAAGGAGGAAGAGAACCATGGCAATCTTTGAAGTAGCAGGACGTCGTTTCGTCATCGAAGGGAAACGGGTCGCTCACGTCGTCACGATCGGTACGAACGGCAAGTTGATCCACACGTATTTCGGTGCCAAGCTACCATATCGAGATGATTATGAAGCGTTACCGAGTCCGGTCGTCGCGCACAGTTCGTTTGAATCACCAGACGGCGTCGCGACGTACGATTTCGTACCGTTCGGTGAGATGTTGTATACGGAGCCGACATTGAAGTCGGAACGAGAGGATGGGCAACGGATTCATCAGTTCCAGTTTGAACGCGCTGAACAGACGGAAACTGAATTGACGCTCTGGCTCTTTGATCCATTACAGGACTTGCGCGTCGGTGTTCGATATGAAGTATTCGCCGATTACGATATCATTGGTCGTTCGATTGTCGTTGAAAACGCGGGACGATTACCTGTTCGTTTGACAGCAGCCCAGTCGTTTGCGATGGGACGATGGCATCAACCGAATTTAAAGCTGCATCATTTCGCAGGTATGTGGACAGGTGAGTTTAAGAAACAAATTACACCGGTGACACCAGGACGCCAAACAATCGAAAGCCGACGTGGGGTGACGAGTCACCAAGCGAATCCCTGGTTCGCACTCGAACAAGATGCAACAGAGGATAGCGGCGAAGTCGTTTACGGACATTTTGCTTACTCCGGTAACTGGGCGATTCACGTCGAACAGGATGCGTTCGGTTTCGTTCAACTGTCAGGTGGTATGAATCCGTTTGACTTCAGTTGGAAACTATCGTATCAACAACAGTTGACGACGCCAACGTTCTACATTGGCTATGCGGATGGGTTTGCGGATATGAGCGCTCATGCGCATGCGTTCCAGCGTGACGTCATCATGCCGCGTTCGACCGATCGTCCTGTGCTCTATAACTCATGGGAAGCGACGTATTTCGATGTGACGGAATCTGGTCAACGTGAACTTGTCGATCTTGCGGCAGGAATTGGTTGTGAACTGTTCGTCGTCGATGACGGCTGGTTTGGTGAACGGCATTCCGATCAAGCGGGACTTGGCGACTGGCACGTCAATCGGGATAAGTTTCCGAACGGTCTAGAGCCTTTGATCTCGTATGTAAAACAACAAGGCTTACAATTCGGACTATGGGTCGAACCAGAGATGGTCAACCCGGATTCTGATTTATATCGGGCGCATCCAGACTGGATTTACCATGCACGCGATGCAGTCCGGACGACGTCAAGGAATCAATATGTCTTAAATCTTGGATTACCAGAAGTCGAGCAGTTCATTCTCGAGATGATGGACGATTTACTGACGCGTCACGCGATCGATTACATCAAATGGGACATGAACCGTGCTTTCTCTGAACCGGGTGTGCCAAAAGACCAGACGGATCGCCAACAAGAATTATGGAAACGCCACGTCGATGCGTTATACCGGATCTTTGATGAATTACGTCGCTTGCACCCGACCGTCGACTTTGAAGCATGTGCCGGTGGTGGTGGACGGATCGATCTCGGGATCCTCTCACGGACGGAACAAGTCTGGACGAGTGATAATACCGATCCAATCGATCGCTTGCAAATCCAGCATGACTTCTCTTACGCCTACAATGCGAAGATGATGAGCTGCTGGGTGACGGACGGACCGAACTGGTTGAATGGACGCAACGTGCCGCTTGCGACACGCTTCGTCTCCTCGATGCAAGGAACACTCGGCATCGGCGGTAACTTAAGTGAGTGGTCAACGGATGAACTCGCGGAAGCAAAGGGCTGGATCGAGACATATCAAGTGATTCGTCCGACGGTTCAACGCGGTATCCAGTACCGCCTATCTACTTTTACACAACAGACGCCAAGCGTCATGCAATATACATCGGAAGAAGAAACGGTGTTGCTCGCGATCGCGCCACTTCGGCAGTACGGGGCACATCAGTATCACTTCACATTAAAAGGACTCGACCCGGCAATGCGCTACCAAGTCGAGGACCGGACGTTAAGCGGCGCTTACTTGATGCAACAAGGCTTGACGTTCTCATACACGACGGACTATGAAGCCCGCTGCTTGCGGATTCAACCTGTCCATCGTGCGCTCTCACTACTTGAACCAAAGGAGACGATCGTATGACAGACCAGACGTTAGAAGCACAATTTGAACAGCGGTTTGGCTCACCGTCGACGCATCGCTTCTTTGCACCAGGACGAATCAATTTAATTGGCGAGCATACGGATTACAATGGCGGTCACGTCTTTCCGTGCGCGTTGACGTTCGGGACACATGCGATTGCTCGAAAGCGTGACGATCAACGATTCCGCTTCTACTCACTGAATTTTGAGCAGGACGGCATCATCGAAGTGGAACTCGACGAACTCGCATATGACGCGACACATGGTTGGGCGAACTATGCGAAGGGGATGATTTCAGTCTTACAAGAAGCGGGTTACCGGATTGATACAGGATGTGACATCCTGATCCAAGGTGACATTCCGAACGGTGCCGGTCTTTCGTCATCAGCTTCGCTTGAACTCGTCATCGGTGTTTTGCTTGATCGATTGTACGCATTAGAAATTCCACGACTTGATCTCGTTCGTTTCGGGCAACAAGTCGAAAATCGCTATATCGGCGTCAACAGTGGCATCATGGATCAATTTGCGATCGGTATGGGAAAAGCGGGTGCCGGTCTACTGCTCGATTGTGAGACGCTCGATTATACGTATGCCCCACTCGATTTGACAGGGTATACGATCATCATCATGAATACGAATAAACGCCGTGAACTGGCGGATTCAAAATACAATGAACGTCGAGCAGAGTGTGAAGCAGCACTCGCCTATCTCAACGGAGTCACGCCACGAGAAGCGCTCGGACAGTGGACGACAGCTGAATTTGCAAAAGTCGCGTGGGAAGACGAAACTTTGATGCGTCGCGCACGACATGCGATTTCAGAAAATGAACGGACACTTCAGGCGCTTGCGGCACTAGAAGCGGGAGAATTGACGTCGTTCGGTCAGTTGATGAACGCATCGCACGTCTCGTTACGGGAAGACTATGAAGTGACGGGGCTTGAACTCGATACACTCGTCGAAGCCGCTTGGGAGCAATCCGGCGTGCTCGGCGCACGGATGACAGGTGCTGGTTTTGGTGGCTGTGCAATTGCAATCGTTGAAGACGAGGCAGTCGACGCGTTCAAACAAGCTGTCGGCGAACACTATGAAGCACGGATCGGATACCCGGCGACGTTCTATACGGCGACGGTCGGTGACGGGGCACGTGAAATCGAACGGGAGGTCATCTAAATGGCAACATTAGTCGTAGGTGGAGCCGGTTATATCGGCTCCCATGCCGTCTATCAATTAATTGATGCCGGAAAGGATGTCGTCGTCATCGATCATCTGCAATCCGGTCATCGTGAAGCGGTTCATCCGCATGCACGTCTATATGAAGGGGACATTCGCGATCGTGCTTTTCTCGATCGCGTCTTTACGGAAGAAACGATTGAACAAGTCGTTCATTTCGCAGCCTTCTCACTCGTTGGAGAGTCGATGGCAGAACCATTACGCTACTTTGACAACAACGTCTATGGTACACAAGTGTTGCTCGAAGCGATGATTGCCCATGACATCAAACAGATCGTCTTCTCTTCGACGGCAGCAACGTACGGTGAACAGGAACAGATGCCGATTCTTGAAACAGCGAAAACACGTCCAACGAATGCGTACGGCGAGACGAAGTTGATGATGGAGAAGATGATGCAATGGTGTGAACAAGCGTATGGCTTACGTTACGTCGCGTTACGTTACTTCAATGTCGCTGGTGCACGCGCAACTGGTGAAATTGGAGAAGACCACACACCGGAAACCCATTTGATTCCACTCGTCCTTGAAGTCGCTAACCGACAACGGGCAGAAATTTCGATCTACGGTGATGATTATCCAACACCAGATGGTACCTGCATCCGCGACTACATCCATGTCGAGGACTTGATTGATGCCCACGTACGGGCACTCGATTACTTGGCGGATGGAAACGATAGCACAGTCTTTAATCTTGGTTCGAGCCAAGGGTTCTCTGTTCGGGAAATCATCGAAGCTGCACGTCGCGTGACGGGACATCCGATTCCGGAACGCATCGTCGAACGTCGTGCAGGAGATCCGAGTACCTTGATTGCCGGATCTACAAAAGCAAAAGAAATCCTCGGCTGGACACCACAACGGACAGATATCGAAACGATCATCCGTGATGCTTGGAACTGGCATGCACACAACCCAGAAGGATACCGGACGAGCGTTCGTTAAAGAGAGAAAGAATGAGGAGAGTGACGGCGATGAATGAACTCATCCAACAGTTAGTAGCACGAGCAATCCATGAGCGATTGATTGAACCGGAAGATGCGATCTATGCCCGAAATCGGATTCTAGCGCGAGTCGGTCAAGTCGCTTTTGAAGAACAGGCAGACGTCGTGTCACGTCCGATTCCAGATATTTTGGACGACATGATCGAAGTGTTGATCACAAGCGAACAGTTACCAGCGCGTCTTGAGGATAAAGAACAGTTTGCTGCAGACGTGATGGATATCTTCGTCGCGCGTCCCTCTGATGTGACGGCGACGTTCCGCCGTCTGTATGCTGAATCACCGGTAGCGGCGACGGATTATTTTTATCAACTGAGCCAAGCGAGCAATTACATCCAAACGAAACGGATCGCTAAGAATAAACGGTATCAAGCAGAGACAGCTTACGGGACGATCGATGTCACGATCAACTTATCAAAGCCAGAAAAAGACCCACGTGAAATTGCGGCAGCTCGGACGGAGACACCAACGGCGTCGAACTATCCGACGTGTCTGTTGTGTGTCGAAAACGTCGGCTACGCGGGTCGTGCGAATCATCCAGCACGTGCGAATCACCGGATTGTTCCGCTCACACTGACGGAAGAATCGTGGGCATTGCAGTATTCACCATACGTCTACTACAACGAACATAGCATCATCTTGTCACAGGAACATCGTGACATGGTCATCAATCGGGATGCGTTTGCACGCCTGCTCGCCTTTGTTGAGCAGTTCCCACATTACTTTGCTGGCTCGAACGCGGATCTACCGATCGTCGGAGGATCCATCCTGACCCATGATCACTATCAAGGCGGACGCTATACGTTTGCGATGGACCGGGCGAAAACGTTAACATCCTTTACGTTTCCGGATCAGCCGACGGTTACCGGTGAAACCTTACAGTGGCCACTGAGTGTGTTACGCCTGAAAAGTACAGATCCATCGGCATTACTCGATGCGGCGACGACTGTCTATGAGACGTGGTTGACGTATACGGATGAGAGTCAGGATATTCGTTCGCATACCGGTGAGACACGACACAATACGGTAACACCGATTGCCCGTCAGCGCGATGGACAATTCGAGCTTGATCTTGTCTTACGGAACAACCGAACGTCAGTAGAACATCCGGATGGTATTTTCCATACGCATGCGGATATTCACCATATCAAACGAGAAAATATCGGTTTGATTGAGGTGATGGGACTGGCAGTCTTACCGGCGCGTTTGCTACAAGAGTTGCAACAAGTTGAACAGTTCATCACGGGCGAAGTCGATGAAGTGGCAGTAGCACATGCCGAGTGGGCACAGGAACTGAAACAAACGTATGACGGTCAAGATGTCACGACATACGTCGAGCAAGCAGTTGCTGCGAAATTCGTGCGCGGACTCGAAGACTGTGGTGTCTTTAAACAGACGGAAGAAGGTCAGGCGGCGTTCGGACGATTCGTTCAACTCGTGACGCGCCAACCGGTGGAGGAACAACGATGACACAACTACTTGAAAAAGAGTTGATCCGACATACGTTACGCCAGGAAGGCATCGAAGTGACACTTTGGAACTACGGTGGCATCATCCAAGATATCCGGACGACTGATCGAGATGGTCATTTAGAAAGTGTCGTCCTCGGTCTTGAAACGGTGAAAGACTATCAACAACATTCACCGTATTTCGGAGCAATCGTCGGACGTGTCGCTGGTCGAATCGGACAGGCACGTTTTGAAGTAGCGGGAGAAGTTTATCCGCTCGTCGCAAACGACGGTGCGAATCATCTGCATGGTGGAATTCATGGATTTGATCAAGCGTGGTTTGAGGTCGTTGAAGCGACGGATACATTGTTCCACTTGCGCTTGGATAGTCCGGATGGAGCAGAAGGGTACCCTGGAACGGTCACGCTTGATGTGTATTATCGACTAGAGGGAACGACGTTGATGCTTGAGATGACGGCTGTGACGAATCAGACGACACCACTCAACCTGACGAATCATACGTATTTCAACCTATCGGGAAATGCAAAGCGAGACGTGTTAGATCATATCTTGACGTTACCAAGTGATCGCTACTTACCGGTCCAGTCAGACGGCTTACCGACGGGTGAACAACGGGATGTCTCCGGAACCCCGTTCGATTTCCGGAGCGGTCAGTCGATTCGTGACGGGGTTATGCTTGAGTATCCCGAGACGATTGCTGTCGGAAACGGCTACGATCATCCATTCATTTTACGAGAGGATACACTACGACTGGTAGACCCTGTGTCTGGTCGCTTTGTCGACGTCACGACGAATCAGCCGGCAGTCGTAGTTTATACTGGAACGCAACTTCTGACTGATTATACGATTCATGGTGTTCCTGCTCGACCGTCGCTTGGCTTGTGTCTTGAAACGCAAGTTCATCCGAATGCGGTCCATGAACCGGATTTCCCATCGATCCTATTGTCACCAGGTGAGACGTATCACTGGAAAACAGCTTATCGCTTTGGTGTAGTATCTTGATTGATTCGAAGAAAAGCCCCGCTACCGTGCCCGATTAGACATGGAAGTGGGGCTTTTGTGTATGGAAAAGGGTTTCGAATGAAAAGCGCGAAAGGATTATGAGATCATTCACAAAGGAGGAATTTCCATGTTGTATGCAGCGACCCCGTGTCTCGTATTTTCGGGACAAGCGAAGCGGGCAATCACTTATTATGAGAACGTGTTTGAGATGACACGTCGTCGTATCATACTCGATGAAGCAGGAGATACCGTTTACCACGCACATTTATCGAATGGGGCGTTTGAATTAATGCTGTGGGACGAAAGTGACGCGTCAAACGACACTTCTTCGCTCCATCTGTTACTGACCTGTACCTCATATGAAGAAGTAGAGCAGTTGTATCAACGATTAGCGACAGACGGTCAAATCGTCATCCCGCTTGCTGTAGCAGACTTTGGGGGCTGGTATGCGCAAGTCCGCGATCCGTTCGGAATTCTTTTTGCCCTGTCTTTCAGTGAAGAAGGGCGAGAGTCAGAGACGTTGCTCGAGCGCGAGTAGCGTCCGCTTCATGTTCAGTCCACCATGATAGCCGAGGAGATCTCCTTTTTTACCAATGATCCGGTGACACGGAATCGCGAGCAGTAAGCGATTTTTTTCGATCGCTGTACCGATTGCACGTGTCGCATTTGGGCGAAAGAGACGTTCTGCGATGTCAGAGTAGGTTGCAGTTTGACCATATGGAACCGCACGTAATGCGTGCCAGACTTCGAGCTGAAATGGGGTACCGACAGGCGCAAGCGGAAAGGTGAGTGTCGTCGACTGCTGATTCAGATAAGCCAGTAGCTGTTCCGTATACGGAGCGAGGGTGGTGTCTGAGGCGAGCCGCTCTGCACGAGGAAAGTGTTTATGCGACCAGTCGTCAAATAACTCCTCCGGTTCATCCCAAGCACCGACATAACAGAGGCCATCCGCTGTAGCGGCGACCGGAAACGTATGGGTGTTCCAGTGTAAGTGAGTGAAGTACAGTTCCATGACATGTTGTCCTTTCTACACGAGCTGAAATGATGGATGAGAAGAATAAGAACAAGAAAGGGGTGCTTCTACTGAGCACCCCTTTGATTATGCGCGCGAACCAACTTGTTGCCGTGGTGGGAGGTGAATCGATTGACCGAATAAGGCTTCTATCGATTCTGTCAACGCTTCGCTTCGACTGGGGTGTGCCATGACAGGGAAGAGAAGATCTTCTCGTTTCGCTGTCAGTTCTAGTGCTTGGGTGAATTGTCCAACGAGACGATGGGCATCGTCACCGATCATATGAATGCCAAGGACCAGTGACGTTTGTTCGTCAGCAATGACCTTGACGAAACCACTGCCGCCTTCGATCGTCGTCGCTCCATTTGCGTTCAGCGGGAACTGTCCGATTTGAACTGTATGCCCGGCTTCACGGGCTTCCTGTTCTGTCATCCCGACCGAAGCAATCGGTGGAAACGTCCGTAGAACGGTCGGATAATATGGTGTCGTCGAATCGACGTCTTGACCGGACAGGTGAGCTGCGGTCCGCTTCGCTTCATGAATCGCACGAGTGGCAAACTGTGGACCTGGGGTCACATCACCAATCGCGTAAATATGCGGTTGATTTGTTTGTCCGTAGGCATCGACTGGAATCGTTCCATCTTCTGCAAGCGTCACGCCGATCCGTTCGAGACCGAGCGTCAAACTGTTCGGGATCCGGGAAAGGGATTGGAACAGATAGGTGCCCTGATAGGTGACTTCTTCACCGTTTTTCATGACCGTGACGGTCGCGTCCACTGAAGCGTCAATCTGTGTTACGACATCCGATACGAGACGGATTTTTTGTTTTTTGAATGTCCGCTTCAGTTCCTTTTCAAGGCTTGGTTCGAGCGACAATTGATCGGCAAACAACGTCACCTTTGTACCGAGAGCATGGAAACAGGCTGCGGCTTCAAGTGCTAATGTGTCGGAGCCAATGATCAATAAGCTCTCGGGTAACTGATCGAGTTGATAAAGCTGTTCGGCATTCAGTCGGCACGATTCCTCGTGCTGGATGCTGTGACTACCGGTCGCGATGATGACATCTTGGAATCGGTACGTGTCGAACTGATGTCCCGACTCAACACCGATCCGGTCTTCTGACAGGAAGGAAGCTGCACCAGAAATATGCTCAATCTGGTTTGCCTGACAGAGGGCGACGACACCTTGACGTAATTGCTGCACGACCCGATTGCGGTAAGCATTCATTTTGCTGAAATCATGGACAGTAGGGACGGTGAATCCGAGATCTTCGAGATGGGGCAAGCGGAGCATCTCTTCTGCTGCATGCGCATAGACCTTTGACGGGATACAGCCTCGGTTCAAACACAGTCCACCAAGTTCAGCTTGTTCAATTAGTGTCACCTTACGACCGCCTTGTGCAGCACGGATTGCTGCCGTGTAACCTGCGGGACCCCCACCGATAATCAGGAGATCCCGTTCTTGTGTAAGTTCGCCAACAACCATGTTAGATCAACTCCAAAAGTAGGGTAGTCGGATGTTCGATCAGTGAAACGAATCGATTCGTAAAGGCAACGGCCGTTGCCCCGTCTGCGACGCGATGATCGAACGACATCGACAAATTCATCATTGAGCGGACGACGATTTGATCGTCTTCATCGACACAGGCTCGTTTTTTCGTCTTGTGGAAGGCAATTAATGCTGTTTCCGGATAGTTGATGATTGGCGTGGCCCCCGTACTGCCGAGTGGACCCACATTACTCATTGTAAAGGTGCTCGGTTTTAAGTCTGCTGCGCGTAAGGCACCGTTTTGAGCACGTTGCTGCAGCGCGATCAGTTGATCATGCAGTTCGGTCAGTGAGAGCTGATCGGCATGACGGATGACAGGAACCATCAGTCCGTCCGGTGTCTCGGTTGCCATTCCGAAGTGGAAATCCTGCTCTAATCGAATACATTCATTCGCTTCATCGAGTTTGGCATGGAAGACGGGATAGTCTTTTAAGGCAACGATCAAGGCTTTGATGAAGAAAGCATTGATGTTGATGTTTCGTCCAGCGGCTTTCCATTCGGCACGCAGGGCAAGCAAGCGCGTCATATCAACTTCCTCGAAGTGGGTGACGTGCGGAATCGTGTACAGCGACTGGGTCATCTTTTTCGCAATCTGCTTACGGATACCACGGAACGGAATCGTTTCCGGTGGCATTTGTTGTTGCGTGACTTCCTCGACGATCGTTGAAATTGTCTCCTGTGGAGTAGCTGCAGCATTGACGAAGCGAAGGACATCGTCCTCTGAAACCCGACCTGATGGATCTGAAGCAGTCACAGCTTCGATATCAATTCCGTGGTCACGAGCGAGTTTTCGTGTATACGGTGTCGCTAGGACACGTTTTGATGGAGATGCTTGAACATGTGGGGCGGCGACAGTGACAGGCGCTGGTTCAGGTACGCGCGACACTTCAGGTGTTACCGCAACTGGAATGTCAGAAGCGTTGCTTGCTTCGATATGCAACAACGTCGTACCGACTTGCACCGTCTGACCGACCGGAATGATGATTTCCTTGACGATTCCGGAGACAGGAGCTGGTAGTTCAGCGACCATCTTATCGGTCGCAACCTCAACGACCGGTTGATCGGTCGTGACGTGGTCTCCGACCTGAACGAGATAATGCGCGATTTCACCTTCCGTCATACCTTCCCCGACATCATGTAACTTGACTTCGATCATGGGACTCAGCTCCTTAAAACTCGACCGTACGCTGAATCGTCGCAAGGACTCGTTCCGGCGTCGGAATGTAATGGTCTTCGAGGGCGAATAGCGGTACCGGAACATCAAAACCGGTCACGCGGGCAATCGGTGCCCGTAAATAAAGAAACGCTGTATCGTTGATCAACGTAACGAGATCGTTACCAAGACCGCCCATCGCTGCGGCTTCATGAACGATGACGGCACGACCGGTCTTTTGAACGGAAGCAGCGATCGTGTCCCGGTCAAGCGGATAAAGCGTGCGTAAGTCGAGAACTTCGCAAGAGATACCGCGTTCTTGCGCAGCAGTTGCTGCTTTTTGTGCCACTTGGACCATTGCTCCCCAAGCGATCAATGTCACGTCCGTCCCTTCACTGACGCAGCGCGCTTTTCCGATCTCAACGGTATAGGATTCGCTCGGTACGACTTCCTTGAATGAGCGGTAACTGCGCATCGACTCGAGGAACAAAACAGGATCTGGATCTTCAATGGCAGCAATCAACAACCCTTTTGCATCGTACGGTGTCGCCGGACAGACGACCTTAAGACCGGGCATCGATGTAAAGAGTGCCTCTGTACTGTCGGAATGAATTTCCGGTGCCCGGATGCCGGCACCATAAGGCGCACGGATGACCATCGGGACACTATAGCGTCCCATCGTCCGCATTCGAATACGGGAGACGTGGGTCATGATTTGTTCGTAGGCAGGATAGATGAAACCAAGGAATTGAATCTCGACGATTGGTTTAAAGCCATTGATGGCAAGTCCGATCGATGTACCGACGATACCGGCTTCACTGAGCGGTGTATCAACGATCCGGTCTTCACCGAACTCTTCTTGTAAGCCGTCCGTCGCTCGGAAAACACCACCGTTTTTTCCAACATCTTCTCCAAGAACGAGTGTCGTCTCATCTTCCGACAATTTTGTCCGTAGGGCATCCGTGACAGCTTGAACGAGTGTCATCTCTGTTTGACGATTGATTGGTGTTGCCATCTCATTTCCCCCTTGCTAGCAAATACGCTTCTTTTTGTTGCTGGACATCAACCGGTAAGGTCGCGTACGTATGATCGAACAGATCATTGACATCTGGTGCCTTGAATTGCTCCATCGCAGCTACTGCCGCTTCGACTTCTGTTTGATGCCGTTCCTGCAGCTGTTGCATCCACGTTTCGTCAAAATAGCCTTGGTGTTTTAGGAATTGTTCGAGTCGATCGAGTGGATCAACCCGGTCACGCGAGCGGGCTTGATCCCGGTATTTCGTTGGATCATCTGCTGTCGTATGGGCACCAAACCTCCACGTGACAGCTTCGATCAATGTTGGTCCACCACCAGAGCGGGCACGTTCAACGGCTGCTTGCATCGTAAAATAGACGGCAAAGGCATCATTTCCATCAATCCGAACACTCGGCATCCCGTAGGCAATCGCTTTTTGCGCAATCGTCTCAGAATGCATCTGTTTTTCGATCGGAACAGAGATCGCGAACTGATTATTTTGGTTAAAGAGGATGACTGGTGCTTGGAAGACGCTTGCGAAATTCATTCCTTCATGGAAATCGCCTTCAGACGTCGCCCCGTCACCAAAGTAGGCGACAGCGACATTCGTCGTACCTTTTCGTTTTTCAGCCCACGCGGCACCGACGGCATGCGGAATTTGCGTTGCAATCGGAACGGCAGGAGGGAAGATGTGTTTCTCAGACGGAACACAACCTTCGACACGACCGTTCCAGTAGAGCAGCGTCCGAACCATGTCAGCGCCAAACGTCAATGTCGCACCATGATCCCGGTACGTCGGAAATAACCAGTCTTGATCGGACAACGCGAGTGCACTACCGACTTGAGCGGCTTCTTGTCCTTCGAACGGTGCATAAGTGCCGAGGCGACCTTGACGTTGTAGGTTAATCGCTTTCCGGTCGAACGTCCGAATTCGGTGCATCTTTTCATACAGGGTGAGGGCGAGCTCTTTTGTCAGATCGTGTTCTTTTGATGCGTCGATGAGACGACCTTCTTCATCGATGATGCGTTGAATCGGAAAATGTTGCTCCATGTCAGTCCCTCCTTCAGTGGTTACGGATATCCCATTTTGGTTTTGTCGTGTTCGTGAAAATGTTGTTATGTTTCGCCCGGATCTGCATCCGTTTTTCACACATCCGGTTCGCCGCTTCGACCGTTGTGATGTTTTCTGCTTGCGACTCCTTGAAGACTTCGAGCACTGCGTCGTAGATGTGGCGTGTCTTTAAGAGAACCCGTTCATGATTCGCTCCATAGAGTTCGTCTGCTACTTGGATCAGACCACCACCATTGACGATATAGTCTGGGGCATATAAGATGCCGCGATCCATCAAGACGTGAGCAAGTTGTTCTTCCGCGAGTTGGTTGTTCGCCGAACCACAGATGGCTTTGCACGGTAAGAGAGCAATATTTTGGGCGTGAATGACACCACCGTATGCACACGGAACAAAAATATCAGCATCCGTCAGATGGATTTCGTGAGGCGAGACGACGCGAACCGTGCCAGGAGCCATTTCAGCTTGGGTTACGATTGCTGCAAGTGCGGCTTCATTGACGTCAGAGACATAAATCGTCGCCCCTGCGAGCAACAGTTGTTCTGCGACCTTAAAGCCGACTTTTCCGAGTCCTTGGATCGCATAGGTTGCCCGACTTAAGTCGTCTGAACCGAAGAGCGTCTCGATCGTCGCTCGAAGCCCGTAAACGACACCTTCAGCCGTCGGAATCGATGAATCACCACTACCGCCAAATGCTTCCGGAATGCCGACGATCCGTGATGTTTCTCGGCTAGCATGGACGAAATCATCCATCGTCGTGCCCATGTCTGTTCCCGTGTAGAACCGACCACCAAGCGAATCGACGAAGCGACCGAAAGCACGGAAAAGCTCCGGTGATTTATCCGTCGCTGGATTACCGATGATGACAGCTTTACCACCACCGAAATCAACGTCAGCGGCAGCGCATTTATACGTCATACCGCGTGACAAACGCAGCACATCGTCGAGTGCTTCATCAACAGAAGCGTAAGGCGCCATTCGACATCCGCCGAGAGCAGGACCGAGCGTCGTATCGTGAATCGCGATGATGGCTTGTAACCCCGAGACAGGATCGTTGCAAAAGACGACTTGTTCGTGACCAGCGATTTTTTCCATGATCGAGAGCGTTGGATTTGTAGATGGATTTAACATGTTCATAGTAGAGTCCTCCTCTATCAAATATAAGTAAGCGCTTTCATTTTGTTGGAACGTTATTTTGTAATTTTTCTTGAATCCGGCTTTTTTCTAAAATGAATTGTGTGACTTCCCCTGTACCGATGATCGTTTGTCCGTCTCGGACTTCGATGCTAGCGTCAACGCGACGTGATGTCATCGCAGTTACTGTAGCGGTAACGATCAATCGTGTTCCTTCAGCTGCCATACCAAGATGCTTCAGTGAAACTGCACCCCCAACACCTTCTTCACCAGCTTCTAAGTAAGGCAAAATCAGTTGACGTGCTGCCCATTCCATGTGATAAACCATCGAAACGGTGGAGTATGCAGGATGAACGAGCTGACCTTCAAATCGTGCAAACATATCTTCTGAGACGACCGCTTGAATCTCTGCTGTATCCCCGACAGCTAATCCTAGTTTCATCGTGATCCCCTTTCACAACACCGAATCTTTATTCAATCAAGTGGTCTTACCAAAAATAGTATAACACTTGTCACACGATATTTTATCAACCCGTTACAAAATGAGCAAATCATTTCAGAAATATTTTCCAAAAAAAGACTGTCTATCATAAAATCTCTTGTTCTAAGCCAATTATTTTATTGATAAAGTGCGTTGAAGTGATAAAGTGAGAATCGTTTGGGAGCATTTAACAAAACAAGATTGACAACATTGTGAACGTGTCGTACGTTAAACATATAACTAAAAATAAACGACCGTTTTATTATTGTATACATGATGAGGAGGTGCAGGTATGTACGATCAACATCACGAAACGATGGATGCTCAAACGCGGGAGCAGCTACAGATGGAGCAATTGCGTCAAACGATGGAACACGTCACGCGTGTCCCGTTCTATCAAGAACGTCTCCAGGCCTTACAGATGACAGCGAATGACTTTCAAACGATTGAGGATCTACGAAAGTTTCCCTTCACACGTAAACAAGATTTACGCGATCATTATCCGTTCGGGCTATTTGCCGTCGAACGAGAACAGATCACCCGGATTCACGCGTCGTCTGGAACGAGCGGTAAACCGACCGTCGTTGGTTATACGCAAGAAGATTTAGATGACTGGGCCGGTGCCGTGGCACGCAGTTTAGTCTTAGCTGGTGGATCACCAGCCGATTTGCTACACAATGCGTATGGTTACGGACTGTTCACAGGTGGTCTCGGTCTTCATGCAGGTGCCGAAAAACTAGGCATGACGATCCTACCGATTTCCGGTGGCAACACGGATCGCCAAATCACATTGATCGAAGATTTCCGACCGGACGGTATCTGCGGTACGCCTTCGTATATTTTGCGATTGGCAGAACGCATGATTGAACGTGGTATCGATCCACGGAAGACAAGCATGCGTTATGGCATCTTCGGAGCTGAACCATGGTCGGAAGAGATGCGGCAGACACTCGAAAAGACCTTTGATCTGCAGTCACTCGATATTTACGGACTCAGTGAAATCATGGGACCGGGGGTCGCGATGGAGTGTCAAAAGCAGGCAGGTCTGCATATCATGGATGACTTATTCATTACAGAAGTCGTCGATCCCGTTACGGGGGAACCGTTACCAGATGGCATGGTCGGGGAACTCGTTTTTACAAGCTTAAAAAAGAAAGCGCTTCCAATCATTCGATACCGGACGGGTGACTTAACTTCGATCACGCATGAGGCGTGCGCTTGCGGTCGGACGACGACACGGATGTCACGTGTCAAAGGGCGAACGGACGACATGCTAATCATCCGAGGCGTCAACGTCTTCCCGTCAGAAATCGAGCGGGTCTTGCTCCAACAACCGGACGTGACGCCGCATTATCAAATCCATCTCGTGCGTAAAGCCGGACTCGATGCTGTTGAGCTACATATCGAATTCGAAAATATCTCAGAGCGACAAATGCGTTCGATATGTGACGCCATCAAGTCAGAATGCCTCATTTCCATTGATCTCGTCTGCCATCCGCATCAAGGGTTACCACGATCGGAAGGGAAAGCCGTCCGGATCGTTGATCGACGCTCGACATCACTCGTCTGATTCAAAAGGAGGAACTAGCATGTATGATGCAACACAACTGTTCGAACCCGTCCAACTGACGGAAGACGAAAAATTAGTACGCTTCAAGGAACGAATCGAGCAAGGCGAAAAGATCGAAGCCGATGACTGGATGCCTGCTTTTTATCGGGACACACTGATTAAACTGATTTCGATGCACGGTATCAGTGAAATCATGGGTGCACTTCCAGAAAAAGAATGGGTCCCAAAAGCACCATCGCTTCGACGGAAACTGGGCATCATGGCGAAGGTCCAGGATGAGATGGGACATGGGCAATTGTTACTTCGTGTCGTCGAGGATTTGATGAAGCCATATGGCAAGACACGTGGGGATTTAATGGATGACTTGTTCACGGGACGATTAAAATTCCATAACGTCTTCCACATGCCGACACGGTCATGGGCCGATGCCGGTATGATCGGTTGGCTTGTCGATGGGGCGGCAATCATCACGCAGACGAATATGCTCGGCGCTTCGTACGGACCGTACGCACGTGCCTTGCAACGCATCTGTGCAGAGGAAGTCTTTCACGCGCAGCACGGGGAGTCAATCATTATGGCACTCGCAGAAGGAACACCGGAACAGCGAGCAATGATTCAAGAATCACTGGATGAGTGGTGGGAATCCTTGTTGATGTTCTTTGGACCAGCCTCGAAAGAGACGACTGGGACATCGAAACAGGACGTGACGATCGCTTATAAGATTCGGACGAAAACGAATGAAGAGCTCCGGCAAAACTTCTTTACAAAGTACGTGCCGCGGATTCGTTCGCTCGGACTCGTCATTCCAGACCCGACGTTACGTTTTGATGAAGAGACAGGACAATGGGAATACGCACAGCCGGACTGGACGAAATTTAAGACGATCATCCAAGGTGGAGGACCGCGTTCGAAAGAGCGACTGGATCTGCGCCGGACATCTTATGAGAATAATGCTTGGGTACGGGATGCACTCGCTGAAACGAAGGCATGAGAGGGGAAGGTACGATGAACGAGACGTTCTATCACGAATTCGAAGTCTTTAGCAAACGGACGCCGAACGCGGCGTTTACGCATCAATTCAGTTTACTTGCTCCAAATAAAGAGATGGCTTTACTGATGGCACAAGAAAACTTCATGCGCCGGGAACCAGTCGTTGATATCTGGGTCGTCAAACGTGAAGATATCCGTGGTTTGTCACCCGATGAGAAGCAGATGCTCCAACGGCTCGACAATAAAGATTACCGGACGACGAAAGGATACGGCTACTTGAAGAAAAAATGGCGTCATTACGAGCAACAGATGCTTGACGAAAAAGAAATCATGTCGTGGCAAGGAGGCGATTCCAAATGACGGAACAAGAACGGACGGCACTCGCCTCCTTACTGTATCAACTCGCAGATGATGATTTCCTCTACGCTTACCGTGGTTCGGAATGGCTCGGGCTTGCACCGCATATCGAAGAGGACGTCGCTTCATCCTCAATCGCGCAAGATTCAATGGGGCATGCGGCAATGTATTACCAACTCCTTGAGGAACTTGGTGAAGGCAATGCTGATGCGTTAGCCCATGTCCGCTTGGCACACGAACGGAAGAACTCGATTCTTGTCGAACGAGTCAATGGACCCGGCTACTACATGGAAAAACCCGAATATGACTGGGCATTCGCTGTCGTCCGGAACTATTGCTACACGGTCGCGAAAAAGATTCGGATTGATGCGTTGAAATCGAGCAGTTACGAGCCACTCGCTGCTGCTGCCGTCAAGATCAATATGGAGTTGTACTATCATTTGCTGCACTGGCAAACGTGGTTCACCCAGCTCTATCAATCGACGGAGACAGCTCGCCAGAAGATGGACGAAGCGCTTGAGCGAGTGCTACATGACTTCGGTGACATGTTCGATTATGGCGAACACGGTCAACTGATCGAAGAGATGCGGTTGATTGAAGGGCAAGGGATTTTACTTGATCGTTGGTATCAGACGATCACGCCGTTACTCGTCGAATTGAACGTGACTCTCCCAGAAATGCAGATGACACGCAACGGGCGGGACGGCGATCACACGGAAGACTTGAATGACGCACTCGCGACACTTGGAGAAGTCTACCTGATTGATCAGACGGCGACGTGGTGAAAGGAGAGGGAAGCATGACGACGACACTTCAACATGCGATCCGTGAAGCCCTGAACGGGGTGAAGGATCCAGAAATCGATAGCGTCAGTATTTTAGATCTTGGCATGGTCGAGACGATGGACGCGGAAGCGACGGCGCATGGCTACACAGTGCACGTCACGCTTCTCCCAACGTTTCTCGGTTGTCCGGCGCTTGAAATCATTAAAAAAAATACCGAAGCTGCCTTGCAGGTGATTCCAAACGTCAAACAGGTCGACGTCCAGTTCCGGTTTGATCCACCGTGGACATCAGACCGGATCACAGAACAAGGAATGCAAGGATTGAAGGCATTCGGCATCGCACCCCCTCGATTCGAACAAGGGAAGTGGGAAATCGACTGTCCGTATTGTGGATCGACGTATGTGACGATGGAAAACTTATTCGGACCGACCGCTTGTCGAAGTATTCTCTACTGTAAATCATGTAAAAATCCATTCGAGGCGATGAAACCCGTCTCTACTCTCATGTGAAGGAAGGTAATCACTATGGCAAAATTAATCGCACTTTACAAACACCCGGAAAACAAGGAAGCATTCGATCAGCATTACTTTGAGGTCCATGGTCCGTTAACAGCAAAAATTCCAGGACTAAAAGAAATGAACGTCACGAAAATCGTCGGGTCACCAATGGGTGGAGACGGAAAGTACTACTTGATGTGCGAGATGGTCTATGAAAGTCAGGAAGCGATGCAAGCTGGCATGCGTTCTCTTGAAGGAAAAGCGTCAGGGAAAGACTTGATGAGCTTTGCGGGGGATCTCGTCACATTGATGATTGGTGAAGATGTCCATGCCGACACAACAGTACGTTAAGACGGAAACGGTTGGTCGGATCGGTCGAATTCGGCTCGACCGGACGGCACGATACAATGCGCTGAACCGGACGATGGTCCGCGAAATCGTCGAGGCGATGGAGACGTTTGACCGCGAGGATCGGGTGACGGTCATCGTTTTGACGGGAAACGGAAAGTCGTTTTCGGCAGGTGCCGATATCGAGGAGATGCTCGAGGCGACACCAATCTCGATGGAACTTCTCGATCCATTCGCGGACTGGGATCGGATCAGCCGAATCAAAAAGCCGATCATTGCAGGTGTCCACGGTTTTGTTCTCGGCGGCGGTTTCGAACTCGCACTCGCTTGTGATTTAATCTATGCCGATCCCGCGACTCAGTTCGGCTTTCCAGAAGTCGGACTCGGCGTCATGCCAGGAGCAGGCGGGACGCAACGTTTGACGAAATGCATCGGTCGGACGCGGGCGCTCGAATGGCTCTTCACGGGTGATCGAATGCAGGCAGACGAAGCAGAACGACTTGGCATCATCAATCGAGTGACGACGGACGTCGAAGCGACGGTGCTTGCGATGGCAGAGCGGTTATCGAACCAGCCGAGCATGGCGTTACGACTGATCAAGGACGCAGCAAACAAAGCCGTTGATTTATCGTTACAAGATGGCATGGAGCACGAACGTCGGAACTTCTATCTGTTGTTCGCAACAGCCGATCAAACAGAAGGTATGCAAGCCTTTCTCGAAAAACGCCCACCGATTTTCAATCAACAGGAACAGGAGTGAATACAATGTCGATAGTACATGAAAAAACACTTGAAATGAAACGGTCCGTCTATCATTTGCTCATTAACGGCGAACAAGTCGAAGGTGCAACAGGCGAGACATTTAAAACATATAATCCGGCAACAGGTGAAGTGATTGCGGAAGTTGCAAAAGCATCGAAGGAAGACGCTGATCGTGCCGTTCAAGCCGCACGGGATGCGTTTGATCACGGAAAGTGGAAGATGTGGCCGGTCGGACGCCGCGCGCAAATCTTAAATAAGATTGCGAGCATCATGCGTTCCCGCTTCAACGAAATCGTCGAACTCGAGATTCTCGATACAGGGAAATCATTAGCAGCGGCGCAAGGACAAGTCACGCAAGCAATTGAAGACTTTGAGTTCTACGCAGGTGCGATCGTCGGTCATCGCGGTGTCGTCAATAACGTGCCGGGACAATTCCATAACTACACAGAAAAAGAAGCGGTCGGTGTTTGTGCGCAAATCATCCCGTGGAACTATCCGTTGATGATGGCAGCTTGGAAAGTCGCACCAGCAATCGCAGTCGGTTGTTCGGTCGTCGTCAAACCAGCGACGTTGACTCCATTAACAGCGATCATTCTCGGTGAGATTTGTTTAGAAGCTGGTGTGCCAGCAGGTGTCGTCAATGTCATCCCAGGCTCAGGACGCGAAATCGGCAACCATCTCGTCGAACATCCAAACGTCGATAAAGTCGCTTTCACGGGCTCGACACCAGTCGGAAAAGACATCATGGGACGTGCCTCGGAAACACTAAAACGAGTCACACTCGAACTCGGTGGAAAATCACCGAACATCGTTTTTGAAGATGCAGATGTGACAGCAGCCGTTGATGGTTCGTTGTTCGGAATCTTCTACAACAGTGGTCAATCGTGTGAAGCACGCTCACGTCTTTACGTTCACGAGGATATTTACGAAGCGTTCATGGAGCAATTCGTCGCAAAAACAAAACAACTCGTTCTCGGCAATCCATTTGATAAAGGGACACACGTTGGAGCCATCATCGACCAACAACAAGTCGATGTCATCGATGGATACGTCCAGTCAGCGAAAGCAGACGGAGCGACAATCGTCACAGGTGGTCACGCTTCAGCACCAGAAGGATACGAAAAAGGCTTCTGGTACGCACCAACGATCATCACGGACGTCACGCATGAAATGAAAGCGGTCAATGAAGAAATCTTCGGACCGGTCGTCGTCGTCATGCCGTTTAAAGACGAAAAAGAAGCGATTCGTTTAGCGAACGATACATCGTTTGGTCTCGGGTCAGCGGTTTGGACGAAAGACGGCGCAAAAGCGACGCGCGTTGCCAACCAAATCAAAGCCGGTATCGTCATGGTCAACTGTCCGTTTTCTGCTTTCCCAGGCACACCTTTTGGTGGGTATAAGCAATCAGGCTTCGGTCGTGAACTCTGTATCGAAACACTTGATCTGTACACAGAAACGAAGAGTATCTTGTCGTATTACGGCAGTCGTCCACTCAATCCGTTCGGACTATAAGCAAGAGGGAAGGCTGGAGTTCCGTCGGGAAGTCCAGCCTTTTTTAACAACACAGGGGATAAGGGGGAAATCAGATGGTAGAACAAATCGTCGTCGTCGGATCCGGTGTCATGGGACGTGGCATTGCGTACGTTGCCGCACACCGCGGATTTCAGGTGACACTCGTTGATATTAAAGAAGCGTATGTTGAAAGTGCGTATCAAGAACTCGAACGCATCGCGGAGAAAGGTATCACGCGAGGCAAAATGTCCGCGAACGAAGTCGAGGGACTGTTCGATCGGCTAAGTTTGTCGACGGATTTAGCAACAGCTGCACAACAAGCAGATCTCGTCATTGAGGCGGTACCGGAACAACTGACGATCAAACAGCAAGTCTTTGAGACGCTAGAAGCCAATGCGCGTCCGGACTGTTATTTCGCGACGAACACTTCGACGATGAGTCCGACGGAAATTGCGTCCTTTACGAACCGCGCAGACCGGGTCATGGCGATGCATTTCTTCAATCCGGTTCATTTGATGCCATTGATCGAGCTCGTTCGTGGTCTTGAGACGTCGGATGAGACGGTTGCTGCCTTAGAGCAAGTGGCGCGTCAGATGCAAAAGGAAACGGTCGTCATCCGTGAATTTCCTGGGTTTGTGACTTCGCGCATCAGTGCGCTTGTCGGAAATGAAGCCTTTTATATGTTGCAAGAAGGGCTTGGGACACCGGAAGAGATCGATAAAGCGATCAAACTCGGATTAAATTATCCGATGGGCCCCTTTGAACTCGGGGACTTGGTCGGACTCGATACAAGGCTCCACAACTTAAAGTATCTCCATGAGAAGCTCGGCGAAAAATACCGTCCGGCACCATTGCTCGAACAGTATGTCAAAGCTGGTCGACTCGGTCGTAAAACAGGTCGCGGAGTCTACGACTACACGAATCGTGAGGTGACGTCATGAAACGTGTCGCCATCATCGATGCCGTTCGGACACCGATCGGCCGCTATAATGGCGCGTTGCGTCAAGTTCGTCCGGATGATTTAGGGGCACGTGTCATCGAAGCGTTGCTTAAGCGCAATCCGCAAGTCGATCCGAAAACGATCGAGGAAGTCATTTTCGGCAACGCGAATCAGGCGGGGGAAGATAACCGGAACGTCGCTCGGATGTCCGGACTACTGGCTGGTCTACCGGTCGAAGTCGCCGGTACGACGATCAATCGCTTATGTGGATCCGGACTCGATGCTGTCATCGCTGCCGCTCGCGGAATTGCGTTAGGTGAAGGGGATATCTATATCGCTGGAGGAACGGAAAGCATGACACGTGCACCGTTCGTCCTCGCGAAGCCGGATCAAGCCAACCCGCGTGGCAATCAGACGATGTATGATACGACGATTGGCTGGCGGTTCGTCAATGATCGCTTAGCAGATAAATACGGGACGGATTCGATGCCGGAGACAGCAGAGAACGTCGCCCGTCAGTACGGCATCTCACGCGAAGCGCAGGATGACTTTGCGTTTGAGAGTCAGCAACGCGCAAAACGAGCCATCGAGGAACAGCGCTTTACGGAAGAACTAGTTGCGGTCACGCAAACGGACCGAAAAGGTAACGTCAGCATCTTTGATCAAGATGAACACCCACGCCCTGAGACGACACGCGAGAAACTCGCGACGCTTCGTCCTTTATTCCCGAACGGTACAGTGACAGCGGGAAATGCATCTGGTGTCAACGATGGGGCGTCGGCGCTGTTATTGATGAGTGAAGAAAAAGCAAACGAACTCGGCTTGACACCGCTTGGATATTACCGAGCGAGTGCGACAGCAGGCGTTGAACCCGCCATCATGGGCATCGGACCGATCGACGCGACGGAAAAAGTCCTTAGACGGGCAGGGTTGACGGTCGAACAGCTCGATCAGATTGAGTTGAACGAAGCGTTTGCGGCTCAAAGTCTTGCTTGTATTGAAGCACTTGGTCTACCGAGCGAAAAAGTCAACGTCAATGGCGGAGCGATTGCCTTCGGTCATCCGCTCGGTGCAAGTGGAGCGCGGATTTTGACGACGCTATTGCATGAGATGCGCCGGACGAACCGGACGTATGGTCTTGCCACGATGTGTGTCGGAGTTGGACAAGGGATCGCAGTCGTCGTCGATCGGGAGGGACTCGTATGATTCACCTAGAACGAGAAGGCTATATTGCGATTGTCCGGATCGATCGTCCAGAACGCTTGAACTGTCTCGATTATCCGACGCTTGTCGCCTTACAGGAACAAGTCGATGCGTTGTCAATCGACTCGGAAGCACGGGTCGTCCTGTTTACTGGAACGGGTAAAGCATTTAGTGCCGGCGCTGATTTAAAGGAACGCGTACATTTGAATGAGGAAGAAGTTCGACGTAATGTCCTTGCGATTCGCAACGTCTTCACGTCGATTGCACAATTACCCCAACCGACGATCGCTGCCGTCAATGGGCACGCGCTCGGTGGTGGCTTTGAATGGATTCTCGCCTGTGATTTCCGCTTTCTCGTTGAGGATGCACTCGTCGGGTTGACAGAGACTAGCTTCGGAATCATTCCAGGAGCCGGTGGAACACAACGCTTGCCACGACTGATCGGGGAGACACGAGCAAAGGAATTGATCTTCACGGCGAAAAAAATCGATGCGATGACAGCAGAACGTTACGGACTCGCGACCGCTGTCGTCGCTCGGGAAGCGCTGATGACGACCTGTCTTGAGTTTGCCAATCAGATATTGCAAAACGGTCCCATCGCCTTACGCCAAGCAAAGCGAGCGATTGATCAAGGACGGGATGTCTCACTCGAACAAGGACTACAACTCGAGACGGAAGCCTATGAAGTTGTCATCCCGACCGCCGATCGTCAGGAAGCGCTACAAGCCTTCGCTGAAAAACGACCACCACGCTTTGAAGGAAGATGAGGATGGTCGAGGTTTGAAATAACCCGTATACTAACGATACACACTATGAACGACTGAAGAGAGAGTGAATACCATGAGTGCGAACACCCAATCAATGATTTTTACGATTTACGGGGATTATATCCGTCATTACGGCAATCAAATCTGGGTCGGGAGTTTAATTCGACTCGTCAAAGAGTTTGGACATAACGAACAAGCGGTCCGGGTCGCAGTATCTCGGATGGTCAAACAAGGCTGGCTCGTCTCTGAGAAGCAAGGGAGTAAAAGCTTCTATTCGTTGACGCCGCGTGGGGTGGAACGGATGGAAGAAGCAGCGCGCCGAATCTATAAATCAACACCACATGACTGGGACGGGAAGTGGCGAACGCTGATGTATACGATTCCAGAAGATAAGCGACAGATTCGCGACGAGCTCCGTAAAGAACTGACGTGGAGTGGGTTTGGTAACTTATCAAACGGGGTCTGGATTTCGCCGAATCCGCTTGAGAAAGAGGCAGAACGATTGATTGAAGCATACGAAATCGAAGAGTATGTCGATTTCTTCGTCGGTGAATACCACGGTCCAAAACAAGATCAATCTCTTGTTGAGCGCGCTTTTCCACTGGAGGAATTGCAGGAACGTTACGAGACGTTCATCACGGATTACAGCCGGCAATACATCGTCCATCAGAGTCAGCTCCAACTAGGAGAAATGACGGATGAGCAGTGTTTCGTTGAACGGACGATGCTCGTACATGAGTACCGGAAGTTCCTCTTCACGGATCCGGGACTCCCGCAAGAACTGTTACCGGATGCTTGGAGCGGACACCATGCGGCACTGTTGTTTGAGCAATATTACCGTCTGCTTGCGCAACCAGCGAGCCGGTTCTTTGAATCAATCTTTGAAGAGACACACGATGTGTCACAACGCAGTGCTTCGTATGATGCAACAGAACACCCACTGTTTGCGGAACGATGATATACAAAAGAGCGGGACGGATCACGCGATCCGCCCCGCATTCGTGTCATTCAGATGTGTTCTGTTCAGCTGATCCTGCGAGGATATTTCGGAAGGCATATCCTTTATCGACGTAGGAATCAATCGACTCCTGAATCATCGCAAGATCCGCTTCCGTCAGTTCGCGCACGACTTTACCGGGTGAGCCGATGATCAGCGAACGGGGTGGGAAGACTTTTCCGGATGGAATCAATGTGTTCGCCCCGATGATGCATTCTTCACCAATATCTGCGTGATCAAGAACGGTTGCCCCCATTCCGACGATGGAACGACGTCCGATTTTACAGCCATGTAAGATGGCATTATGTCCGACCGTCACTTCATCTTCGATGACGACGGGTGCCCCTTCATACAGATGGATCGTTGCATTGTCTTGGATGCTGCAGCGTTTGCCGATTGTAATCGGTCCTTCGTCACCGCGTAAGACAGCGTTGAACCAGACGGTGGACTCGGAACCGATCGTGACGTCTCCAATCAGATAAGCGCCAGGAGCGATGAATACATCAGATGCTACGTTCGGATGAATCGATTGATACGGAATCTTCATAACAGAACGACCTCATTTCTAGGATAAGATGAACTACTATTCATTCCCTGTCAGTATATCATGCAGTGGGAGTCGAGAACGGAGGAAAGATATGTTTCCGATTTGTGAGCTATTCAAGATTCGTTATCCCTTAATCCAAGGAGGGATGGGTAACATTAGTCATGCAGCACTCACGGCAGCGGTGTCGAATGCCGGAGGACTCGGAACGCTCGGGTGTGGTACGTTGTCTGTCGAGGAAGTAGCGTCTCGGATTCAGGAGACACGAACGCTGACGGAACAACCATTTGCCTTGAACATCGCAATTCGTGTGTCTCCTTGTACGGAAGCACTGATCGATCTCGCGCTTGCAGAAAAGGTTCCGGTCGTCTCCTTATCGGCAGGAAATCCGGCACCATACATAGAGCGACTACAAGCTGCTGGCATCAAAACGATTGCGGTCGTCGCCTCAGTCAAACAGGCGTTGAAGGCAGAACAGGCAGGCGCTGATGTACTCGTAGCGGAAGGATTTGAAGCGGCAGGTATCAATTCCCCGCTCGAGTTGACGACACTCACATTGATTCCGCAGCTCGTTGACCGGGTCAAGATTCCGGTTCTTGCAGCGGGTGGGATTGGCGATGGGCGTGGACTAGCAGCTGTTCTGTTGCTTGGCGCTGCCGGCGTCCAACTCGGAACACGATTGATTGCGACGGAAGATGCCAAGGTCCATACAGCTTATAAATCGCGCTTAACGGATGCGACAGATACCGATACACGCATCATCGGGCGCTCCGTTGGATTTGTCCGACGTGTCCTTGATGGTCCGTATGTCGAACAGCTCACAGCCGAGACACCTTCTGCGTTTCTCGATCAGACGAACGAGTCGTATCACATAAAGGGAGCTCTTGAAGGCAATGAGGAGAAAGGATATGTCAACGCTGGACTGGTTGCCGGTTTGATTCGTGATGTGCCAACTGTTGCCGAGTTGTTTACGCGCATGATGGCGGAAGCAGAGGAACAGCTGAAGCGGACGACTGCTCGTTTTGCGACATGAACATACAGTGATGACCCGTAAACCCGCTTGCGGAAAGCGGGTTTTTTTATGTTTTTTTGAAAATGGGACATTTGTCCTTTTCAAGTGAGGCACGAATAGGGTCTACTCTAGTGTAGAGATTAAAGGAGGAGATGACGTGCAAGGAGTCGTGTTTGCTTTGATGAGCGGTCTGTTCATCGCCCTGCAAGGCATATTCAATGCGCGCCTTGCGACAGGCGTCGGACCGTGGTTATCTGTATTGATCGTCCATTTTGTTGGTCTGATGGGTTGTTTAGCCATTTATAGCTTCGTACGAGATCGAAAGATTGGTGGATTCCGTCAGTTACCGTGGATTTATGCGAGCGGTGGACTGATTGGCGTGCTAGTCGTCGTGACGGAATTAACAGCGATTCAAACGCTCGGCATGACATGGGCAATGTGTTTATTACTCGTCGCGCAGATTTTATGTGCCTTTCTGATTGATTTAAAAGGATGGTTCGGTGTCTTAAAAAAACAAGGAAATCGTGGTCAGTGGGTTGGTGTGGGTCTCATGCTTGCAGGAGTTGCGATTTTCTCACTTGTCTAAAGGGAGGGAACGAACATGGAAACCGTCATCCAACAATATGGACTGGATACGATTTTAACGGAAGAGACACGCGCTTGGTTACGTCAAGAAACCTTCCGAAAAGGGGAACTCCTCTGTACGACAGGTGCGACGATCGACCGGATGTACTTCATCGTCGCAGGCAAGGTCAAGATTTCTGCTGCTTCGTCAGAAGGGAAACAACGGATTTTACGATTCAAAACACCCCTAACGGTGATCGGTGACGCCGAATTCATCAATGAACGGGAAGTACTGAATACGGTCGAAGCGGTGACCGATGTCGAGGTGTTGAGCGTACCGTATGCGATTTTACGCGAGCACAATACGACGAATGTCTTTCTGCAATTTTTACTACGAACGATTACAGCGAAATGGTATGCCGACTCAAAATCAGCGTCGCACCATGTGTTGTATACAGTCGAGGAACGATTTGCAGGGTATTTGTTGTCGATCGCATCTGAAGCTAGTGACAGTTTATTTTATCAGGAGATGCGGACGTCGAACCTACATGACGTCGCCGACTGGCTTGGAACAAGTTATCGCCATCTCAACCGGATCATCACGAAGTTATGTGAGGAAGAAATTCTTATTCGACGACGTGGGAAGATTATCATCGTCGATTTGGAACGGATTCGCGAGAAGGCGAACGGTAACAGTTATGAGTAAGGAGGAACGAACATGGTAATGGGCATCGTGTGTGCCGTATTGGCAGGGATGTTAATCAGTTTACAGACGGTATTGAATGCTCGGATGAGTGATGCGTTCGGGGCATGGGCGACGACAACGCTGGTTTTCTTCGTCGGTTTCATCGGAGCAAGCGTTACGTATGTTTTGTTTCGTGGTGGAACACTTGGACAGATTCAAAACGTGTCACCGCTCTATTGGTTCGGTGGACTTGTCGGTGTCGGCGTCGTCTTTTGCGTCATGCGCGGGATTCAGTTACTTGGTCCATCCGTCGCGATTTCTGTCGTGCTGATTTCGCAGTTGAGCTTTGCCCTCGCCGTTGATACGTTCGGGTGGTTTGGTTTACCGCAAATCGACTTATCGTTTGGTCAGCTCGTCGGTCTCGCCGTCATGGTATGTGGGATCTTCGTCTTGAAACGGTATCAAGTCGTGGCGCCGGAACAACAGGCAAAGGATCAAGTAGAACGTGTTTCGTAATTAAATGGAGACAGTGGAATTCAAATCCACTGTCTTTTTTTGACTAGTCTTTTGTTTGGATCATGCGTTTTCTGAAATAGAGTGATAGAACAAGGATAAGAAGACCACAGTACAACATAATCGTCGTGATCGAAATATGAAATGACAGTAGAAGTGAGAGGACTGCATAAGATAATGGAACAAGACCGTTGGACGATGCATTGACGACACTCATGACGCGTCCCATCATTTGTTCTGCACACTGAGACTGGATGGATGTAATGATTCGAATATTGATGATGGAAGATAGGGCACCGAGTGATAGAAGAAGAGTCAAGTACAACCAAATCTGTTGGACTTGACTAAGTAAGCAAAGGAATAGACCTAATGCGCCAATCAATCGAACCGATGAGGTAATCCCACTTACTTTCGTCTGGACAAAACCAATCGAAAGCGCACCACCAAGCATTCCCATTTGATAAGCCCCTTGCATGTAACTTAAATCCATCGCGTCTCCTTGAAGCACATCATGAACGAGTAAGGGAATTCCGAGTAAGAGCGGTCCGAAGAAAAAGAAATTGACGCAGATGATGAGAAAAAGTGTCTGCTTGAGTTGCTGAAAGTGTAGAACGTAATGAAGCCCTTCTTTTAGTTCAGATAGAGCGGAATGCTGGAGTGCTCGCTTAGTCTTAGCCTCACGAATCCCATACGTGAAGAGGAGCGTCAGACAGAGGGTCCCGAAGATTACAAGAAAGACGTATGAGTAAGAAGAATAGCTGAGAATGACTCCGCCAAGAATTGGACCTGAAAAGAGCGCGATTTGATTTGATGTTTGAATCAAGGAGTTAGCTTTAGTAAGTTGTTCGTTTGGAACAAGTGTAGGCAGTAAAGAAGCATTCGCGGGTGAATAAAATGCATCTACACTGCCGAATAAAAAGGCGAATCCTAAGATCGTTAGCAATGTAAGCTGATCGGTATGAAGTAACATGAGAAGACAAAGAATAAAACTGATCCGCAGACTACTTGAGATGCGCATGATCGTCGAACGTTTATAGCGATCAGATAAAACGCCACCGAACAACATTAAAAAAATACGAGGTAACAAGGTAGCCATTAGGACGAGTCCGAGAAAGGATGCCTGGTTTAACGTATGGATGACATACCATTGTTCAACAAACAGATAGGTTGAGAGGGAAAGGGCGGAGCACATGCCGGATCCCCATAAAAACAAAAAGGCGCGATTTTTAAATAGGGATCGTTCCGTATTCATTTCAACATGTAGCATCATATACCTCCAGATTAGACGTCGTCGCGATCAAACAATCGTTCCTCAATCGAAAAAGCAGTCGTCATGATGTAAAAGTGTTTTCGATCTTTTTCGTCAGATGGGGATTGTGTGAACTCTTCTAATAAAGCACGATACTTTGTAGCAAAGCGTTGAAAGTCGGATTCAGACATCGTCAGTTCTTTTTGGAGCGATAAGCTCATCCAGTCTTCGACGTTTGAAGACACAGGAGAAAAAGCAGTTGTCGGAGCGGTGAGGACGCGTGTCTTTGCTCGGTCTAGTACCTCAAGATACGATTGTCGGGTCGCTTCTTTCGTCTCGACGAAGTTCAGAAGATGATCAGCAGGAATGTATCCTCGAGCAATCGCTTGATAGTATTTCAGTAGATTTCCACCTTGTTCTTCTGTCCGAACGAGGCGAATCAAGTCATGCTTTTCAAGTTCCCGCACGTGATAGAGGACCTTTGCGCGCGATAACGTCAGCAAGTGGGCCAACTGATGCACCGTATGCGGTTGTTCGACGAGAAACATGAGGATTTTTGTTCGTAACGGATCACTGATTACCTTCAACTGTTCATAGTTCTCTAATATGTGAATCGCTTTTTGTTCCATCCAATCATCTCCTTTTTAACCGGTTAACTTTTGTTAACCGTAAATCAAAAACTTCTTTTTGTAAACGATTACAAATTTATGTGAGGGTAACGACAAAGGAAAGAGCTGTTAGTTTCCATACAAAAACTGACTCCATTGACATACTCGTTCATTCTCATTCACCTCTTGCAAAAGTAGATGTGAGAATAAGCGAAATGTTTGAAGTCAGTTCAGCTGTTTTATATGGTTCAAGGCTAGATTAAACCGTCGTCGTATCTTTCCATTCCTGTTCGATGAAGGCATCACGACCAGAGGCGGCACGATCTTTTTTGTAGTGTTCTGGATTTTTCTTATGGAAGTCTTGGTGGTACTCTTCCGCTGGATAAAATTCAGAAGCGGCATCGATCCGCGTTACAATCGGTTGTTTAAAACGATTGCTTGCGGCAAGAGCGTCACGAGAAGCGATTGCTGCTTCATGCTGCGCATCCGTATGATAGAAGATTGCTGGTGCGTACTGCGTGCCGCGATCTTGGAATTGACCTTCTGCATCCGTCGGATCCGTTTGTGGCCAGTAGAGTTCAAGTAAACGCTCATACGGGAATAGGCTTGGATCAAACGTGATTTGGACGACTTCGAGATGTCCTGTCGTTCCTGTTTTTACTTGCTCGTATGTCGGATGATCGACGTGACCGCCCATGTAACCTGATACGATTCCCTCGATTCCTGGTAATTCTTCAAATGGTGTCACCATGCACCAAAAACATCCACCTGCAAATGTTGCTTTTTCCATCCGTCTCTTCCTCTCCGTGGGAAATTCCCATTGTATGTCTGACAGCGAGAAAAACGAAAACGACTCCTTCGCTTGGTTGCAAAAGGAGTCGCCGCTTTTTATCAACCAAAGCTTTCGCTTTGCTGGTCGTAGCACCTTGCTATGCGCAGGTTGCTGGGACGTCATCGATCCAGATCTCTCGGTCCACTCTTGATAAGGGTATATGAAGTTGATGTCATTCGTTATCATTGTTGTGATGATACCATTCCATAAGAAATAAAGTCAATCCTTAGGTTTTAAGGCACGTAAAACGGTCGCTCCGAGTGTTTTCGCACCAACCAGCAGCGCCTGTTCGTTGATTTCGTACTGCGGATGATGTTGTGGATAATTGACGCGACCATCCGTATATCCGGAGCCGGTAAAGAAGTAACTTCCCGGGACATGCGTTAGATAATGTGCGAAGTCGTCCGCCGCCATCATCGGTGTGAGTGCTCGAACAGATGCTTTCGGCAAGAAAGCAGCAGCTTCCTGAACGAGTTTTGTCTCATCCGGATGATTCCAGAGCGCGGGGTAACCCGTCGTGAAGTCAATCGAATACGAAGCACCGATGCCAGCACAAGTCGTTTTAGCGACAAGATCGACTTCTTGTCGGAGCTGATGCCGCAGTGTCTCGTTAAACGTTCGGATTTCCCCAACGATGCGTGCCTCACCCGTAACGATGTTTGGTGCCGTTCCTGCATGGAAAGAACCGATTGCGAGAACGGCAGGCTCAAACGGATCGACCCGTCGGCTGACGAGGTGTTGTAAGTTACAGACAAGCTGTGCACCGGCGACAAGCGCATCTTTTGTTTTATGTGGTGCTTGAGCATGTCCACCTTGACCGTGGACGATGATTTCGAATTCGTCGATGGCGCATAGCGTATGTCCTTCCCGAAAACCAATCGTGCCAACAGGTAAATCATTTTCAAGATGTGTCGCAAAAATTGCATCGACCCCTTCGAGGACGCCACCTTCAATCATTTGAATCGCACCACCGGGAAAGACCTCTTCCCCATGCTGGTGAATGATTCGAATTGTTCCTTGCAATTGATCGCGTAACGGATAGAGTGTAGCAGCAAGGGCCATCACCATCGCCGTATGACCATCATGTCCACAAGCATGCATGACACCAGGATGGATCGACCGGAAAGCAAGCGTTGTCTCTTCTTGGAGTGGTAAGGCATCAAAATCGGCGCGGACAGCAATCGTTGGACCAGGTTGTTTGCCTTCGATCGTCGCGACGACTCCGCGACCTCCAACGGCTGTTTGATGAGGAATGCCACGTTCCGCGTAAAAAGCAGCAATCCGTTCTGGTGTGCGGACTTCTTGGAAGGATAGTTCCGGATGGCGGTGGAAATCACGGCGTAACGCGATCATCGTTGGTTCGAATTGTTCAAGTGCTTCAAAAAGTTGTGTTTGCATCTTCAAGCTCCTTTGACGTGTGTCTTTTCGTGAAAATGGGTACAGATACAGGTAATCACGAAAGGGGATAATGAAACATGGGAGAAATCGTCGTTAACGCTGTACTTACAATCAAAGCAGGACTCGCGGATCAAGTATTCCCGATTTTACAAACGGTTTATCATGCCTCACAAAAAGAAGAAGGATGCTTGCGCTATTCCTTGCATCAATCGATCGAGGATGAGCATCAATTCATGTTGTATGAAGTGTATCGTGACGAAGAGGCGCTCGAAGCACATATCGCATCCGACCACTATAAAGCATACCGCGAACAAATCGAGTTATACTTGATGGACCGACAAGTAACGAAATACGTCGAGATGACATTCTGACGTGTTGCGATAAGAAGAGACGAACCCGCCGAAATCGACGGATTCGTCTTTTTTTGTCTCACATTGATTTAAAGCCGAGGAAGTGCTCCTGCCAACGTGGTTCATAAATCGAGTTGATTTGTAGCTGTGAACCGCCGGCGTGGATGAAATGTTCACTATCGAGCATGATCCCGATATGCGATGGGCCTTTCGTATACGTATTTTGGAAGAAGACGATATCTGAGCGTTTACCGCTTGAGATGCTCGTCCGTTGGTTTGTAAAGAACGCACCGTACCAGTAGCCACGAACGTTCGTCCGACCACCGTATTTTCCAGCCTTATTTGTCGCGTAGTGAATCAAACCGGAACAATCGAAGCCACCGTTCACGGCATTTTGCGATCCCCATGTATAAGGTGTACCGATATGTTGGACGGCTGCTTGGATTAATTTTTCGCCACGCGTATTATTCTTTTTGACGACCCGTTTATCGGACGTGATCGTTACAGCGGATACCGGAAGATAAACAGGTGTCCAGCCCGACTGGATGACGTAGAAGTTTCCGACTCGGTGACGCGGATAAACGCGTTTGCCTTGTTCAACGAGACCGCTGCCTTTTGGACTTGTCGGACTTGCGAAGAAGGAAGTCGTCTGTTTGATGGTATAGATTTTCGTTCGGTTGATTGCTTTTTGTGTCAAACGCATATCGGGTTTACTCGTACTGATATAAGGGTTGAGGACATAGCCGGTTTGCCCACTTGCTAAACGGATCTGCCAAAAATCATCATCAATTGATTTCAGACCAATCAGCTTTGTTCCTTTTTTTAAATAGGCAGCGGGACGACTGTAAGCGACGTCAGCGGAGAAGAGGGGAGTCTGGTCCAAATGCACATAAAACGTCGTCCCTTTTTTCGCTTTTGCTTTTGGTTTATTTAGTCCGATCCGACTCGAATCGACGAAACCAAAGATATTGTTATATTTGACACGTGTAAAATAACCGCTTTTTCCATAGATAGTGATCGAGTTTCCTTTTTTCAACGTACCGATTTTTTTACCCGATAGTTTTGCCTGTGACCGAATGACGACGTCGTCCTCTGTCACGTAACGTTGACCGGTGATGTCATACAGATCTGGTTTTTTCGTGACAAGATCACTCGTCTTGACGTAACCGTAGATCGAGCCTTTTTTTAGTCGCGTATAACTGCCACTCGTTCCGTAAATCGTTAGTTTATCAGCCCGTTTAACAGAATACATAATTTTGCTCTTCGTCGAAGCAGAAGTATAGACGGACAAGTTGCGTTTCGCGTATCGTGTCCCCGTTGATGCATAGACTTTTCCACTACCGAGATCAGCTGTTTTAACGTAGGCATGGACTCCGCGGAAAATAATTCGACTGTAGACGCCACTTTTACCATAGATTGTTAATAAGGTATTTGTTTTTTGTTGATCGATGATGGAGCCGGAAGCATTCGGTGCACTATAGATCGGTGTCGGACGTTGAACATAGAGACGAGCGGTTTGTGAATAATATTTTAACGTTCCGAGATGTGCTGTTAACACGTAGGCATAATCGTCTTTTATTTTAATTCGAGTAAACATACCTTCTGTTCCATAGGTTTGAAGAGGGGTGTTGATAGAAAGTGATTGCACAACTCTTCCTTTTGTCGTTGCTGTCGAATAGGCTGTTGTCTGTTGCTGAACGTAACGCAGTCCACTTTCAGGATGAATTACGTCTATTAAGTCAGCAGTTAGAATAAAAGCATAACCAGTTGTTGTCTCGACGCGTGTAAAGTTACCTGTTGAGCCGTATGTCTTGAAGGCTTGATTTAGAGTGATAGGTGTATTTTTACTTGTAGTACTTGGTTCCGTAAAAAGAGTTGTTGCGCGTTTTGCATAGGATGTGCCGGTCGCTTTTGGGAGTGCTTCCAATTGATTCGTCGGGACATAAACATAGCGGTCATTCCATTTTAGGCGAGTAAACTGCTCGAATATGCCGTATGTATCCACCCGTTGATAGGCAGGAACTGTCGCAACGATTGTAGCGTCTAAAGGAGAAGCGACAAGAGAGAGTAGACTGCTCGAAACGAGAGTCTCTTGTTTTTGAAAGACAGGTGCTTCTTTTGCCAAAGCAGAGGTAACGATGTATGCTGTTCCGTTTTGCCAGCTGATGCGTGTAAAGTCACCATCTGTTCCCAATGTTTCAACCGTAGTGCCTGCTGGTAACTGTTGAATGATTGCTGTAGAGTCGGCAGCTTGTAATAGCGCTGTGTCCTCTTGCAAATAAGCTGTTCCAGTTGTCTCTGTGACCGTTTGCGTTTCTGCTGTCTCTTGAGCAGAAGGTGATTCCGCGAGAGCGGGTGCAGGTAAAACCGAGCTCAACATCAACGTTGCGGCAAGGCCAGCAACATGAGCAGTCCATTTTTTCATCAAGAGGTTCACTCCAATTCTTAAAAATTGTCATTATAAATAGTGTAGCATGTGCTTGTTTAAAAATTGATAAAAATCAAAAAAATAGGAGATTAGTCATTGGTCATAAAAAAACGATATGCCGAGGCACATCGTTTGAAATCAAATGTTAGTGATTTTCCTCGTGATCGACTTGCCATTCCCAGTCGAGCATGCCGTAAATCAAGGAATCCCGCCAATGGTCTTCGAGGTAGACCGTTTCGCGAAGCTGCCCTTCCTTCGTCATGCCGACTTTTTGCAGCACGCGTTCGGAAGCGACGTTGCGTGGGTCACACGTTGCCGTGATTCGGTGTAATTCTAGTTTTTCAAATCCGAATTGGAGAAGGAAGGAGGCAATCGACGTCGCGTATCCATTCCCCCATTCATCTGGTGAGAGGACGTATCCGATTTCGGCGATTTTATTCTCAACGTCAGTGATGACGAGCTCACCAGCACCGATGACGACGTCACTTGGAAACGTCACGGCAAAGACATAACGACGTCTTGGTGTCTCGAGTTCACTTTCAAGCGCATCATGTAGGAATTGTTTCGTATCGGTTTCTGTATTCGGTCCCCATGCCTGGAATTGACTGACGATGGGTTGTGATGCATAGGCGTGAACCGCTTCTACATCTTCTGGTGTAAAACGACGAATCCGAAGTTGATCATTGATTTTATAACGCATGCAGCATCCTCCTCTTTCAGATGAAGTCACTTTGATTCTATTAGACAAATCGAGAACGAATTCCTGTTTGACATCGGAAAAAGGGCGTGCTAGGGTGATTGTATCGAATGGAATAGGGAGTATCCTCTAGGGTTCCGTACGGCTGGACCGAGGGAGGAACATGGGCATTTGTCCATGCAACGGAGGGATAAAAGCCCGGGAGTAAAGCGAATCGTCTCGCTTACTCCCGGGCTTTTTCATTTGAATTTATCTATTAGGAGGCAATTACTATGGCAAAGTATTGGATTGGGATCATCCTCGCGGCTTGTTTTGAAGTCGGCTGGGTCATCGGGTTAAAACATGCAGCAACACCACTCGAGTGGGGAGCGACGATCATCTGTATCATCGTCAGTTTTACAGTCCTGATTAAAGCGAGTAATCATTTACCAGTCGGAACGGTCTATGCCGTCTTTGTTGGTCTCGGAACAGCAGGAACGGTCGTGACGGACATCGTCTTGTTCGGTCAAGCAGCTTCCGTAACGAAACTAGCATTGATTGCCGTCTTACTCGTCGGCGTCATCGGTCTGAAATTAGTCAGTGGAGAGGAGAAATCAGCATGAGTTGGATTTATTTAATCATTGCCGGGATCTTTGAGATGTTTGGCGTCGTATTGATCAATACATTCAATCAAAATAAGAATATGAAGAATCTACTGTTGATGGGAACAGGATTCGGACTTAGTTTTCTATTTTTGACGCTGGCGATGAATGACTTACCGATGGGAACGGCGTACGCGGTATGGACAGGAATTGGAGCAGCCGGTGGTGCGATTCTGAGTATGGTGCTCTATAACGAATCAAAAGACTGGAAACGGCTCGTCTGTATCGGTCTCGTCTTGAGCGCGACGATTGGGTTGAAACTCGTTGGAGAATGATCGTTTCATGTCAAACAGATGACGTTTTAACGGAACGCATGTTTTTTGGCATATTTTAACGCAAAAGAGGAAATACTCCTTATAGAAGTGACGCATGACAAATCGTGTCGATAAGGGGAGAACATCCATGAAAACGAAACAATATGTCGGAACATTCTATTCAGAAGAAGAACTGATCTCGAAAATGGACGAACTACACATTCAAGGACACCGAGAGGAAGACTTTTACGTCATCGTTAAGGAAAAATCGAACATCGCGCTCGTTCGTAGTCAGATGGATGCAGAAATCGCGACGACGAAACCATCTTGGATTGACCGGATTCGTGGAAATAAAGGACGCGATCAAGAGGTCGATGATCTATTTGCATCACTCGATTTATCAGACAATGAGATCGAACAACGAAAGACAGAAGTCGAGGGCGGAGGATTTGTTCTTCTACTTGAAGTTCAAGACATCCAATTCGATCCACATTTAAATACAGACAATACACATCCCGATGTCAAGGTTCGCTACGGTAGTGGTGAAGAGACACACACGTCATCGGATGCCAATTCTAACGCACAACTTGGATCAGGCAACCCGCTTGACGTCGATAAAGATTCAAAGGAAGAGCATGCGGAAATCGATTTGCATCGTGCGGGTACCGATAAGATGCCGCAAGACGAGCAGGCGATCGATCATTCAAAAAAACTCAATGGTAACCGAGAACCAGATATCGCGATGCGTCGGGACGATGATTTCCGTCGTCCGGAAACAGAGCGTGAGGAAAAGAACGATGATGCAACGCAAGATGGTGAAGAGCACCGTCAATCGAAACATCACTCGGATGATATCGCTAAGCAAGACCATGGGAATAGTTTAGATCGCTAAGACAAAATGAGCCGGAATCACATGTCACCGTGATCAATCCGTCGAACGATAAAAAGGTACTTTTCGGAATTGATCCGGAAAGTACCTTTTTTGGAGTGGAGATTACACGAAACCATTTATCTGTATATCATTTTGTATCCGGATTCGATCCTGTACGCATGTTGGCATTCAATTGATCGATCGCTTGCATATCAGTATCTGACAAGGTAAAGTCGAAAACATCTAAATTTTCGCGAATCCGGCTTGGTGTGACAGATTTCGGAATCGCAACGATGTCGTGCTGCAAGTGCCAACGGAGAACAACTTGAGCTGGTGTTTTTTGATGACGATTGGCAACATCGACGACGATCGGATGTGTCAACGCGTCGCGTCCTTTCATCAACGGACTCCATGCTTCGACAACGATGCCATGCTCACGACAAAAATCTCGGATTGCTTCTTGACTAAGAAACGGATGGAGTTCGATCTGATTGACAGCAG
The DNA here is from genome assembly GCF_001275385.1 of Exiguobacterium sp. BMC-KP. Classification (NCBI taxonomy): domain Bacteria; kingdom Bacillati; phylum Bacillota; class Bacilli; order Caryophanales; genus Exiguobacterium; species Exiguobacterium sp. BMC-KP. Next base: position 274,437 of record NZ_LGIW01000014.1, read on the forward strand.
GAAAGATCGACCCTTCAGCTAAAATTCGTTCTAGGTGAGGGATATGGAAGTTCGAGACACCGATGGCGCGTGTCTTTCCTTCTGCATAGAGATGTTCGAGCGCTCGCCATGTGTCGACATAACGATCTTCTTTTGGCATCGGCCAATGAATCAGATACAAGTCAACGTAATCAACACCAAGCTTTTGTAGACTTGTCTCGAAAGCAGCAAGTGTTTCGTCGTAGCCCTGATCGGAATTCCAGACTTTCGTCGTCAGGAAAATTTCTTCACGGGGAATTCCGGAGTCACGCAGAGCGCGACCGACGCCTTCTTCGTTCTCGTAAATCATTGCCGTATCGATCGAACGATACCCAGCACGGAGTGCTTCACTGACCGCTTCATATACTTCTGCTTCCGGTACTTTAAAGACACCATATCCAAGTTGGGGCATGCTGATGCCATTGTTTAACGTGATCTGTTGCATCGATTCATCGACTCCTTTTTAGTGAATTCTTCTCTTTTCTAGTGTACGCGCTCCTTCTCTAAAAATCGAATGATTGCCGAATCGAGTTCTTTTGCGTATACTGGGCGATAACAAATATTAGGAGGCGATTCCGTGATTCGACAAGCCGTTTTGCAATACATACATGAAGAAAACGCACTCGATCAACTCGAACAGATCATAGATAACCGATCAGCAGTCCTGATTCATGGACGTCAAGCCTATGAAGCAGCAGCATTTTTATTACCAGATGTCCCGCGCTTTTTATTTGAAGGTCATTGTACAGATCAACAGGTGGAAGCCTTGAAACAGTCATGCGCTCCATACGATATGATTCTCGCTCTCGGAGGAGGAAGTGTCATCGATACGGCAAAACAGGTCGCATTTCAATTGCAACTTCCGGTTATCGTCATTCCGACGATCGTTTCGAACTGTGCTCCTTGGACGCCGCTCAGTGTCATGTATGATGAACAGGGGCAGTATATCCGTTTCGATACATTCCCGGTCGTGATTGAAGCACTTCTACTCGATCATCGGATTCTCGCCGCCAGTCCGTATGATTACTTCGTCGCTGGACTCGTCGATACATTAGCGAAGTGGTATGAAGCACGTGCCTTGAGTGGTTCCTCGGCAGAAGATCCCGTCATCGAGACGGCACTGCGGACGGCTGAACGTTGCAAGGATCTTATCTTATCGACGAATGTGTCGGAAACGCGCTTTCGTGAGTACTCGGCTGACATTCAATATCTCGTCGAAACGGTCATTCCGTTAGCTGGGAGTATCGGTGGTTTTGGTGACGCGGCGACGCGAGGTGCAATCGGACATGCTGTACATAATGCTTTGTCTCCTTACCGGGAAACGCATCCGTTCTTACATGGCAGTAAGGTCGGGTATGGCTTACTCGTTCAAGAGATGCTATTCGGGAACGATGCCGATTATGCAGAACTTCACCAGTATCTCCTTCTTCAAAAACAACCGACATCACTCACTGATTTTGGCCTCTCACTCGATATTGTCGAAGAGCTTGCTTTACGAACATCGACGGAGGAGCTGTGCCGTCTGCTACGTCCGTTAGTATCAGCAGATCAGCTCGCCGATGCGATCACGCGTAATGAAAAGACGTCGGTTTCGATGACTTCTTAACAAAAATACGCACATGTTCCGAATCAAACGGTAACATGTGCGTATTTTTATTGTGCTTTCGCGAAGTGCGCATAAGGAGCAGGGCGCCCAAGCAAGTATCCCTGACCGAGATCAAAGCCGAGTTCACGACAGAGATCGAGTTCTTCTTGCCGTTCGATGCCTTCTGCTAAGATTTGAATCCCCATTTCTTGTGTTAGATAACGAGCTTTCCGTAAAAAGGCTTCGTTATCAGGATTCGTATCGCAGTGATCGATGAAGGAACGGTCGATTTTAATATAATCTGGTTGAAGTAAAGACAACATATCGAGTGTTGAGAAGCCAGTACCGACATCATCAAGCGCGACTTGAATACCTTGTTTTTTATATTGTTCAAAGACGTGCTTCAAATGATTGACGTCTTCGATTTTCTCCGTCTCGACGACTTCGAAGACGAGACGACTCGGGTCAACATGATAACGTTCAACGATCTCAAATGTATGACGCAGGCAATACTCCGGATTGTAGATCGTCGAAGGAAGGAAGTTGATGAACGTCTTTGACGTACCCCCGATATGGTATGTTGCGCGAATCGCTTCTTCACGTGCGCGTTGATCAAGTCGAGAATGTAGTCCCATTTTGGATGCAGTCGAAAATAGGACACCAGGTGAGATAGGGGTATTGTCATCTGCTGCGCGTAGTAGTGCTTCGTTCGCAACGAGAAGATTCTGTTGAATATCATAAATCGGTTGCAGGTGACTTGTCATGACACCATGCTGTATGAAATCGATTGCTGACCGATGCTTTAATTGTTCTAGAAGCGCTGAAGCCAAAATAGGTGCTGTTACATAACGCGATTGTGTGGCGCGACAAGACACAGGATAATCCGCTACACGTAAAAGTGATGTCAATAACTGCTCGAGTTGTTCGAATGATTGATAGGAATAGATTTCTGGTGTTGGTGATTGAATATGGAGTGCTCCCGCTTCAACGAAACGGATTGATGTCGTACATTCGGCGCAAGGATGCCACATAAAGGGATGTCCACCTCTCAGTACATCAAAAAAGATGTATTTATTAAATTGGTTAAATTCTTTACCCTGAATAAAAAAGAAATCAAACCTCTTTTTCATAAACATTGACCTTATACAAAAAAGAGAAGAGACGACGGACACAATTCCGTACGTTCTCTTCTCTATCGGTTACATTCTTTTATTGTGAAGTGTAGAAAATCCAGAAAGCGAGATGCAAGATTGCTGCAAGTGGCACTAGCCATTGGAACTTCGCTTTACGTGTCTTATGCCGAACGGAGTACATGCCGATCCAAGAACCGAACGCACCGCCGAGAAAAGCAATCATCAATAATGTTGCTTCCGGTGTCCGGTGAGCACGTTGTCTCGCCCGGCGTTTATCCTGCCACATCGAGCCGAAGCCGATGAGGGTCAGGAGGAGGTAATAGCCTAAAATGATCCTCATGAAAAACGACTCCTTTTCTAACGTTCGGCACCACCGCCGCCGGAACTTCCGCCGCCACCACGACTACCACCGTTCCCACCGCCACCACGCATGATTGCGGAGAAGATATTCAAAATGGCAAAGAAGAACATACCGCCGGTGAACTTCATATCGAGGAACAACAAGATCAATAGGGCGGAACCAATCAGTACTTTCGTCCACAGCGGAAGTCCATCATCGTTTTGTGTTTTCGGTGGATCTTGTGACTCGAGCGACTGATCCTTTGAAATGACACTGACGACAGCTTTATACGTTTCGGACGCTGCTTTTCCATACTCACCGTTTTCCTTGTAGGGAACAGCATATTGATCGAGGATACGTCCCGCCGTGATATCGGTTAAGATACCTTCGAGTTTATAACCGACTTCGATGCGAAACTGCCGATCCTTTTCGTTTGGGGCGACGACGACGAGAACGCCGTTATCTTTTCCTTCTTGACCGATGCCTTGACGCCGGAACGTTTCGTTGGCGTAAGAGCTTAAATCTTGTCCTTTTAGATCGGGAACCGTCTTGAGAACGACTTGTGCCGTCGTATATTGTTCGAGTTCCTGACCGAGTTGCGCGAGTTCGGCTTCTTCCGAAGAGGTGAGCAGCCGAGCATCATCTTGAATGAAGAAGGCTGCTCCTGTCCGTTCTGAAACGGCACTAGCTGTTGGAACGAAGAGGAAGAAGACGAGGAACGCGCTCAACAGAAGTCGCGTCCACCGCCGAATCATTTCGAATCACTGTTAAAGTCGACAGTCGGATTTTCCCGGTCGCTGTCTGAAATTTCGTAATACGGTTTTTTCTCGAATCCGAATGCAGATGCATAGAGTGTCGTTGGGAAGCTCCGTCGTTTTTTGTTATAGAGGGTTACAGCATCATTGTAATCCTTGCGGGCAATCCCGAGACGATTTTCTGTTCCTTCCAGCGTATCCATCAAGGATTGGAATCGTTCGCTAGATTTTAGTTCCGGATACGTCGTCTGTAAGGCAATCAATCCGCGAAGCGAAGACGTGACTTGTTGGTCGGCTTCGATTCGTTGTTCGGTTGACGCAGCACGCGCAAGACCCGCTTGTGCTTCGGCGACTTTCCCATATACTTTTTCTTCTTGACCCGCGACACCTTTGACAGTTTCGACGAGGTTCGGAATCAAGTCCGCACGACGCTTAATTTGATTGTCGACTTGCGACCATTTATTCGATACATCCTCTTCTACATTGACGAGGCTATTGTATTGTCCGATTGCTAAAAAGGCAATCACGGCAACAACAATGACTCCAATGATTAATGGGAGTTTTGATCCACTCCGACTTCTTCGTGCCATACGGCATTCACTCCTTTATATGTGTCTCATCCCTATATACCCTTAACTAAGTGAATTAGTTTCAAAAAAATTAAAAAACCGCCAGCTAAAATAGCTAGCGATTGAAAAATTACATGTAGACGATGACAGCTAAGACAGCTGCTAAGACAAGGCGGTAGATTGCGAATGGGACGAGTTTGATCTTGTTGATCAGCTTCAAGAAGAAGCGGATCGATAAGAGGGCAAACACGAAAGACGCAACAAAACCGACAGCATAGAATGCAAAATGGTTCGGTTGAATGTCCGACCAGTTCTTAACGAGCGAAAGGAAACTAGCACCGAACATGATCGGTACAGCCATAATGAACGTGAAGTCAGCTGCTGTCCGGTGATTCATCCCGAGGAAGACCCCTCCGGAAATCGTTGAACCAGAGCGGGAGAAGCCTGGCCAGAGTGAAATACATTGGAACAGACCAACGAGTGCTGCTTGGCGATATGTAATCTGATCAAGCGATGTCGTTTTTGGTTCCTTTGGTCCGAATTTATCGGCTGCGATCATCAAGAGCGCACCGACAGCAAGACCGATGATGACCGTTTCAATCGAGAAGAGATTCTCATCGATGAAGTCTTCGAATAATAATCCGAGAATACCCGCTGGTAGAAGACCGATCAAGACGTGACGTAGTTTTAACTTGTGTGTACCTGATGCATCGTGTTCTCCTTCAATCTTATACAAACCAATCAAGCTGAAAAGACGTTTCCAAAAAACGACGACGACAGCAAGAATCGATCCAAGTTGAATGACGATTTTAAAGGTGTTCGCCGAATACTTACCGAGAAAGTCCGTTGTTTGCAACCACATGTCATCAACGATAATCATATGACCTGTTGAAGAGACAGGTGCAAATTCCGTCATCCCCTCGACGAAACCGAGTAAGAGCGCTTTTAAAAGTTCAATGATTGTCATGGTAATCTCCTTCTATATGATGTGCTAGTTAAAAACATATCATGTTTTATTCTTGTGAGACAGAACTAAATGGAATATCGGGCGTAGGTCTGAGAAGGTATGATACGCCGCAGACGAAACCTGATGCCTAGATTCGTTTGAATAAGAGTGAGCAGTTACCTAGATTTCATAGGATATTCCGTCATTTCTATTGATAGCAAGATAGCATTTTGACAAGAGAAATCCTTCTGTTGTTACACAAGGTCAGAAAAACTTCAAACTAATAAGGGATTCGTGAATGTAAAAAATGAGAAAAGCGAGTAATAGACGGTTGCGTCTATTACTCGCTTTGCAACAGGCTCATCCTAAAGCGACATCGAGAATCATCATGACGGTAAAACCTACCATCAGACCAAGTGTTGCTAAGTCAGATCCGTTCTCTGCCTGTGATTCTGGAATCAATTCTTCGACGACGACGAAAATCATTGCGCCAGCAGCGAACGATAATGCATACGGAAGAAGTGGTTGAACGAAGAAGACAGCAGCTGCTCCGATCATCGCAGCAATCGGTTCGACGATTGCTGACAATTGACCATAATGGAAAGCACGACGGCGAGACATGCCTTCGCCACGTAGTGGAATCGATAATGCCGCACCTTCCGGCATGTTTTGGATTCCGATACCGAGTGCGAGTGTTAACGCACCAGCGACTGTCGCACCGTCCATATTCAAGGCAGCGGCACCGAAAGCAACCCCAATCGCAAGACCTTCTGGGATATTATGCAACGTAATTGCAAGAAACAGTAACGTCGTTTTCTTGAGTCCTGTCGAAGGACCTTCAGCTGTTTCGAGTGGTGCGGATAAGTGCAAATGCGGTGTAACGAAGTCGAGCAAACGAACGAAAAAACCACCGGCGAGGAAGCCGATTGCAGCCGGAATCCAAGCAATTCCACCGTCTTGCTCCGTGAACTCGATCGCAGGAGCGAGCAGAGACCAGAATGACGCGGCAATCATGACACCGGCTGCAAAACCGAGCATCATATTCATGACACGTTTCTCAATCGTCGTAAAGACGAAGACGAGCGCCGCACCAAGTGCGGTTAATCCCCAGGTCATCATACCAGCAAGTAATGCTTGCACGACGACGGGGAGGGAAGTAAACCAATCCAACATGACTATTCCTTCTTTCCAGGCACGATTTGAAACGACTATCTGTATGAGAGCTTACCCGTTTTCGATTCGAACGATTCGTGTGAACGGAATTTCTACTATTTCACGACTACGCAAAAAGAGAACGGAACGTTCAGGCTCTAGCCGTTCTACAAAACCGACGACCGTCACGTAGCTACTTTCCTTATAATACGTGATTTCGAGTTCGTTTCCTTCTATTAAAGCTTCTTGAAGTAGAAAGTGCCACGATTCTTGTAGTTGTTCATCGATTTCAGGAAGGTCAAGTTGATGCATTTGAATATAGTACTCCCGTAATAGTTGTAAGTGCTCGGGCATCAGGAAAGGAATCCATTTTAAATTGCCTCGATCACGATACGCTGTCATGGAGATCCCCTCCAGGATGACCGCCAACGAAACGGAGACGACGCTTGGCGACACTCGTATCGAGAAATGAGACGGCGAGACGAATCGTTCCTTTCCCGTAGCGAAGATTGACGATGTCCATTGCTTTTAATAAACGCCGCCGCTTCCAGTTGCGCGTATTGTCCTCGAACAGTGAGAGCTGTAAAGTACCTTGATCAGCAGTCAAGTGACCGAGCGAGACGGAAAGGAACCGAACAGGTTCCCCGTCGAGCCAATTCGGTTCGAATAATTGTAAGACGTGTCGAAGAATGATTCGCTCATCCGATGTCGGATAAGGCAACCGAACTTGGCGCGAGAAGCCGCTTCGAACGACATTTCGGGAATAGCGAACACCGATATGGACGGTCCAGCCGACTTGATTCGAAAAGCGACAACGTGCGGCAACATCCTGAACGAGTTCGTTGAGGACGTTTCGAATCCGTTCGAATTGATAATAGTCCTGCATCAAGGTCACACCGTGTCCAATCGTCCGTTGAGGAGCTTTTTCGAACAGATGACGAGGGGGAAGGAGTGTCGGTGAAGCGTCGAGCCCCCATGCGTGATGCCACAGTTCAGCACCGATGATACCGAAGCGCTCGTGTAACTCTTCGACCGGACGCATCGCGAGATCACCGATTGTCTCGATGCCCATCATGTGTAGATGTTGTTCCATGCGGTGTCCGACGCCCCACATCTTTCGAATCGGAAAATCATGCAAGCGTCGTGCGATATCAGCATAACCACAACGAGCGATTCCTTCTTTTTTCCCGATTAAATCAAGAGTCAGTTTCGCGATGACATTATTCGGTCCAATTCCGATACGAACGTGAATGCCAGTCTGTTTCAGAATCGCTTCTTGAATCCGACGAGCAGCTTGAAAATCAGAACCGAAAAGGCGATCAGTTCCAGTCATATCAATGAAGTTCTCATCGATAGAGTAGACACGAATCGCCTCCGGTGGAGCAAATTGATGGAGGACATCAAGGACACGAATCGACGTCTTCATATAAGCGAGCATACGTGGTTCGACGAGTTGAATCGTACGACGAACGGCGTATGGCAATTGCTCGATTTCATACAGGCGACCGGCTGTTTTGATTCCAAGTGCTTTTAAGGCAGGGGTGGCGGCGAGGATGACGGACCCGTTTCGTTTTAAATCGGAGACGACCGCAAGGCGTGTCGTCAAAGGAGGGAGATTGCGATACTGACATTCGCAACTGGCGTAGAAGGAAACACTATCGACGCAAAAAATACGTTTATCTTGTGGTAAAACGACGGAAGGAAACATTTGAATCACTCCTTTACATAAAAGAACGTATGTTCTTATTTTGATTTTCTTTGACTATAGCATGGTCTCAAAGTGTCTCAAAATAAAAACTGTTGAAAAGAGGGGGAATTCATACGATTTACCTTCATGTAAACGGAGTTTGATACACTAGGATAGAGAAAAAAGGGGGAATCTCTATGAAAGAGACGATTATCCGTTTACCAGAATTACCGAAGACACTTCAGACAGAAACATTCGATCAAGTTGAAATCGATGATCCGTATCTTAAAGGAGCGCGTTATGAAAAAGAGTCGATGCCGAATGAACTGACAGAACGCGTCGATGCCTATCAAGTCTGTTTTCAAAATGTCTCGTTTGCGAATCTCACCTTTGATCGTGGTTCGTTCGAAGACGTTCGGTTCGAGCAGTGCGATTTAACAGGATGTCACTTCCAAGAAACTCGTTTTCACCGTGTATCCTTTGTCGGATGCCGCATGACAGGAATACAATTCGAAGATTGTACATTGGATCATCTGACGATTCAGGAAGGACTTGCGGATTATGCACAGTTCATTCGCAGTACGGTCCGCCATCAACACTGGACCGAAACGACGATGAAGGAAGCGCAGTTTTTCGAAGTGAAGGCGATGAATTGGAAACTCGACACCGTCCGACTCCAGGATAGTCAATGGATTGAAACGCCGTTAAAAGGTCTCGATTTTCGGCAGGCGGAACTGTCAGGGATCACCGTCGATCCACGCTTTTTACCAGGTGCTGTGATTACAGAAGAGCAGGCGGTCGCCTTTGCTCGATTATTAGGTCTTGTTATTCCATAACAAAAGAAGTCCTTTTTTCGATGGATGATTCGAAAAAGGACTTCTTTTCATTAGAGCTACTATTAAAATGACATCGTTTCACCATCATCTGGAATCAGGAAATGAGCAGAAAGGTGGAAAGCAGCTAAAAAGTCAGCAATCATATCACGCCGCAAGAGACAATGGTTGACGGACTCGAGATGCGAGACGACAATCGTTGCTTCCGCTGCTGCTTCGTGTACCGCAAGGAGATCGCGCTGCGACATCGTGATCGGTTCTCCCGTCAGGAACTGGGCAGCCCCACTGTTGACGACGATGATGTCTGGCGTATGTTGTTCGATCGCGTGCGCGACCTCATCACACCAAATCGTATCACCTGCAATATAGAGCGTCGGTTCGTCTGGATGAGTGAGGACAAGTCCAGACACACGTCCCATCCGTTCACCGATTTCCCCGACGCCGTGTCGTCCGCCTGTTCGGTGAATTTGAATATCGCCGATCGTCACACCGGAATCGAAAGAAGAGACGTTCGTGAAGCCGGCTTCTCGGATTTGCTGTGCGTCCTCTTCTTGCTGTGCATAAAGAGGTAAGTGCTTAGGTAGAAGCTGCTTTGCGGCATCATCGAAATGATCAGCATGCAAATGGGTGACGAAGATGGCGTCAGGATCGAGCAGTGTGTTGACATCGACCGGTAAGTCGACGAGTGGGTTGGCGACAGCATTCGGTGTCTGTCCAAACGGAGGCAAACTGCCTTTATCGCCAAGAAACGGATCGATCAGTAAGACTTGATTGGCATACGTGATAACGAGTGTTGCATTGCGAATTTGTTGAATATCCATTAGGTTCATCCTCTCTACATGACTCGGATTAACTATTCCCCATCTGGCATTCAATGAATCCTATCGCAAGCGTTTCTCCATCGCCATGACGTCGACATATTCGCCGTTTAATCGCCCTTGTTCCTTAAACGTTCCGACAATCCGGAAGCCGGAACGGATATAGAGTTTTTGTCCGATTTTATTGAACGGGAAGGTGAAGAGGATCAGCTTATGCATCTGATGATCACGGGCATGTTGTTCAATCTTTTCAAGCAACCGTGTTCCAATCCCTTGTCCGCGATGAGTCCGGGTAATATAAACCGAAATCTCACCGACTGTCGCGTAGACAGGACGCGGATTGTAAGGGTCGAGGGAGATGAACCCGAGGACACCTGTTTCATCTTCAGCGACATATCCGGCATATCGCTCCGTTCGTTCCGCAAACCACTGGGTCATGAAGGATAAGTCCTTTTGGTCGGTCTCAAGCGTTGCGATCCGATCTTCGATGCCTTCATTGTAGATGGCGAGAATCGCTGGTAAGTCGTGTTCCGTTACGGGACGAATATGCATGACGCTCACTTCCTCATCGCTTTTCCTTCATTATATCGGTTACGTGTCGATGTAGTGATATGTTTGTGAGATAAGAAAAAGCGGCGATTCCCTTCCTATAGAAGAAAGTCGCCGCTTTTATCGTTATTAAGAGACCGTTGACGTCTCGTTTTCATAAATCGGAACCCAGCCGTCTGTCGTGACGAAGATTCGGACGGCGACGACTTTACGATCGTCTTGAAGCGTAAAGTAGTGGCGTGTGTTGACGGGAACGGAAATCAAATCACCGGGATTGAGTTCGATGTTGTAATAACCGACTTCCTCATCCTTGATGGCAAAGACACCGTGACCGCTGACGATGAAACGAACTTCGTCATCCGTGTGATGATGTTCCTTTTGGAAATTGACGAGCAACTCATCAAGATTCGGTGTCGTGTCCGAAAGCGAAATGATATCAGCTGTCTGATACCCACGGCGCTCTGATACATCCTTGATTTCTGGAGCAAACGTATCGAGAATCGTTTGTTTGTCCGTATCCGTCAGTGTGAAGTTCTCGACGAGATGCGCTGGAAGTTTCGAGACGTCCCATTGTTCGTAAAGAACACCGCGTGACGCGAGGAAGTCAGCGACTTCCGTTTGATCCGTATACCGTGTGTTTGTTTCTTGGAATAAGACTGTTGCCATGAGATGATTCCTCCTTTTAGTAGATGGATTGACGGCATGATTGCAACGTCAACGTATAGTTGAATAAAAACTCGAAAGCTTCGAGGTGTTTCTTTGCTTCAAAGGCAGTCGGTGCCCAGACCGTGATCCCGTGATTACGAATCAGAACGGCGCCACTACCTGTTGTGACGTGCGGCGCAAAAGCAGCAGTAAGCGTCGGAATGTCAGCGTGGTTCGGAATGATTGGTACCGTGACCGTTGCATCTTCTTCCCACTGTCCGAGTGCCTTAATGATTTCCTGCCCGGAAAAAGTGACGCTTCCTTGGTCGCCATAGAGTTCCGAAATGACGTTGTTCGCAATCGTATGGACATGCAGGGAACATCCGGCGTCCGTCCGATTAAACACTTCGACATGAAGCAAGGTCTCAGCAGAAGGACGTCCGGGTTGCTCACCAATCAATTGACCGGTCGCATCGACATGGACGAAGTCGTCAGGAGTCGTCTGACGCTTATCTTTTCCGCTTGCTGTGACGAGGAATTCGACCGGAACATTAGATGTCCGGATGGCGAGGTTCCCACTCGTACCGGGGAACCAGTCGCGTGCCGCGAGCTCTTGTTTAACAGCTCGTAGTTCTTCATAACGTCGCATGAATGTCATGTCGTCACCTCCGCTCGTGCTAAATCATGAACGATATCGTGAAACGTCTCAAAAGGCGTATAGGAAATATCGTTTTCTTCACACAACGCGATCAGATAATCACGGGCATAGACACAATCCGCTTGTTTCGCGAGTTCGAAGTCCGTCACCGAGTCGCCGATGACGATGATGACGTCACCGTCTTTACGTAATGTACGGGCAACGGACGTTTTACAACAGCCACACCCGTTCGTGCAATGGGCATCGCAGGCGTTTGGCCAATCGATATGGACGAATGGACCACTGAAATCGGCGACGTTACAGTAAATCTGTTCTTGTTCAAGGAATGGCGCTAAGATCGGTTCGACGAAAAAGTCCATTCCACCACTGACGATTGAAAAATCGATTCCTTGACGACGACTGTACTGAAGTAACTCTGAGAAGCCGTCTCGAATCACGGCACGTTCTAACAAGAAATCAAGATAAGCTGTTTTACCGTCGGACGGTAAGAGCGCGAACATCTGCCCGACACCACTCTGAATCGATAACGTTCGGTCAAGCACACCGCGTTTCAACGGTTCGAAGGCATCAGCTGGTGCAAAGGCCTGCATGAGCGCGATGATATTATCCTGCGTCGTCACCGTACCGTCGAAATCACAAAGAATTCGTACAGTCATGACTTGATCCCCCAAGCGTCGAGGGCAATCCGTAGTTCTTCATGGCGAGATGCTGCCGTCGATAGGGATTCATTTGCGAGCGCTGCATCGAGTGCTTGACGGAAAGCAATGACACCAGCTGCTGCACCTTGCGGATGACCATGCACGCCACCGCCGGCGTTGATGACGGAATCGATCCCGAAGTCGCGAACGAGTTGGGCGACGAGTCCTGGGTGAATACCGGCTGAAGGTACTGGGAAGATCGCTTTCGTCTGACCGATGCGGGTCGCTTCGACCGCGATGCCACGGGCGACATCCTTCGGTAAAGCGACATTGCCGTAAGGTGACGGGAATAACGTCAAGTCTGCTCCGGCAGCGCGCGGTAGTGTACCAAGTAAGACAGGAGCTGCAACACCATGGTTCGGGCTCGCGATCAACGCGCCACTATATGCTGGGTGATTAAAAATCGGAACAGTAATCTCCGGATCACTTGCTAGTTCACGTAAGACGTCGAGTCCGTATGTGAAGGTATTCAGTAAGAAAGCGGTCGCTCCAGCATCAATCAATCGCTTAGCTTGATCCTTGAGCGTAAAGACGGGACCACTAAGTGTGATCGCATACAACGCACGTTTACCGGTCCGGTGGAAGTGAGCGTCGATGACCTCACGTCCGATGCGTGCCCGGTCAATCGTTGGTGTCAATGGGTTATCGTATAGAATCTCATCGTCTTTGACGAGATCGATTCCACCGGCAAGTTGTCCTTCGAGTTGATCGCGGAGGAACGATAGATCGCGTCCGATGACGCCTTTGAAAATACTCATCAACAAGGGACGATCTTCGACACCAATCAAGGAGCGGACCCCTTCGATGCCGAACTTCGCACCTGGAAAATCTGGTGTGAACGTATCGGGTAACAGCAATTCCGTTAACTTGATTTCACCGTCGAGTGAGAGTTTGCCGAAGACGGTCGTCAGAATCGCGGAAAAGTCACGCGACACGTTATGTTCTGGGTAACGAATCGTGATATATCCGTTACCGTCGCGCTCTTCGGTATGTACGACTTCCCCTTTGAACGAGGCAAGTTGTTGTTGTTCAAGATGATTCAGCTCCGTCCAAGAACCGACCGTCAAACCAAGCGCGAGTTGTTCAGCGCGTTGCTCGAGTCGATCACGGGCAGTCAATTGATAAGTAGCAGTAATATAAGCCATGTCTTTCCTCCTTCAACAAAAAAATGGTCCCTTGTCAGCGACAAGAGACCATGAATGATTCGAACGTGGACTCTTATCGGTCAGCTTAGTAGCTGCAAGAATTAGCACCGTGCCAAAAGGTCGGTTGCTGCGACATCGTAGGGCTTGTCCCTCCGTCTGCTCTTGATAAGAATTGGATGAAATTGTGAAATCTAATTGCAATTTTTACATGAGAGTCACGACTTGTCAAACTATTTTTAGAAAATTTATTTTTTTGAAAATACTCTTTCTATAGATGGCGTGAAAACAATGTCTGTTTCTCCTCGATTTTAGTTTGACAGCAGGGAAGTTGATTGCGTAAGATTCAAATCAATATCACACACGACAACTACATACGACTCTTATCGCGAGTTGGCAGAGGGAATTGGCCCGATGACGCCGCAGCAACCGACCACTAGGCACGGTGCTACATCCAACAGACGTTTCGTCTGAGAGATAAGAGGACGCAGTGACTTTCCTGCGCCTCTTTTCGATGACGAAAAGAGGCGCTTTTTCGTGTACCACATAGGGGGAAACTGACATGACATACAAAGCATTTACAGAACAGGACGCGATTGATCGTGTTCGGACACTCGGACTGATCGGAAACGGCCCTGTCGAAGCAGAAGAAATTGGTGACGGGAATCTTAACCTCGTCTTTCGGATTCGAGAAGGCGAACATCGGTTGATTTTAAAACAAGCATTACCGTACGCAAAGGTCGTTGGGGAAAGCTGGCCGCTATCGCTCGAGCGAGCGTGGATTGAGCAATCTGCACTCCGTGAATTCGCGCGACATGCCGTACCATTCGTACCACGTGTCTTTCATGCGAGTCATGAAGAAGCGTACACGGTCATGGAAGATCTTTCACATTTAACGATCGTTCGGAGCGGACTGCTTGCAGGTGAACAATATCCGTTGCTCGCAGAACATATCGGTTCCTATCTCGCCCGGACTTTATTCCATACATCGGACTTTGCACTTGGTCCAGTCGAAAAGAAACGCGTTGCCCGAACGTATTACAATCCAGACTTGTGCGACATCACAGAAAAACTGATCTTCACGGATCCGTTCCATGATGCGGAGACGAATGAGATTGAAGCCGGGCTTGAAGAAGAAGTAGCGCATCTTTGGGCAGACGACACACTCAAACGCGAAGTCGCGAAACTTGAAGCCCTTTTCATCACAAAAGGCGACGCTTTGTTGCACGGTGATCTACATACAGGAAGCATCTTCGCCTCGGCAACGGAAACGAAAGTCATCGATCCGGAATTTGCCTTTTATGGGCCATTCGGATTCGATGTCGGACAATTCATCGCCCATCTATTCTTTGCGGCATATCCGGATTACCCAGCACTTCGTGATGCGCGAATTCGAGACATCGATACGTTCTGGCTGACATTTGCTTCGACGTTCCGTGCCTTATGGGAACGGGAAGCGGTCGAACCGTTCCAGACATCGGGACTTGTTGATGATGTGCTGAGCACGATCTTGCAAGATGCACTTGGCTTTGCAGGGTGTGAATTGATTCGGCGGACGATTGGTCTTGCGCCAGTCGCTGATCTAGAATCAATCACTTCAACAACGGAACGTCTGGAGCAAAAACGTCACGCCCTCCGTTTAGGCTCCGCTTTAATCAAGCGCCGGACGGAATGCCGAACATTTGATGATTTACGAAACTTTGACGTAACGGAGGAGTTAAGCCGATGAGTACATTCGTCCAAAGTATTCGTTATGAAGACCGTGTCTTGACGATTCTCGATCAGACGCGTCTACCACAGGAAGAACACTATGAAGTGATCACCGACCTTGCGCAAGCGGTCGAGGCGATTAAACAACTACGCGTTCGGGGAGCACCTGCGATCAGTTTATTCGGTGGCTTTGTGCTCGTTCAGGAAGCGTACCGGCTCGAAACGTCGCTTCCGGTCTATAAGCAGGCCTTGCTTGAGACATCAGCGACGTTACTCGCGACACGCCCGACAGCCGTCAATCTGCGAAATGTTCTCAATCAACTAAACCCGATCATTCAAGATGGCGTGTCGGTAGAAGACATCCGCGAACGGTTGGAAAAACGAGTGGTCGCCTTATACGAACAGGATGCACAGACTTCGCGACAAATCGGGATTCATGCACTGGAATTGTTCCAGTCAGGCAACCGGATCCTGACGATTTGTAATGCGGGATCGATTGCGACCGCTGCTTACGGAACGGCACTCGCTCCGTTTTATATTGCAAAAGAACGCGGCATCGAGTTATCCGTTTTTGCGAGTGAGACACGACCACTCTTGCAAGGTGCGCGATTGACGACATGGGAATTACAACGCGCTGGAATTGATGTCACGTTAATTACAGACAACATGGTCGCTCATACGCTGAAAGAAAAACAAATCGATGCAATCATCGTCGGGGCAGACCGGATTACACGAAACGGAGATACGGCGAACAAAATCGGGACGTTCCAATTGGCATTGCTCGCGCAAGCTTTCGGTATTCCGTTTTACGTCGCGGCACCGCTCTCGACGTTTGACTTCTCGCTTATTTCCGGTGACGCGATCGAGATCGAAGAGCGTGATCCGCAGGAAGTGACGGCGATCCAAGGCGTTGCGACAGCACCAGCAGGAGTCGCTGTCTTCAACCCAGCATTTGATGTCACACCACATACGTTGATCACAGGTATCATTACGGAACTCGGTGTCATCACGCAACCAAATGAAGAAACGATCGAACAATTAACGGGGCTTCAACCCTTAGGATAAGGAGATATTTCATGAAAAAATTAGCTTACGCCGTCCTAGCACCGGCACTGTTACTAGCGGCTTGTGCAAATGGAGAAGCGACGACGACAAAAGTCGTCAAAGATGTACCAAAAGGGGTTCAATCGGACGTCAAGATCGCCGTCATTCGTAACCTCGCATCGGATGATCATACGAAACAACTCCTTGATGGCGCACGAAGTGAGGGCGAAGCACTCGGCTTTAAAGTCAGTACGTTCATCTCGGAAGGGAACGACGTCAAGTTCAAGGAACTGGTCGCCCAAGCGATTCAGCAAGATTATGATGGTCTCATCATCTCGCACGGCAAGGAAGATTACGCGTATGACATGATCAAACCAGCTGTCGATAAAGGACTGAAGGTCGTGACGTTCGATACGGTCACGAAGAAAAAAGGGGCATCTCTAAAAGGCGTGACGGAAACATTCCAAAACGATCATCAGCTCGCGAAGCTATCGCTTGATGAAGTGACGAAGGTGACGGACAAGAAGCCGGTCCGTGTCATCAAACTCTGGTTCGGACCAGGTTTTGCCCCGCTCGATCGTCGTCAGGAAATCTATAAGACATACGAAGCAGACGGCAAAATCAAAACGCTTGAGACAGTCGGACCGACGAACTTCCAAGATGTCCAAGGCGATATCGCAACGAAGATGAATGCCATCCTCGCGAAATATCCGAAAGGAAGCATTGACGCCGTCTGGGGAGCGTGGGATGAAGTTGCAAAAGGGGCTTACAAATCGCTCAAGGATAATAAACGTCAAGAAATCCCGCTGATCTCGATCGATGTTTCGAATCAGGATATCAATCTGATGCGTGAAAAAGGCAGTAACTGGGTCTCGACGAGTGCGGTGGATCCGTTCTTGATTGGACAAACGGACATGCGATTACTGGCTAAGAAAATCGCCGGAGAGAAGACGCCAGATAGCTTTGACCTCGATGCGAAACTCGTTGAGCAGAAGGCATTGAAGCAGGACACAACGATGTACAATCTCGATACGATCATCAAAGGATGGAGTACGTCGGACAAATTCAATGAGCCGTGGATGGACCGGTTGCGTGACGTCCATAAAAAACAATGACGTCTATCAATCATCACCTGGAGATGACCGGGATTTCACTGGCGTTTCCGGGAGTGCAAGCCTTAAAACAGGTCTCGTTTGAAGTGAAATCCGGTGAGATTCATGCGCTCGTTGGTGCGAATGGTGCCGGTAAGTCGACGCTGATGAAAGTCTTATCCGGAGCGGAAACGGCGGATGAAGGCGTCATCCGTCTCAATGGGGAAGAGCTGTCGATTCAATCCCCGCGTGATGCGAAACGAATCGGAATCGACCTCGTCCAACAAGAGGTCGATGTGGCACTCGTTCCGTATCTGACGGTCGCTGAGAATATCTGTCTCGATCTGTTGACGGACGGAACGATGACCGGTTTTGTGTCACAACGCCGTTACATACAACGTGCGAAAGAAGCTTTAGCGACATTACAGGCAGATATTTCCGTCAAGACACGTGTCGAAGAATTACGTCTTGCTGAAAAACAACTCGTATTGATTGCTCGCGCTCTCGTTCAGGAACGCCGGTTTTTGATTTTGGATGAACCAACAGCACCGCTCAGTCAGGCAGAAACAATCCATCTCTTTTCGGTCGTACGACGTTTAGCGAAACGGGGACTTGGGATCATTTTCATTTCACACCGCTTACAGGAACTATATGACATTTGTGATTCCATCTCAGTCATGCGCGATGGTCAACTCGTCTCGCGAAACGCTTTGAAGGATATTACGAAAGAAGCCGTTGTTGAGCAGATGCTCGGACGCAAGCTGGCAACTGTAGCGAAAACATCACGAACAACAGAGGCGAATGTACTTACGGTCAAGGGCGCAATGAATACGGATGTAGCAGACATTTCCTTGACGGTACAAGCTGGGGAAGTCGTTGGGATCGCAGGTCTTGTCGGCGCCGGTAAAACCGAATTATGTAAAGCATTGTTCGGCGACCGTCCGTTTCAAGCAGGAGAAGTTCGCCTAAATGGAACGGCCCATCACCTGCGCGATCCGCAAGCTGCGATTCAAGCAGGAATCGGTCTCGTTCCAGAAGAACGGCGAAAAGAAGGAATTCTTGTTGCCGATTCTGTCGCGGAAAATCTGACGGCAGCTGCAGCACATGATTTTGTCAACCGCTGGGGGCTGATGGATCGTCGTAAAGAAACGGATCAAGCATCGAAATGGGTCAAGGAACTGGGCATTAAAGTGGCAGATGTGACGCAAGAAGTGGGTCAACTATCCGGTGGGAATCAACAAAAGGTCGCCATCGGAAAATGGTTACTGACGGATGTCTCCGTACTCGTCTTAGATGAACCGACAAAAGGCGTCGACGTCGGAGCAAAACAAGATATCTATCGTCTGATTGACGAGCTCGCGCAACAACAAAAAGGCATTATCTACGCGACGAGTGAATGGGATGAACTCTTGACCGTCACAGACCGGATTTACGTCATGTTCGATGGTCGAATCGTCTATGAAACGAAGACATCAGATACATCAGAAGAAACCTTGTTGTGGTATGCGACAGGAGGAGGGCAACGATGAATGAGGTAGTATCGAAACAAACGAATCGGGGGAAGGGGTTACGTCCTGTCCTCGGATTCTTGAACGATTGGGGGATCGTCCTCGCGATCATTGCTCTCGTCCTGTTTTTTGCGACGACAGCTCCGACGTTCCTACAAGGGACGAATTTAATCAATATTTTACGAAGTATCTCCATCGTGACGATCATTTCGATTGGCTTGACGGTCTCATTGACGATCAATGGATTTGACTTGTCCGTAGGATCAACTGCGACGCTTGCGAGTTCTTTCGTCGTCTCGTTCTTCGTCTGGTATAGTCTGCCACTCGGTGTCTCGATTGGTCTAGCACTCATTCTGTCTTTAAGTGTCGCCTTGTTGAACATCTTGCTTATCGTTTGGTTTAAGATTCCCGATTTATTTGCGACGCTTGCGACGATGTTCATCGTCGAAGGAGCAGCAATGACCTATACGGGTGGTGGTTCAATCAGTGCTGGGATGCCGCGCCTAGACGGTACACCAACAGTCGGCACGATTCCGGAGGCGTTCGCGAAAATCAGCCAGGCGCCTTGGATCATCGTCATCATGCTCGTCGTCGTCGCTGTGACCCATGTCTTCTTAAGTCATACGCGACATGGTCGTTTTCTCTATATCATCGGTGGAAATCCAGAAGCCGCACGACTGACAGGAATTCGTGTGAACCGTTACCGAGCACTTGCTTATCTGATTGCTGGATTGTTTGCTGCAGTCGGTGGGATTTTACTTGCTTCACAAGTTGGATCGTCGCAAATCAATGCCGGTTCCGGTTACTTGATGCCAGCGGTCGCAGCCGCATTCATCGGTTCCTCGTTCGCAGGGCAAGGGAAACCGAATGCGCTTGGCACACTTGTTGGGGCTTGTCTCGTCGGGATTCTTGAAAATGGTCTCGTCATGTTGTCAGTACCATACTATTCCTTGAATATCATCAAAGGACTCGTTCTTGCACTGGCACTCGCGACGACCTATGCGCGGTATCGTAAAAAATAATTAAAATTTGACGTTTCGTTTATAACATATTCGGTAATATTCAATATATGAAAGGATGGTGATGCACATGAATGATTACCAATGTAGAGGGAACGATCGCATGTCGCTTCTGAAAGAAGAGGATCACCGGACTTGACGAACGTTGTCCATTGACACGGATGTATTCGTGTTTTACGTGCAACTGCACGGTTCAAGAACGGATCACGGCATGTGTTCGTTCCTGAAACAAATAAGGGGGAAACGCTACGGCGTTCCCCCTTTTTCATGTGCTACAAACTGCTCGTATTTCTTTAAAAGCGTAGCGGAATATGAGATGATATAAAAAGTCAGAAAATTCAACTACTACGAGAGCAAGGGGCCTGACAATGCGAACATACACTAAGGAGATTCAAGCGATTATCGACAACGTAGAGAAAGTCATCATCGGTAAGGAAGATGTCATCACACAATCATTGGCAGCATTACTAGCGGGCGGTCACGTCCTATTAGAAGACGTACCGGGAGTCGGGAAGACGATGCTCGTCCGTGCGTTCAGCCGATCGATCGGGTTGACCTTCAAACGTGTTCAGTTCACGCCAGACCTACTTCCGTCAGATTTGACGGGTGTATCGATGTATAACCAAAAAACAAGTCAGTTCGAATATAGACCGGGTCCGCTGATGGGAAACATCGTCTTAGCCGATGAGATCAACCGGACATCACCAAAAACTCAATCTGCCTTACTCGAGGGAATGGCGGAAGCGAACGTCACCGTCGATGGTGAGATTCATACGCTTCCGAATCCCTTTTTCGTCATGGCGACACAAAACCCGATTGAACATGAAGGAACATATCCGTTACCAGAAGCACAACTCGACCGTTTTCTCGTCAAAGTCAAAATGGGTTACCCTGATTTCCAGCAAGAAATGAAGTTACTCACGCGTTTTGAACGGGATGAACCAATTGAAACGCTTGAAGCGGTGATTGGTCGCGAGCAATTGCTCCAGATGAAAGAAGAAGTCAAGAACGTCCATGTCTCGCAACCCGTTAAAAAATATATCGTCCATCTCGTCCAAGCGACACGGACGAATGGTTCGCTGTATCTCGGTGCGAGTCCTCGTTCTTCGATTGCTTTGATGAAAGTCGCGCAAGCGTGGGCATACATGGAAGGGCGAAGTTTCGTTTTGCCGGATGACGTCAAACATCTCTTGATTCCAGTCCTGTCACACCGCTTGATTTTGACAGCAGATGCTCGCTACCATGGGCAATCGTCGGAACGGATTTTAGAGCAGATCAAAAAAGAGATTGCTGTACCGATCCAACAAGACGTGGAGTCCCTATGACGAAGTGGCAAATTGGTTGGCGTTACGCTGTATTACTTTTGACGACGGCTGCCTTATGGACATATGCGCGCGTCGATGGCGGAAATGTCGCTTCCTTGCTGTTTTACGTCATGGCTGGCTTGACCGTCTACTGGACGCTCTTTCTGATCTGGCCTGTCACGCAGGCACTTGCGACACGAGAAGTCTCAAATAAGATGCTCGTTGCTGGAACGGATATCCCGGTCTCCTTACATGTTCGCCGACGTTTCCCGTTTCTTGTCGGAGCCGTTGAAGTGACGGAGGCGATTCCGAATGAACTCAGTGAAGAAAAACTTGATATCAGCCGTCCGCTCCGAGCCCATTACCGGAAGACGGAGCAGATCGATTATACGATTCCATCGATTCGCCGGGGAGTCTACCAGATTCCAGGTTGTATCGTCGAAATCACGGATCCGTTCGGTTTGTTTAAGCGAAAGCGGATGTTTCCAGTCGAGACGTACCTTGCGATTGAACCGGCTCGACTTGCCGTTCAACTTCCGCATGAGGAGGATCGTGGCGATGGTGGCATCTCACCCGTATCGATTGATCTTCGGCAGTCATCTTTTACCGTCGTTGGTGTCCGGGAATATGTCAGTGGTGACCGGATGAATCAGATTGATTGGAAAGCGACGGCGAAGCGTCAAGGCTTGATGACGAAGACATTCGAACGGGAGCAAGAACGGGAAACAACGATCGTTTTCGATGAGGGAACGGAAGCAGGCGAAGCGTTCGAACGTGTCATCTCGATGCTCGCAGAAGCGACGGATCAGCTGAACAAGCGACGCTTGAGTTATCGGATCCACCTCGTCGGACATGCTGTTCAATCGTTATCGTTACCACTCGAAGGGGCGAAACTCACGCATTATCTGATGACGGCTCAGCCGAGTCGGACGCGGACGTTCATCGAATCGTGGGAGTACTCGTCAAAAGCACTTCGACTGAGCGGGAACGTCCTCTTCATCACACCGGATCTTGAGTCGAACAATGAATTATGGATTTCAAAGATTAATCAAGAAGCAACCGTTCATGTCTATACACCAGAACGGAGGGGAGTGCGATGATGCGACGATTGATTTGGAACGCCATCGCGGCAGCCGTTCTGACTTGTTTCATGCCACCACTTCTTGAACTGACGACATTTGAGCACCTCTGGTCATTCTTACCGATGCTGTTTCTGCCCTTGCTGTTGTCGCATCTAGCGCGACGTTACTTTTTACTCGGAAGTCTCGGTGGATTGCTGTTGTCGTTTTATCTGATTTTGACACCAGGAGCGGCACCATGGGGGATCTTTACAGAAATCAGTTCGGATATTCAGAGCGTCATCAATGGTGAATTGCCGGGACGACCAGCCTTCGCGCTGTCGATCGGATTGATTAGTTTCTTGATTGCGTACCTGGCGCGCCGGACATTCCCGAATCGTGGATTCGTCTTCGGACTTGCGTTCGGAGTGATCGGCTTCATCGCGTATTGTGATACGTGGACGGATTACTCGGGAGAGACGTTCATTCTCTATCCGATCATCTTATCTTTGTTATTGCTCTATGCGACGGAAGTCAACGAACGACCGCGTGCCTCGTACGTTCGTCCGCTGAGTGCCTTATTCATCATGGGGGCTGTCATCGTCGCTGCTGTTCAAAGTCCTGTCATCAATGCGACATGGCAAGACAGTTGGTACGATTTGACGTCTGGTCTTGAAGGTGAAGGAGAACCGTCAAATGCGATTCAAAAGGTCGGCTATGGCAATAACGATGAGCAACTCGGAGGACCGTTCCAGATGGACGACCGGGAAGTCTTCCAAGTCGAAAGTGAGGGAAACCGCTACTGGCGAGTCGAGACGAAAGATATCTACACCGGCAAGGGGTGGGTGCTGTCGGAATCGAATCCGGAAATCGATGCGCGTGGCTTCTTTTCGCATTTCGGAAAAGAGGTCAAGACAAGAAATGAGACGGCAACCTTTGAGATGGCACGTGAATTACCATTCGTTCCGTATAATGGTGATAATGTTCGGTTGACTGTCGATCAACAACGGCAAAACGTACTAGTTGATTCGGACAATCAAAAAATCTCGTATCTCGACGATGCGGATCAGCAGCGCAACTATCAAATTGAATATGCTTATCCACTCTTTACAGAAGAGCAGTTACAGACAGATGAACCGCTCAATTTATCACCTGCAGACACACGTCGGTATCTGCAACTGCCGGACGGTTTACCACAACGTGTCCGTGATTTAGCAGAACAAATTGTTGAGGATGAAGAAACACCATGGGACAAAGCGCGAGCAATTGAAAATTATTTCGAGGAAGAGAACTTTGAATACAATACGGAAGAAGTTGCCGTACCGGGAGAAAATCAAGATTATGTTGACCAATTTCTGTTCGAGACGAAACTCGGGTACTGTGATAACTTCTCGACTTCAGCTGCTGTCTTACTTCGGGCAGCTGGCTTACCCGCCCGCTGGGTGAAAGGATTCACGGGAGGTGAGTCCGATGTCATCGGTTCTGCCGTGACGAGTTATACGGTACGGAATAAAAATGCCCACTCGTGGGTCGAAGTCTATATTGAAGGACCGGGATGGGTACCGCTTGAGCCGACAGTTAGTTTCGACGGAGCAGGTCAGTACACGATTGATCGGGAAACGAATAATGAGACAGAGCAAACGAATCCACAACGCGAGACAGAAAATAACACAGAGACGACGACGCCAAATCGTCCGCAGGAAAATCTTCTTGACGAAGAACAGACGACTAGCGCTGGGCAGACGGAGCAGAAGTCCATTCCATTCTGGCCGATCTTCTTGACGGCACTTGCGCTATTGTTCCTCTACCTGTTCCGAAAACCAATCATTCGGACACTCACGATTCTCTTCTTCCGGAGACAAATCGAACGACCAGAAGGATTCCGCCGGATGTACCGGTACCTCTTACGACGTCTTGATAAAAAAGGATTCCATTATAAGGATGGGCGGACGCTTGCTGAACTGGCGCACGAAGTCGATGGATATTACGAGACGTATGCGATGCGACCGCTAACGGATGCTTATGAGCGGATGGTCTATGGTGGGGAATCACTATCGGATGAGAAAAAACGTGAATATTTCGAAAATATCATTCGTCATGTAGAGGGTTGATATTTACGAAACGATACAGTTACAATGGGAACAACGTAAATCACACACATGCAATCTCCTTTGTATATACTCGCGAATATGGCGCGAGAGTCTCTACCGGGTCACCTTAAACGACCTGACTATGAAGGAGCAGACCCTTCGTATACATTTTTTTGTGAAGCGGCCTGCTCTTTTTCCATTTTATCTATGGGCGAAGAGTGGGCTTTTTTCATAGGGTACGCATGAAATCAGAAAGGCGGGAACAGATTTGGAAGCACATTTGGACCAGGAAATGATTCTCGTCCTCGATTTTGGAGGACAGTACAATCAATTGATCACACGTCGTATTCGGGACCTTGGTGTCTATAGTGAATTGCATTCGCATAAAATCACTGCAGCAGAAGTAAAAGAAATCGCACCTGCTGGTATCATCTTCTCAGGTGGCCCACGTAGCGTCTACGCAGAGGATGCGTACCGGTGTGATCCAGAAATTTTCGACCTTGGTATTCCAATCTTCGGGATCTGTTACGGCATGCAGCTCATGTCACAACATTTCGGCGGAACAGTGGAACGTGCGGGACATCGTGAATATGGAAAAGCCACATTGACGTTACAAGACCCGTCACCGATGTATGTAAACCTGCCGCTCGAACAAACAGTTTGGATGAGCCACAGCGACCTTGTCACATCTGTACCAAACGGATTTGTCGTCGATGGAACGAATGTGTCATGTCCAATCGCTTCGATCAAAAACGAAGAGTTGAACATGTACGGTGTGCAGTATCACCCAGAAGTAAACCATACGGTCTTCGGGAAAGAATTGCTCAAGAACTTCCTCTTTGAAGTCTGTAAATGTACGGGCGACTGGTCAATGGAGAACTTCATCGAAATCGAAGTAGCGAAGATCCAAGAACAAGTCGGCGATAAAAAAGTTCTCTGTGCCCTTTCAGGTGGTGTCGACTCGTCTGTCGTCGCAGCTTTGATTCACAAAGCAATCGGCGATCAATTGACATGTATGTTCGTCGATCATGGTTTACTTCGTAAGGGAGAAGCAGAGAGCGTCATGAAGACGTTCGCGGATCACTTCCACATGAACGTCATCAAGATTGATGCACAGGATCGTTTCCTCAACAAACTCCGTGGTATTTCGGATCCTGAGCAAAAACGTAAAATCATCGGAAACGAGTTCGTTTACGTCTTTGATGAAGAAGCTTCAAAACTAACGGACATGGACTTCCTTGCCCAAGGTACGCTCTACACGGATATCATCGAGAGTGGTACGGATACGGCACAAACAATCAAATCACACCACAATGTCGGTGGATTGCCGGAAGACATGCAGTTTGAATTGATTGAGCCGATCAATACGTTGTTCAAGGATGAAGTCCGTGAACTCGGGAAAGAACTCGGTCTTTCAGATGAAATCGTTTGGCGTCAGCCGTTCCCGGGACCAGGTCTCGGGATTCGTGTCCTTGGTGAAATCACAGATGAGAAACTCGAAATCGTTCGCGAATCTGATTTCATTCTTCGTGATGAGATTAAAAAAGCTGGACTCGAGCGCGAAATCTGGCAGTACTTCACAGTCCTTCCTCCGATCCGTTCGGTTGGTGTCATGGGTGATGAGCGGACATACGACTATGCCGTCGGAATCCGCGCCGTCACGTCCATTGACGGGATGACATCAGACTGGGCACGTATCCCATGGGACGTGCTTGAGAAGATCTCGGTCCGGATCGTCAACGAAGTCCAGAACGTTAACCGCGTCCTGTACGATGTGACGTCGAAACCACCGTCAACGATTGAGTGGGAATGATTTCAGAAATTAAGATTAGTAATTAGCTACAAACCCTTTTATACCAATGGTTTTGAAGCTGTAAGTTGATTTTAATTCCTATCACCTACGACTATTGACTTCTAAAAATACTCTCTTTTATTTGTGTTGTTTTGCAAATAGAAGGGGGTTTTTTTGATGGTCAAATTAATTGAACTGATTGATGATTTTCAGCTAAATCAAAGAATTGAAGGGAAAAAGCATTTTTATATTAGTCTTTGTACCACAAGACTGACACGATGGAGAACATATGTAGAAACAGAATTTCAAATAGTTGATTTAGAGGGCGTGAGACCCGCTCACATCAAAAGCTACATTCAAGTATGTCAAGGTACTGGGAAAGAAATCAACAGCACGATAAACGTTAGTATAGCCACTCTAAGGGTATTCTTTAATTCATTAGTTGAAGAAGAGTATTTAAGTGAGCATGAAAATCCAATGCGTAGAATCAAAAACTTAAAAGAAGTTAAGAAAGTGATCGTGACATTCAACGATGAAGAGGTGAGCCGAATATTAAACGATGTAAAAGAAAACACGTACTCAAATATCAAAGATAAGCTCATTTTAATTTTTCTGTTTGATAGTGGAATAAGAGTGAGTGAACTTTGTAATATTAAAACAAACGATGTTTCTAGAAAGCATATTCTTATTCATGGAAAAGGTTCAAAACAACGTCTTATCTACATTTCGAAGCTCATGCGAAAATACATGCGCAAGTTTGAAGCAATTAAGAAAGAACGATTTAACCATAGACCTGATGATGAGATAGGAGAGTATTATTTTCTAGAACAAAGCGCTGAACGGTTATCGAGATCGAGGATTAACCAGATACTGAAAGAGCATTGTAAAAGAGTAGGAGTGAGGAAAGAAGTACGTTGTAGTCCACACGATTGCAGGGACTATTATGCGCAAAAACAATTAAGAAACGGAATAGACATTTATAGTCTTAGTAGATTGATGGGGCATTTTGATACTCAGATCACTTCTAAGTATCTAAAAGGTCTAGAACAAGAAGAAGTTTTTAAGATTGGAAATACTACTAGTCTTTTAAATTATTTAAAATTAAAATAAAAAACTTCTCGTTTATAGAGAAGTTTTTTATTAAGAATTAAAAATTTGAACTATCTAACTCAAATTAAATAAAATCGTATGAGTCATCTTCTGGTGAAGAAGATTGCTGCATTGTTTCAAACAATCTATCTTGATTGGTATTAATATTGAAAAAAAGCATTGATGCTATTGATTTTAATTCACCAGTTAGGTAAGGATCACCCCCCACAGTCGTGTAACCGACTCTAGCAGAAATTTCACTCCAAGGAATGTCATAAAAGCTTTCTAAGTCTGGATCATGTAAAACTAGATTTAAATTGTTTACTTCTTTTTCGTTATTAAAATAAGCAGTAATCGCTCTTGGTAATTGTGGATGTCTGGCATTGTCTGTATCGATTACTACAATCACTTCTTTTCCTAGATAGGTTAGTAGCCTAGCAAAAAACGGCATGTATACTTTTCCATGCGCAGTAAAAACTTGTGTAGATGTTGCAAATCTATTTTTTATAGTATTTAGAGCTATTATTTCAGATGCACCTTCTACAAGTACAATAGTTTTATTAAACAAGCATCTGAAAAACTCTTCACTTTCTATTAATTGAGAAACAAGAACTCCCAAGTATTCCTCATTTTGATAAGCATTTAATTTATTTAGCATTGTTGATCCTATAGTGAAATCACGACTTTCAAATGACCTAATATCAGTTGTGGTTTCTCTCATCATTTCTCGTATACCTTCGAAGTTAATATGATGATTTCCAAATCTGTTAACGATAAAAATTTTGTTCATTGTCGCGTTACACTCGATCAAAATACGCGTACTATGTGTTGCTACTTTAACCTTTAGACCTATTTTAGACAACATAACAATTATTCGAGAAATTTCTTTTATATAGTCTTCATCTAAAAAATTCTCAGGTTCATCAAAGCATATACATTTTACGTTATTAAAATTATATTCAGTGAATATGTTTAATAAATTTGAAAATTTTTCTTGTCCCTTAGACTTTAAAGTAATCAAACTTAATTTGCTTTTTAATTTTAAAATTTCCTGTAATAAAGGTAAGAAGTCAGCGTTAATTTCTTCTTGTTGAGGTTCTACCGATTGTTCCCCTCTTCGAGACTCATCTTGAAAGGAATATATTTTGCTTTCAAAATCAATTCGTACACTAGGCTTGGTTATTTTAAAACTAGGATGTCCTTCTTCATTAATAAATACAGAATGGCTGTTTTCTTCAAAAAATTGTTTTAAAGCGAAGGTTTTTCCAGAACCATTAGAACCTACAAGAAAATTCAAATCCATTCAAACTTCTCCTTATATTTGTTATATACAGCGAAACAGTATTTTAAATATAGACTCTTTAAATGAACTTCAGAAAGAGAACTTTGATTATTATTTCTTATTCTCAATAAATTTTGAACATCTTCAGTTTTTGAATTGAATTCCTCCAATGTAATTTGAGTAAGTTTTTCAATAGAACTAATAAATATTTGTAGTTCTTCTTCATTTTGCGGATATACAAAGTTTAGATCCATATCAATGGCTCTTAAAAACATATGATTTTTTATAGCATATGCAAGTTTTTTATCGGGTTCTAAATCATTTACCCAATTTATAGAAACATCTAGCTGCATAGAAAACATTGCTTTGCTTATATAATTGTTGTCGTTAGGTACGATATTGTATGTATCAATTTTATCTTTTAAAGTAGTGGGTAATTTATTGTATTCTGCTTCCCAAAATACTACTCTCTCACCAAAGTAATCAACTAGAACAGAATTATCTAGTTGTTTCTTTTCAATCATTTCAATATCGTAAAAGAAATAGTCTTGTTTTAATAACTTAATTACTTCATCAGAAAAAACTACAAATCCTTCTTCAATATCGCCGTTGTAATGGTTCGGATTATGATTTCTAGCTTTACCCGTACCAAGATCAATAACTTTTATAGATCTTGCATTAGTCTTACTGAATGAAAAAGGTACTGTCATACTTCCTCGGAGATATAGTCCGTATTTTTCATTATGAGAATACTCTAGATACATAGAATCTGAATTTTTTTGATTCTCGAGCAACTTGGAATGATTTTTATTCCTATACTCAAATTCAGCTACCAGTTCATAGACATGTTCATACTTTTGTTCGTCATGAATAATAAATTCAGCTAAGAAATTTTTTAATATACCTAAATGTTCACTATTGTTTTCTTTTTGATAGTTTAAAACTAGACTGCCTTTTTCATTTTGATATTCTTCATCAAAATAAGCTTCAACATATTTAAATTGCTTAATGTCATTTTCTGAATATAATTCAGTTACAGTGAAAAATGGATTAACTTGGTATACACTTGAATTTTTATAGTTTTTATAAACAATTACATTATGAATAAATAACTCGTTTAATTGGGATGGAGTAATATTATGAATGTTATCTGGAGTTGGAAGCGAAAAGCTTAAATTAGAGGTTAACCACGTTTTATCTATAGATATATCCTTGTGTTTTAAGACTAGTTTTACATAAAAATCGGCTTCAATTCCTTTTATAAAGTCACCTTCACTTAAAATAGCTGGTATATATAGATTTTCAGTATTAGAGTAAATTTTTTCGATGTAGTTTGTAATCTGTTCCATACTATTAAAACCTCTTAATTTTTCTAGGTGTTTGATCATTTCTTTATCATCCTTTACTTCTCGTAATAGGTAAACGAAATAGTCTATGTTAAGCCGTTTAAGTATGCAATCCTTTGCTAACAACAAATATTAGTATAATTATACAAAATAATGATATATATAGTATATCGTCATAGAGATTTCACCTCAATAAAATAAATTTAATTACTACAAGTGTGAAAATAAATTACATAATGAATATTTTTCGTTGTGCTTCAATTCAACATATTTTGATCGTATAAAAGCTTTGAGTAATTAACTTATTAATGAGTAAATTATATATTTCAAGTTGTGCACATTAACTTAAACTTTATAGTGGCATCTAATTTTATAAGCTGAAAAAAATTAAAAAGAAAAAAGAACTGATTTTATCTTTAGACTACACTTAAACGGTAACCAATATAAGAAAACAGAAACCCTTTAGTATCAAGGGTTTTCTTTATAATCTATCTTACCGTTTGACTGTTACCGTTAATAATGAGTAAAATTAAACTATAACTGCTACCTTGGAGGTTAATATTGTGAGAACTATTGGATATATCAGAGTAAGTAGTGAAGGTCAAAACATTGCAAGACAAAAGGAATCTTTAAGTGATAACGGATGTACAGAGTTTTATATTGAAAAAGTTAGCGGTGCTTCAATGGAACGTCCGAAACTAAATGAGATGTTAGAAGGTCTTAATATAGGCGACATGATAATTGTTCATGAAATAAGCCGCTTATCTCGTTCGACAAAAGACTTATTAACCATAGTGGAACTGATAAAAGAAAAAGGAGCAAAGCTTAAGTCTGTTACTGATAGTTGGTTGGACTTGTCTGATGATAATCCAATGAGCGAATTATTGTTTACTATTTTTTCTGGTTTAGCACAGTTTGAACGGAAGATGAACAAACAACGTCAAAAGGAAGGGATAGAGATAGCTAAAAGTAAAGGTAAATACAGAGGTAGAAAAACTAAATTAGTTGAAGGTGGAAAAGAAGAGCAGAGAATGAAAGCTATTATAGCTGCCTATAAGAAAGGGAAATCAATAAACGATATTCGTACAACTTTCAGAGTAGGAACGGGTACTATTTATAGATTACTTGAGCGAGAAGGGCTTAAGAATTAATTCTTAATTATACTTGGCCCGGTAGTAGGGGGAGTTTATGACCAATTTGTTTATGTTAAGTATGAGTATATGTGATGGCACTTTTATCCGCGCAATCTTTTAATTAATATTATTCGCGTG
Source organism: Exiguobacterium sp. BMC-KP (assembly GCF_001275385.1). Lineage (NCBI taxonomy): Bacteria > Bacillati > Bacillota > Bacilli > Caryophanales > Exiguobacterium > Exiguobacterium sp. BMC-KP. Next base: position 305,569 of record NZ_LGIW01000014.1, read on the forward strand.
CGCAAAGTACTTAAAAACCGATCTATAGAGATGTTTTTGACTGAACTATCATACATGCCCGTGAGCAGAATTTAAAGAATAAAATTAAAGTTTTATAACATAGATATTTTACTGATAAAAGGTTTTTTTTTGGACATATGATTGTATAACTAATATATCCCGAAAAAAACCTAAACAAAGCTTAGAAAGAAAAACAAGAAGTATAGAAAGTGTGAGTAGGATAATGAATATTAATAATGCAGGTAAATTTTTCACTAGAAAAAATTTGAAAGTAAAAATAGATGATGAAAATTTTAATTTTAATTCATTCGAGGAAGAAATGAATGAAAATTATGATATTTTAAAACAAAAGTATAGAAATGAATATTTCTTCAAAAATACTTTATTTAATAAAATAGTAATGGGTAAATATAGCTTGAGTACTACGGGAGCATTTGAAGAAGTTATAATCAAATCATCAAAAGCAGATTTTGTTTTGATAAATAAAAAAAAATGTATAGTCTATGAGATAAAAACAGATCTAGACAATTTAGAGAGATTGTCACAACAATTATTAGACTATTCTACTGTTTTTAGTGAATTATATGTTGTGACAACAGAAAAAAATTATTACCCAGTTTATAAAAATTTAAAGGAAATCATTCCTTATATTGGTATCATAGTATTAACACAACATGATACTTTGAGTGTTCGTAAAAAAGCTGAAGTTTTTAGAGAGAACTTAAATCATGAGAATCTTTTCAAAGTTTTGAGGAAGAGAGAATATGAAAACATATTACTAAATGTTTTTAAAAAATTACCGAATGTCAAGCAAGTTGAGTATTTTAAAGAATCGATGAAGTGGTTTGAAACTATTGAAATTTTAAAGGCACAAGAGTTAGTTTTTGAACAGTTAAAGAAGCGTATTATCGTAACTAACAATTTAGTGTATAAAAATATCCCACTACCCATACGTTGGTTAGTATATGTGTCAAATTTAAACAGTAATAGTTTTTTTAAAATTTCAAAGAAATAACGGAGGGGAAAAAATGTATTTTCCAATTATTCGTGGTCGTCAGTATGATTTAATAGCTTTACGAGAACTCAAGGAGAGAAATTTAATAAGTAAAAAGATTGTTCCTATTATAGAACCAATCAAATTTAGTTCTACTTTAATTTCTTTGCTATCTATTTTTTTTGAGAAGCAAAGTCCTATTGTATTTATTACAAATCCAAAAATAGGTTCGTTTAAAGATGAAATTGAAATACCAAGCACAAAGAAAGAGTATCAAAGAATGATATCAGAAAATGAATTTGTTAGAGTAGGACATTACTTAAATAAAAAATCGAAAATAGAAATAGAAGCGTTGTTAGAGGAATACCCATTTAACTATGAAAATTTTGCGATTATTCATAGTAGTGAAAGTCTGGATCAAAATTATAGCGAGATTTTCAAGGATAAAATTCCGTACATTAATGTAATTCCGTATAGTATGTCTCTGAGAAGAAAATTAAGAAATCAAAATTTAGTGGCTATGAGCGATAAATTTAATAAGATGTCTAGAAACTCCGATTATCTTGAAAATCCGAGTGAAGAATTTTCGGTAGATCACTTATTTTTTGAAGAAGAAGGGTACATAGGATTTTCGGATTATTCAGTTGTAGGATCTGCTTATGCAGAAGGAGGCTTTGCACCTTATGCAGTAGCAATACATATTGTGTACCCAAATAAACATAATGAAATTGAGATAATGCATTTTGTTTCAGACTCAAACAAAGATACTAGCGATGCAGCAGGAAAATTCTCTGAAGCTTTAAATAAATTAATGGATTGGTATACAAAAGAGTTTAATGGTAATAGTTTAATGGATACCTATGCAATGAGAATGCTCTCAAAGCATTATTATGAAGGTACATATCCCGGATTACCTACTTTGAAAAAACTTTCTATTATGCATCATCTAGAGCTTGTGGATAAATTATTAAACCTGGAGGAAGAAGATGAATTGTTGTGAAGACTGCTTTCTTTCGAAAGTTTTAAAGGATCTTATAAAAGGTTATGACAAGACTGGAAAATGCGATTTTTGTGGAAGTTCTGATGTTCATATTTATAATTTAGAAGAAGATGAAGGGTTAGATGAAAAATTTAATGGGTTATTAAGCGTATTTAGAAAGAAAGAGGAATTACAACAAGATGATTTTCCGGAGTATGAGTTAATTAGTATAAAAGATAATTTTGAAAAAGAGTGGAATATATTTAATAGAAGTTTTGACTCTCATATGATTCATAAGTTTTTAGATGAACTTTTAAAAAACAGATATCCAGATAAAATTTCACTACTGACGACTCAAGTCGGAATACCTCAGTGGATGGTTAAAAAATATTTAGAGGAAAACTCTGTTTTGAAAGGGTACGACTGGGGAGGATTTGTGAACCATATTAAGCACAATAATAGGTTTCACAACAATCACGTCAATTATGTAGTTTTAAAAGAATACTTGGAAAGATTAGGGAAAGTCATAGATAATAGATTTTTGTATAGAGGAAGAATTTCTAATGAGGAGCCATTAACCACTACGAAGATGGGGGCACCACCATCTAAGTATGCTACTGCTGGTAGAGCGAACTCAGAAGGGATCAGTCATTTATATTTAGCTGATGAAATCAATACAGTAATTAATGAGATTCGCCCTAGCATAGGTGATGTAGTTTATATAGGAGAGTTTTCCGTACCTGAAAGTACTGAAATAAAAGTAATAGACTTTACAAAGCTATCAGAATTGGATGTGTTTGAATTTGAAGATCCGACACGTTTTTCGGTTAATATAAAAATTTTTAAAGAGATGGGAAAAGCAATTGCTAAACCAGTTAGAAGTGGAGATAGCAAATTAGATTACTTGCCAACTCAATTCATAGTAGATTTTATTAAAAGTTTAAATGATACAGAAAATGCTGGATATCACGGAATTATGTTTGAAAGTACTGTAAATCCAAACGGAGTAAATGTTATGATGTTTGATCCAAATATCATTAAATGCACTAATGTGACTAAAAAAGCCATCACAGCTTTACAGTATTATCATTCCAATTCACGATGATTTATAAGGTTTTTTTATATATATTTTAGACTTCCTGAAGCAAGGACGATGGTAAGCATTACAGGTTTTCTAATATGATAATGTTGAAAGCTAATATAGTTACCTGATACTATTGAATTACAGAAATAACACTAATAATTGTAGTCCGTATTATATAGAAGTCTAAAAACACATCGTTAAAATGTAGGTGTACCACCACTTTCGTCAACGAAGTCCAGCACGTTAACCGCGTCCTGTACGATGTGACGTCGAAACCACCTTCAACGATTGAGTGGGAGTAAATAATTAATACCACGTTTTTTTATAGAAACGTGATGGGTGTAAAGCCCGTCATATTAGCGTTTTAAGAGGTATTTAAAGGAGAAAGGTGAATAAAAGTCTGTTTCACCCTTAACAACTCTATTTCAAAATGAATCTCTCTTTTGTTCACAAGATTTGTGAATGAAAGGGGGCTTTTTTGTGAATAAAATTAGGGAACTGTCGGACGTTTTTAAACTGAATCAACAAGTTTGAGGAGCAGAGAAAAGTATATCGAGATGTGTATTTGGCGTTTGTCGAGATGGAAAGACTTTATGCAAGATGAGTTAAGCGTAGAAGAAGTAAAAGACGTATGAGCCATACACATAAAACGGTGTATTCAATATCGTCAGCAACTCGAACAAGAAACAATAACAACATCGCAATATTAAAAGTGTTTTTTAACTACTTGGTAGAAGAAGAATTCATTGAAGAGCTTTCTAATCTAATGCGACGAATCAAGAGTTTGAAGGAAGAAAAGCGAGTGAATATAACGTTTATTGATGACGAAGTAAAACAAATCATCACGGACGTTGAGGAAGAAACCTATGCCAATGTTTGAGATAAGTTTATTCTCACCAAGCTTTTTGATGAAGGAGTTTGCGTTGTGGAGTTGATTGGTATCAAAGATAAAGATGAATATAAAGATATTTCATTCAGGACTATACTCATCCATGAAAAGGGATCAAATCAGCGCCTCGTATAAATTAACAAACGATGCGCAAATATATGCGTCGCTATGAAGTGTTAAAAAAAGAGCAGTTTTGATGTAAAGAATCATATGAAATGGAAGAGTACTACTTGTTAAATCAATCTGCTATATATTTACATCGATCTATTATAAAAAAATCTTGAAAGTCCAGTGCAAGAATGCTGGAGTACCTAAGCAAGTCCATTGATCACCACATGATTGAGGTCATTACTTTGCTCAACAGCAATTACGGAATGGAATAAATAAAGTCGATCAGTAGAGTAATTCGATACGCAGATGACGCCCAAATATTTGAGGGGATCGAACAGGACAGTGTTTTAAAGATTGATAGAATGTACATTCCACTTAATAATTTCAAAATCAAATAAAAAATAAATGGAGGATTTCTATACGTCAGATTTGATTTGTTGAGAAATCATGAGGTGTGCAAGCGTGTTATAAAATATTTAAGTGACTATGATGAAGAACGAATTACAGAAAAATTAGGCTGCCGATACACCGATAAAGTATAGTATATTGACAGCTTAATTAAGGTGATTTATACGTGTCTAATATTGTGAGATAATCCATTTAGTTCTCATTATGCGAGGAAATTATAAGGGATTTAATCTATATAAGGTTACTTATTGATCTTATGCCGTATTTTTATAGTATTAGTATTTATAGAGTTTTTATGGCTTTGCGTAATGCTTTTCTTAAGTTGGCATCACATGCATAAATATAAAGACCTTTTGTACCTCTCGTCATAAGTACTCTTAATTCATGCTTTGAAATAGTGTTCGTGACATTTAATATGGAACCGTCCTGTAAAGTTCTATTACCTGTCATGTTATTCCATGCTCTTAAGCTTTCATCAAATTCAATCATATTAGTTTTCCTATCATATCTTATAGACGGACCGAGTATAACTCCTGAATATGCCAAATCGAAGCCTTGTATTGTAAATGTTGATCCTGCTTCATCAATAGAATAATCTTTTTCTGCCCAGTTCAGTGCAGCGTATCTAAGTTTTTGTCTGTTTTTCAGTTTATGCTTTAAATCTATCCGATATCTTTGTTCATTCCATGGGAGGGTCCATCCATCAATATCTAGTTGCCAATATTTTTGAGAACTAGGTGCATTTGTATTCAAAATATACTTCCAATCATAAGTGGCAATTACACGTGATAGTTGTGTTTCATCTCTTGATGCTCTTAGTTTAATTGCATTGTGAAGTTCTGCTGGTGTATCGAATACTCGTATCTCATAATTTTTTGAATCTTTGTACTTTGAATTAAGTACTAAATCATTTAATTCGAGTTTTTTGGATAAGTCATCAACCCACTTCATTGTTTCAATAGAACAGTTCATTCTTAACTGATTAACTAATCTGATGTAATTACTTTCACCGGCCGATGGATTTGGTCCTTGTGATTTTGCTAGTAGTATTTTCTTGTCAATATAATCCCCAGTAGAAATTTGCCCTTTATGAAGGATTTGATTTTCATCAAACATAATCACAGTCACACGAGCTCGTTTCATAATTTCGTCTAATTGTGGCTCTTTAAACTTAGAATCAAAAGCTTGATTTGTTTGATTCCAAAGTAAGTGGGCTTCATCAATAAAAACTATGTCGACAGTGTCTGTTGGAATGTATGTATTTGATAGATCATCTAAAATCGAATGTTCTTTAATAAAAGAAGTGGGTACTTTTACAATATCTTCTGTATAGCCGAGTTTTCTTGCCATACTTTTATAGACATTTCTTTGCTCTTCGTGATTCATTAGCATGTAACAGGATAAATTTAAATCTTTTAAGATTTCGTTATCGATAATGCCGTAAAATGTACTACTCGCTAATACAGTTTTACCTGTACCAGCTTCACCTTCTACGAAAATTAATTGGTTATTTTTACGATTCACTATCGAATCTACAGTCCGGTCTATTATAAGCTGTTTTGCTGCCTTTTGATCCTCAGTAAGCTTATGGTTAGGTGAAGCCTTATAAATGGCCGATTTTTTAATAGAAGCCTCTGTTAAAAATAACTCTGAGTTATCGTTTCGTAAAACCCTCCAAATCATGCTGAAAATTGTATCGAAATTATCATATCCAGAATAAAAATTTTGTGGATTACCTCTTCCGTTATAAATATGTGCAGTTTCCATTGCCATGCAAAAATCTATTAGTTTATTTTCGATATCGAGAGCTAAAGATTTATGGAATAGAGAATGACCAAAAAAATATACTACTGGAAAACTAGGATTGCCTTCATCATCGACTGCTTCAAGCATCTGGTGTTGCCAATTCCCTGATTTTCTACTGATTTCCGGAATTTTTGCAGCTGCCCAGTGCTCTTTAGTACGAGATATAATGTTATTTGTCTCACCAATGTATATACTCCAAGTACCGTTCAGTAAATTATTCCTAGTTCGCCAAATATGTACATATATGGTTGGATAATTTAAAAGTAAATCTGCATCAGCTTTTAAAGATTTCTTTATGTTATCCTCCAATTCAGTAAGATAACCACTTGTTTGTTGAGCTTTAAAAAATATTGGCTTAAGTGTTGTTGCCATAAAAGTCCATCCTCAATTCTGTTTTATTTTCAATAAACTATCTTTTTTAAGGTTGAGAGTTTTAACCTATAATGCATTTCATTCCTCAAATATACTTACAATAATATCAAGATATTATAATAATATAAACCTTATTTTGGCTTTTATTATATTTAATTGTAATAAATAATTTTCGCTATTATTTACTAATGAAAAAATATTATATGGTGACGTAATATTTAGATAAATGTATTGAATTATTTATTGAAACTAACATTGTATCTGAATTAGTTTGGAATATTTATTGTATAGTGCTTATTAGAGGGGAAAGAGATTTGTACATTTGATTTTTAGACGTAGAGACAAAGCATATTTAAATTTCGAACTAATTTGAAAAGGTGGATTCTATGAATGAAATAAAACAGTTAACAAAGTTGATTTTAAAATTTAGAAATGATCGTGATTGGCAGCAATTCCATAATCCAAAAGATTTAGCACTCTCATTATCGCTTGAAGCGAGTGAACTATTAGAACTTTTTCAATGGAAGACCAGTGAAGAAGCAGTTGAAAAGGACTTAGGAAAGATGAAAGATGAACTTGCAGATGTAATTACATATGCTTTGTTATTTGCCAATGAAACTGGAATTGATGTTTTAAGTGCGGTAAAACAAAAAATGATGAAAAACGATGAGAAGTACCCTGTAGAAAAGGCTTTTGGAGTGAATGAGAAATACAATGAATTGTAATTTGAAAGATTGAGGAGTTAAAATAAATATGAATTTTTTAATCTTTTTTTAAGTTGTTTTAAGTTATTTAATGAATTTAAGTTTTAAAATATTAAATCAAAATATTTAACTATAGATTATATTGCCAATAAATAAGCTAAATCTTCTGCTATAAAACCATCTGATGTACTTATATAGTTCAATACTCAAGCGCCAGCGCTCTATAAAAATGTATCATTTATTTGGAGAATATGGTCCGTGGGAAGAAAAAGTCGCACCCATTTTACGACGTGCTCATGAATTATGTCCAGATGAACCAATTTATGCTTATTCTTATCTCGGGTCACTCTCAAATACTTACGGAACAAATGGAAATTAATTACATCATATCCAGAACATTTTAGAGGATTGCTTTAAAGGAGAGGGACTATTATCCGACTACTTTAAAAGTATATACGCTCAGTGATAGGGAGGATTTCTAACAATCGTGAAATAGCCTTCAAAAAAACGTTTTCAAAACCGAACGTTCGGATAAAATAAGTAGTTAAATTTCGTTTTTTATGGTTGACTGATGAATTTGACCATGCTACGATGTGTCTGTTCTTATTTTTCATACCACTAAAAAAACATAAATAATGCCGTATAATTCTGGGGATAGGGCCCGGAAGTCTCTACAGGAACACCGTAAAGGTTCCTACTACGGCGCACATGCAATATTGTGCGCTTATTGAAACGGCTTTTACCGCTTAGGTAAGGGTCGTTTTTTGTTTTCTAAGGAGACGGCTTATTTGGAAGGAAGGCAATCATGAGCACACAATTGAAACAGCCACACCAACCGAAAGCAAAAGAAAATGCGATTGCGCGTTTCTTTGATTTCAATGGGCTCGGTACGAACATGCGTACAGAGTTCATCGCCGGCATGACGACATTCTTCGCCATGGCGTACATCTTATTCGTCAATCCGAATACATTAGCTGAAGCAGGCATGGATGCAGGAGCGGTCTTCGGTGCCACAGCACTCGTCGCGATCATCGGTTCCGTTACGATGGGATTACTAGCGAACTATCCAATTGCGCTTGCACCAGGAATGGGACTAAATGCTTTCTTCGCCTATAGTGTCGTTATCGGAATGGGTATTCCGTGGCAAACTGCACTCTCAGGCGTTCTCGTTTCAGGTCTTGTTTTCATGGTGTTGACGGCTTCAGGTATTCGAGAGGTCATCATCAACGCAATTCCAGAGCCGTTGAAAATGGCTGTTGCAGCAGGTATCGGATTGTTCATCGCGTTCATCGGTTTAAAAACAGGTGGTCTCGTCGTTGCGAATGAAGCGACACTCGTCTCACTCGGTGATTTAAGTAAAGGAACAACACTTCTCGCGGTATTTGGTCTTGTCGTATCTGCGGTCCTGATGACGCGTGGTGTCAAAGGGGCGATTTTTTTCGGAATGATCGTGACGGCGATTGCTGGAATGATCTTCGGTTTGATTCCAGTCCCAACAAGCCTTGGTGAGATCGTTTCAGCACCACCGAGTATCGCGCCAACATTTGGACAGGCATTCCTCCACTTTGATGAAATCTTCACGGTTCAAATGATGATCGTCATTTTGACTTTCTTCTTCGTTGATTTTTTCGATACAGCAGGTACATTGGTTGCAGTAGCAAACCAAGCTGGTCTGATTAAAGAAAATAAAGTACCGCGTGCTGGTCGCGCATTGATCGCTGACTCAACAGCGACGGTAGCAGGTTCGATTCTTGGAACATCAACAACGGTTTCTTACGTTGAATCCAGTGCAGGGGTCGCAGCAGGTGGTCGTTCAGGTATGACGGCAATCGTCACAGCATTGTTCTTCGGTCTTGCTTTATTCTTCTCGCCATTACTTGCAATCATCACAGCACCGGTCACAGCGCCTGCATTGATCATCGTCGGTGTCCTGATGGCAGCTTCATTGCTCCAGATCGATTGGAAAAAATTCGAGTATGCGGTTCCCGCGTTCTTGACCGTCATCATGATGCCGTTAACGTATTCAATCGCAACAGGGATTGCATTCGGTTTCCTCTTCTATCCGGTCACGATGATCGCGAAAGGACGAGCAAAAGAAGTGCATCCGATCATGTATGTATTATCACTCGGTTTCCTCGGTTACTTCATCTGGTTGCATTAATCCAAACTGCGTCTTTCTTATATTATAGAAGAAAGACGTTTTTTTTATTGGGAGAGGGTAAGGGGGGAGAGAGAGGGTGATTCAGATGTTACAGCAGATTACTGGACCTGTATTTGAGTACTTAGCTGAGAACAGGTTGCTGATTAAATTCGCTAGAAAAGTTGGGTTGCCGCTTGGTGGAACGTTATTCGTCGGAGGTCAGGGCGCAGAAGAGACAATCGATACGGTCAAACAATTTAATCAAGATGGGCGAGCCGCTACTGTGGATTGTTTAGGCGAGTTCATTGAGACTGAACAGGACGCAGTAGACATTGCGAACGAATGTATCAAAGTCATCGGTCAAATCAAAGAACAGGATCTCGACGCACAAGTATCTTTAAAGCTAACGTCAATCGGGTTAAGAATTGATTCGAATATCGCCTATCAACAGTTAAGTCGTATTGCAGAGATTGCCTATCAGAGAAACATGCGTGTGACCGTCAATATGGAGGAAGCGACGATGATTGAGTCGATCGTGCAAGTATTTGAACGCGTACATCAACATTATCCAAACGTCGGAATTGCGCTACAAGCAAATGTATACCGCAGTCGCTTTGATTTAGAACGTCTTCAATCAACAGTACGTGTCGTTAAAGGAGCATACGACGGAGATGATGAAACCTATATCCAACCGAAGAAGACGGTGGATGAGACATACCTTCAGTTAATAAAGACTAATTTACTCCATGGAAATTACACGCAGATTGCAACACACGATGAAGAGATTATTCGACAAATCATTCGTTTTACTCAAATGAAAAATATTGATCGAGCACAGTTTGAATTTCAAATGCTCCAAGGCATGCGACCGAAGCGACAACAAGAGCTCGTTCGACAAGGCTACCGTGTCGTCATCTATGTTCCGCACGGTGTCGATTGGTATACGTATTTGATGAGACGGTTAGCAGAACGCCCAGCAAATATCGCGTTTACAGTAGGCGCCATGTTAAGAAGGTAAAGACTTTGCGAAGAGGATTTAAACTCTTTGCAAAGTTTTTTTGAAATAATGCTTGTGTTTGTCGAATTTTGTTGTTATATTAATAAATGTTCCAGCGAGACGCCTTTTATAAACGGTTCGTTGGGGCTGAAAAGATTTTTAAAAAGCATGGTTGACATAAACAAAACAACCTGTTAATCTATTAAAGTCGCTAAGGCGGCGGACGAACTTTGAAAACTGAACGATGAGGCAAAAACGTATTCTACGGAATACAAAAACGAATGAAGCGCAAGCTTCGTCAATCGT